>DATGJR010000116.1:0-5154 GCA_035295065.1 Steroidobacteraceae bacterium
ACCGACGCCGTGAACAGCTTCACCTGCCCGAACCGGCGCGTCAGCCACCCGGTGAGCGGGAGCGAGATCGCATTCGCGACGCCGAAGGACGTGATCACCCAGGTGCCCTGGTCGGGCGAGACGCCGAGGTCGCCGGCGATCGCCGGAATCGAGACGTTGGCGATCGAGGTGTCGAGCACGTTCATGAAGGTGGCCAGCGAGAGCGCGATCGTTCCGATCGCGAGCTGGCTGCCGGTCAGCGGCGCAAGCTCCGCCGTCGGTGCGCGTCCCGCCGGAGCGGATGGATCAGCGTTATCGCCGGACATGGTCGGGCCGCGCTCGAAGGGGACTTAGGGAGCCTTGACGCGGCTGTCTGCGAGGAGCCCTGAGGCGTGCACCCTGCCCGGCGCCGGCGTTGCCGTCGCGGCGGCGCGAGCGCTGGCCGGCTCATTGGCGCTGATGATCGCAGCCACGCGGGCATCCGCCTGTGCATTGCTCGTGTCAAAGACATCCGTCGACCAGGGCGTGGCCGTGCTCGTGAGCTGCGGCAGGCGCGCACCATTGCCATCGTGCACGTCGACGTCGACACGCATCGAGAGACCGACCTGCAAGGGGTGCGCGGCAATCTCGCGCGGGTCGAGCGCCACCCGCACCGGCACGCGCTGCACGATCTTGATCCAGTTGCCGGTGGCGTTCTGCGCCGGGAGGAGCGAGAAGGCCGAGCCGGTGCCGGCGCCGAAGCCCGCGACCTTGCCGTGAAACACCACATGGCTGCCGTAAAGATCGGCGCTCAGAGTGACCGGCTGTCCAACGCGCATGCGCGTCAGCTGCGGCTCCTTGAAGTTGGCGTCCACCCACACCTGGTCGAGGGGCACCACGGCCATGAGCGCGGTGCCTGGGGCCACGCGCTGGCCGAGCTGAACGTTGCGGCGGGCGATATAGCCCGACACGGGCGCCGGCAGATCGGTGCGTGCCCAGGTGAGGTAGGCGCTGCGCACGGCGGCTGCAGCATCCTGCACCTGCGGATGATTCTCGAGCGTCGTGCCGTCGATGCGCGCACGGATGGCGGCAAGCTGCTGGCGGGACGCATTGAGGTCGGCCTGCGCGGCCCGGACCGCATCGCGGGCGTGCTGCAGCTCCTCGCCCGACACCGCGCCCGAGGCGCCGAGTCGCGCACGCCGCTCGAGGTCGTTCTGCGCGCGGCTGAGCTCGGTCTGCTTCGCCTCGACGGCAGCCGCGAGCTGCCCGGTCGTGGCGAACTGGTTGCGCACGTCGCGCACCGTGCGCGCGAGCTGTGCCTCGGCCTGATCGAGCGCCACCTGCGCGTCGGCGCGATCGAGGCGCACCAGGGACTGCCCGGCCTTGACGAACTGGGTGTCGTCGGCGCCGATCGCCACGACGGTTCCGGAAATCTGCGGCGTGATCTCGACCACGTTGCCACTGACGTACGCATCGTCCGTCGTCTGGTGATAACGCAGCACCTGCGCCCAGTACAGGCCGTAGACGAGCGCGGCGGCGAGGACGCCGGCGGCCACTCCGCCGAGCAGGCGCCAGCGGCGGGAGAGGGGTTTGGTCTTAAGCTTATCGTCGCTCATGGCGTTCCTTTTTCGGCAATCCCTTGGGTTCCATGTCGGCTCAGGCGCTGGCGCGGGCCGCGGGCTCCTCGGCATTCTCGAGCATGCGCGTCAGGAAGCCCTCGAGCTGACGCGCCTCCGCCTTGCTGAAGCCGTGCAGGAAGCGGTTGGCCACGCCGAGTGAAAGCTCGCGCATGCGCGGGTAGGCGGCGTGGCCCTCCTCGGTGAGCTCCAGATGCACGAGCCGGCGGTCCTCGGGGCTGCGGTTGCGGCGGATCAGACCTTTGCCCTCCAGGCGGTCGAGCATGCGGGTCATCGCTCCCGCGTCATACGAGATGCCCTTGCACAGATCGGACGCCGACTTGCGTCCGTCTCCGGCGAGCGATGCGATCACGATGAACTGCGCCGCGCTCAGCTCGAGCGGCGCCAGCCGCCGGTCGGCGGCGAGCTCCGCATCGAGCGCTGCGAGCATCTCCACGCGCACGCGCGAGAGGAGTGACCCGATGGACTTGCGCGGCTGGTAGCTCGTGCTGTCGTAAATGTCGCCCAAGGCCGTCGCTCCGTGAATCCGTCATTGGAGGGAGTGGGATACCCCCTCACTGGACTGAAGCGCATATTAATTGCCTAGGCTGATATTGTCAAGGCTTCAACTGTCTGGACGTCAATTGCCCCGGCAGACCCCTTGGGTCCGGGCCGCGGCTGTCCCCGCGCTGTCACATGTCGCCGGCACAATGTGCGCGAGGTGCTCATGGATCCCGAGATGCAGCCCATCACCGGACGTTGGCGAGCCGCCCTCTCCCGGGCGGCGCGGGAATCGCTCGCCGCCCGCTGGCGCGCCACCCTCGCCTCCCTCCAGGAAGCCCGTCTCGCCTACCGTGCCCTGCACGCGGCTGCGGTGACCGATGTGCGCGCACTGCGCAAGGCCGCGCAGCGCGTACACGACCTCGAGCAGTTGCGCGCGGTGCTCGCGCGTGAGCTCGGTGCGGCGGTCAGCGGACGCTGACCGCGATAGAGAGGCGCTACCGCTCTCTCCTCATTGGGAGATGCAGCAGTGGTGACTGCCGCTTCTCGACGCCGCCGCGACATCCACCGCGAGCACGGCGACAACGACGACGGCAACCGTCTTCCAGGTCTCGAGCCGCCGGACTTCGATCTGTGCGATATCCGCGTAGGGCACATCGATCTGCGTCCCCCACGCGTCCGAGCCGGACACCCCCACTAACCTGACCGCCTTGCCGGTGAGGGAGGTTGCGCCGATGGCCGTGACCTCGAAGCTGTGGCTCGCGTAGCTTTTCGTGAGCACATGCACCGTGTCCCCGGGCTTGAGCTCCCGTCGAATCTGCTCGCCGGAGGTATCGGCCGTGATCGGGCGCATCGTGGTACAGGCGCTCGAGAGGCCCGCGAGAACCGCCAGAAACGCAGTCGCGACGCTTTGGCTGCCCGAGGCACGCATGGCGGCTCTCCTGCAGGTACGGCCGCAGGCCGTTCCCCAGTGAATTTGGTCGGGGCAGAGGGATTTGAACCCCCGACCCTCTGCTCCCAAAGCAGATGCGCTACCAGACTGCGCCATGCCCCGGCCGGCCCATCCTAACCCACCCCGGCGACCCCCCGCACGCCCGCAGGAGGCGCACAGCGCCTGAGGCTCATCCCCGCCGCCAGCGCGTCTCCCCGCCCGGCTTGTCCTCGAGGATGATGCCCGCGGTCGCGAGCTCGTCCCGAATGCGGTCCGACTCCTTGAAGTCCCGGCGCGCCCGGGCGGCCCGGCGCGCGGCGATGCGCTGCTCGATTTCCGGGTCGCTCAACTGAGCGCCGCCGCGCTCGCCGGCCGGGCGCGGCAGCCGGAACCACTCCTCCGCCGGCACGGCCAGGAGCCCGATCACGTTGCCGAGCGCGGTGAGCTCGGCACCGAGGGCCGCGGCGCGTGATGCATCGGCACCTGCGGTGTTGATCTCGCGTGTGAGGCCCTGCAGCACCGCGAGGGCCTCCGGAGTATTGAAGTCATCGTCCATGCACTCGTGAAAGCGCTGTGTGTGCGCCGTGGGCACCGCTTGCGCTGCCGGGAGCGCGCGGAGCGCCGTGTAGATGCGCGTCAGCGCCGCATCCGCCTGCTCGAGCTGCTCGAGCGAATAGTTGATCGGCCCGCGGTAATGGCTCGAGAGAAAGAAGTAACGCAGCACCTCCGGATGACGCAGTCTCGGCAGCACCTCGCGCAGCGTGAAGAAGTTGCCGAGCGACTTCGACATCTTCTCGTCATCGACGTTGACGAAGCCGTTGTGCATCCACAGATTCACGAATTCACCGCCGCTCGCGCCGCACGACTGCGCGATCTCGTTCTCGTGGTGCGGGAACTTAAGATCCATCCCGCCGCCATGGATGTCGAAGTGCGCCCCGAGGAGCGCGGTCGACATGGCCGAGCACTCGATGTGCCATCCCGGGCGTCCCCGGCCCCAGGGCGAGTCCCACCAGGGCTCCCCCGGCTTGGCGCGCTTCCAGAGCACGAAGTCGAGCGGATCGCGCTTGGCCTCGTCCACCGCCACGCGCGCCCCGGCGCGCAGGTCCGCGAGGCGCTTGCCCGAGAGGCGGCCGTAGGCGGCGAAGCTCGCCACCGAATAGAGCACGTCGCCGTCGGTGCCGACGTAGGCATGGCCGCGCGCAATCAGCTGCTCCACCATGGCGATGATCTGCGGCACGTACTGCGTGGCGCGCGGCTCAGCGTCCGGCGGCAGGATGGCGAGCCGCGCGCAGTCCTCGTGCATCGCCGCGATGAAGCGCGCCGTGAGCGCATCCGTGGTCTCGCCGTTCTCGGCGGCCCGGCGGATGATCTTGTCGTCGATGTCGGTGATGTTGCGCACATAGGTCAGGCGGTAGCCGCGGTAGCGCAGGTAGCGGCTCACCGTGTCGAACACGGTGAGCATGCGCGCGTGCCCGATGTGCACGTAGTCGTACACCGTGAGTCCGCAGACGTACATGCGCAGCGCCCCGGGCGTGATGGGCTCGAGCTCGCGACGCGTCCCCGAGAGGGAGTCGTGGATGCGGATCATGCGAAGCGCGCCAGCCGTTCGCGCGCCTGGCCCGCCGGCATCGCCTTGAGGAGCGGGGCGAGCTCCGGTCCGTGCGTGCGTCCCGTGAGCGCAAGGCGCAGCGGCATGTAGAGCGAACGCCCCTGGCGGCCGCTCGCCGCGCGCGCCGCGCCCGCGATCGCGTTCAGATCGTTGCCGCTCGCGGCGGCCGCGGCAGCCGCGGCCGCGAAGTAGCCGGCGCCGGCGCTGCGAACCACCGCCTCGCCCCCCTCCTCGAGCGGCGGCGGTCCCCCGAACACGACCTCGATCCATCCGCGCGCGTCCCCCGGCAGCACGAGATTCGGTAGCACGGCGCTCACGAAGGCGCTCACCGAAGCCTCATCCAGCCCCGCCGGCAGCACCCCGCCGAGCCAGGCCCGCGCGGCCTCGGCCGAAAGATGATGCACGGCGTCTTTCTGCCACACCTTGAGCTGCTGCTCATCGAACCGTGCGGGCGAGCGCCCGAGATGGGCCGCATCGAAGCCGCGCACCATCTCGGGGAGCGTGAGGAGCCCGTGGAGCGATGAGGAGTGGCCGAGCCG
>DATGJR010000117.1:0-23681 GCA_035295065.1 Steroidobacteraceae bacterium
TCGGCAAGTCGACGCTGCTCAACGCGCTCGTCGGCGAGAAGCTCTCGATCGTTACGCCACGCCCGCAGACCACGCGGCACCGCATTCTCGGCATCGTCAACCTGCCGCAGGCCCAGATCGCCTTCGCAGACACGCCGGGCCTGCACCGCGAGGCGCGCCGCGCGCTCAACAAGGCGATGAACCGCACTGCAACGACCGCGCTCGAGGACGCGGACCTCGTGGTGCTGGTGGTGGAGGCCCTCAAGTGGGAGGAGGGGGATACGCTCGCGCTCGAGCGCATCGTGCGCTCGCACCGCCCCGCCATCCTCGCGGTCAACAAGGTCGATCGGGTGCGCCCGCGCGAGCGGCTGCTGGCCTACCTCGCGGCGGTGAGCTCCCGGCACGACTTCCTCGCCATCGTGCCGGTGTCGGCGCTCAAGGCGGACAATGTCGATGTGCTCCGCCAGACCATCGCCGCGCACCTGCCGGAGTCACCCGCACTCTTTACCGAGGGCCAGGTGACCGACCGCGGCATGCCGTTCAGGATCTCGGAGATGATCCGCGAGAAACTCACCCTGGAGCTCAACCAGGAGGTGCCGTACGGCATCGCGGTGGAGGTCGAGCAGCTTCGCGAGGAGGAAGGGCAGCTCGTGGTGGAAGCGGCGATCTGGGTCGACCGCGAGGGGCAGAAGCCGATCGTCATCGGCGCGCGCGGTGAGCGCCTCAAGCGTGTCGGACGCTCCGCCCGGCTTGCGCTCAATGGCCTGCTCGGACGGCGGGTGCACCTGAATCTCTGGGTGAAGGTGCGCGCCAACTGGGCCGACAACGCCCGGGCCCTGCGGGAACTGGGCGTCGAATGAGCCGCAATCCCCGCCGCATCGAGCTTTCCCTCGGCTACATCCTGCATCATCGGCCGTGGCGCGACACCAGCCGCATCCTCGAGGTCTTCACCCGCGAGCAGGGGCGCGCGACGCTGTTCGCCCGCGGGGTGCGGGGGCCGGCGGCGAAGCTCGCCCCGGTGCTGCAGCCTTTCCGGCCGCTGCTGCTCTCCTTCAGCGGCCGGGGGGAGGCGGCGCACCTGAGCCACGCCGAACGTGCCGAGGACTGCGGCAGGCTCCCGCCAGCGCACCTCATGGCGGCGTTCTACCTCAACGAGCTGCTGCTCAAGCTCACCACCCGACACGACCCGCTGCCGCAACTCTTCGATCAGTACCACGCGACGCTCGCTCAGCTGCGCACCGAGGCGCCGCTCGCACCGGCCCTGCGGGTGTTCGAGAAGCGGCTGCTCGAGATCCTCGGCTACGGCCTGGAGCTCGAGAGCGAGGCACACACGGGTGTGCCCCTGCAAGCCCGCGGCTACTATCATTTCCGCCCGTCGGTCGGACTCACCCGCGCCGAGGCGACCACGGCCGGAGCGCTCGCGGGTGACTCGCTCATCGATTTGCGCGAGGAGCACTGGCGCGGCTCGCGCTCGCTGGAGGATTCGCGGCGGCTGCTGCAGGCGGCACTCAGCGCCTGCCTCGAGGGTCGACCGCTCGCGACGCGCGAGGTGGCGCGATCCATGGTGAGAAAGGCGGCGCAGTCATGAGCGGTTCCATCGATCTCGGGGTCAACATCGATCACGTGGCGACGCTTCGCCAGGCGCGGCGTGGCCACGAGCCCGATCCGGTCCACGCGGCGCTCGCGGTCGAGCAGGCCGGCGCCGACTGCATCACCTTGCACCTGCGCGAGGACCGCCGCCACATCCAGGATCGCGACGTGCGTGCCTTGCGCGGCCTGCTGCAGACGCGCATGAATCTCGAGATGGCGGTCACCGAGGAGATGCTGGGTATCGCCGCCGAGGTGCGGCCGGCGGACTGCTGCCTGGTGCCCGAGAAGCGCACCGAGCTCACCACGGAAGGCGGACTCGATGTCGCCGCGCGCCTCGCGCCCATCCGGGATGCGAGCGCGCATCTGGCCGCCGCCGGCATCCGCGTGGCCCTCTTCATCGATCCGGATGCCGCGCAGATCGAAGCCGCCGCGCGTGCTGGAGCCCCGGTGGTGGAGCTGCACACGGGCGCCTACGCCGTGGCGAGCGGCGCTGCCCGGGCCACCGAGCTCGAGCGGCTCGCGAGCGGCGCGCGCCTCGCCGCGCGGCTCGGACTCACGGTGCACGCCGGTCACGGCCTCGACTATCACAACGTGCAGCCAGTCGCCGCGCTCGCCGAAGTCGTCGAGCTCAACATCGGACACGCGATCGTTTCACGCGCGGTGTTCACCGGACTCGCCGCCGCGGTGCGCGACATGAAGGCGCTCATGCGGGCGGCGCGGGCATGATCTTCGGCATCGGCGTCGATGTGCTCGAGACCGCGCGCATCGCCCGCACGCTCGCGCGTTACGGCAGCCGCTTCATCGACCATCTGCTGATGCCCGAAGAGCAGGCGCAACTCGAACGGACCGCGCGCCGCGAGCGTTTCGTTGCGATGCGCTTTGCCGCCAAGGAGGCGATCGTCAAGGCCATGGGCACCGGCTTCGCCCACGGCATCTGGATCCGCGACGTGGGCGTCGTGCAGAACGCCTGGGGGAAACCCGAGGTGGTGTTCTCGGCGCGCGGCGAGCAGGTGCGTCGCGCCCTCGGGGTCGGCGAGGGGCACGTCACTCTCACGGACGAGGCGGGGCTGGTGGTCGCCGTGGCGGTGCTGCTGCGGGCATGAACACACTGGTGTTCGACATCGAGACCGTGCCGGACGTCGCCTTCGGACGGCGGCTCCATCGCCTCGAGGGACTGCCCGACGCACAGGTCGCCAAGGCGATGTTTGCGCTGCGCCGCCAGGGCACGGGCGGGGATTTTCTGCCGCTCGAGCAGCAGCGCGTCGTCGCTATTTCCTGCGCCCTGCGACAGGGCGAGAGCTTCTTCAAGGTGTGGAGCGTCGGGGAAGCCGGGTCGAGCGAGGGGGAGCTGCTGCAGCGCTTCTTCGATGGCATCGCCAAGTTCTCGCCGGACCTCGTGTCGTGGAACGGCTCGGGTTTCGATCTCCCCGTGCTGAGCTACCGGGCGCTCCTGTGGGGCGTGCAGGCGGGGCGCTTCTGGGAGACGGGCGAGGCCGACGTCGACTTCCGCTACAACAACTACCTCGGCCGCTATCACTGGCGGCACACCGACCTCATGGACGTGCTGTCGGGGTTCATACCGCGCAACCGTGTCTCGCTCGCCAACATGGCGAGTCTGCTGGGATTGCCCGGGAAACTCGGCTTCGGTGGCGACCAGGTCTGGGATGCCTGGCAGCGCGGCGACGCCGTCGGCATACGGCGCTACTGCGAGACCGACGTTCTCAACACCTATCTCATCTGGCTGCGCTTCGAGCAGCTGCGCGGGCGGCTGACCGCCGAGGCGCACGGCGCCGAGGTGGAGCGGCTGCGCGCCTACCTCGGCGCATCCACCGAGCCGCACCTCGGGCAGTTTCTGGCCGCCTGGACGGCGTCGTGATCGCGGTGGAAGAGGTCGCGACGGTCGGCGGCCTCACCCACGAGGGCGAGGGCGTGGTGCGCGGCGGCAAGACGGTATTCGTGGCGGGTGCACTGCCCGGAGAGCGCATCCGGATGCGCCGCACGCGACGCCACCGCCAGCATGACGAGGGGGAGCTGCTCGAGGTGCTCGAGGCGGCGCCCGAGCGCGTGACACCGCGCTGTGCTCATTTCGGTATCTGCGGGGGCTGCGCCCTGCAGCACCTGGCTCCCGCCGCGCAGCTCATCGCCAAGGAGGGGGAGCTGCGCGAGGCGCTCGAGCGCGTGGCGCGCCTCGCGCCACGGCGCTGGCTCGCGCCGCTGGCCGGGCCGGTGTGGGCTTACCGGCGCCGGGCGCGGCTCGGGGCCAAGTTCGTGCACCGCAAGGGGCGGGTGGTGGTGGGTTTTCGCGAGCGTGCCGCGCCCTACGTTGCGGATCTGCGCCGCTGCGAAGTGCTGGTGGAGCCCGTCGGCGCGCTGCTCGAGCCGCTGGCAGCGCTCCTGACACGGCTCTCGATCCGCGAGCAGCTGCCGCAGATCGAGGTCGCCGCCGGCGACGACGAGGTGGCGCTGACGCTGCGCGTGCTGACCGAGCCGGGCGAGGCCGATCGCGCGCTGCTCGAGGAGTTCGCGGCCGCGCACCGCGTGCGCTTCTACCTGCAGCCCGCGGGGCTCGACTCGGTACGCCCGCTCGGGGCTGGCTCGGCTGAGCCATTGCGCTATCGGCTCGCCGACTTCGGACTCGAGCTCGAGTTCTCGCCCACCGATTTCATCCAGGTCAACGCAGCGGTGAATGCGGCCCTGGTGAGAAGCGCGGTGGAGCTCCTCGAGCTCACGAGCGACTCCAGAGTGCTCGATCTTTTCTGTGGCCTCGGCAATTTCACGCTGGCTTGCGCCACGCGCGCCGCCGCCGCAGTCGGGGTCGAGGGCGAGCCTGCCCTGGTGGCGCGCGCCCGCGGCAATGCGCTGCGCAATGCAATAGCCAACGCCGAATTCCATCAGGCCGATCTTGCGGCCGAGCCCGCCGGCGGCGCCCCCTGGCGGGCTCGCCCTTACAGCCATGTGCTGTTGGATCCACCGCGCGCCGGTGCGCGCGCAGTGCTCGATGCGGTTGCGCAGCTCGCCCCGCGCCGGGTGCTGTATATTTCCTGTCATCCGGGAAGCCTGGCGCGGGATCTGATGACGCTGGTGCACCAACACGGCTTCGCGCTCGAAGCGGCGGGCGTCGTCGACATGTTTGCGCATACCGCGCACGTCGAATCGGTTGCTCTGCTGACGCGCCCATGAGCCTCGGTCCCCTGATGATCGATCTTCTGGGCACGACGCTCGGTGCCGAAGAGCGCGAGCTCCTGCGCCATCCGCTGGTGGGCGGCGTGCTGCTGTTCACCCGCAATTACCTCGATCCGCCGCAGCTGACCTCACTGGTGGCTGAGATCCACGCCCTGCGCACCCCGGCCCTCATCGTCGCGGTCGACCACGAAGGAGGGCGGGTGCAGCGCTTCCGCAAGGGCTTCTCGGCGCTGCCGCCGGCGCGGCGCATCGGCCACGAGTTCGATGCAGACGCCCGTGGCGGGCAGGCCCTGGCCCGCCAGCTCGGCTGGCTGATGGCGGCGGAGCTGCGCGCCTATGGCATGGATATCTCGTTTGCACCCTGCGTCGATCTCGATCTCGGGGTCAGCGAGGTCATCGGCGACCGGGCCTTCCACAGCCGGCCCGAGGCGGTGGCGCAGCTCGCGGTGGCCTATGTCCATGGCATGCGCGATGCGGGGATGGCGGCCACCGCCAAGCACTTCCCCGGCCACGGGGCGGTCGTCGCGGACTCGCACCTGACCCTCCCGGTCGACCGTCGGGGACTGTCGGATCTGACCGGGGACCTGGCCCCCTATCGCCGCCTGATTGCCAACGGTCTCCCGGCCATCATGGTCGGCCACCTGCTGTTTCCGGCCGTGGATCAAGCCCCTGCGAGCCTCTCCGCCCACTGGATTCGCGAACTGTTACGCGGTCAGTTGCGCTTTCAGGGCGTAGTGTTTGCAGACGATCTCTCCATGGGAGGGGCCGCGGCTGCCTACGGGGACATCGTCGCCCGGGCCCAGCAGGCGCTAGCGGCGGGATGCGACATGCTTCCGGTTTGCAATAATCGCCCCAGTGTCATCGAGCTCCTGGACCGCCTCGACTTTCAGGTGCAGCCAACCTCCAGCTTGCGTCTGGTGCGCCTGCATGGGAGGCCGGCGCCTGGACCCGAGGAGCTGCTCGCCTCGAGCGGGTGGCAAAGCGCGCGCGAGGTCCTCAAGCGGATCGAGGCAGCACCCCCTTTGAGTCTCACGGCCGGCGGCAGTCCATGAAAAACTGGTCTCTCGAGGCATGGCGCAGCGTGGTCGAGGGCTCGCCCCACGGCGTCGTGGTCTGTGATGCCACCGTGGCCGACTGCCCGGTGGTGTTCGTGAACGCCGCGTTCGCGCAGATGAGCGGCTATCCGGCCGCCGCGCTCCTCGGCAACAACCTGCGCATCCTCCAGGGGACCGATCGCGATCAGGAGGCCCGCGTCCGGCTGCACGAGGCCGTCGGAAAAGGCGAGCCGGCGCGCGTGCTGCTGCGCAATTATCGCCCCGACGGCACGCTCTTCTGGAATGAGACGGTCATCCAGCCGGTGCGCGGCGGCAACGGCCAGGTGACTCATTTCATCGGCTACCACCGCGATGCCGGCGAGCGTCTCAAAGGCCCCGAGCGCGCGCCCGGCGGGCTTCCTTCCTGGGAACGTGAAGACCGGCTCACCGGGCTCTACTCGCGCGCCTACCTCGAAGCCCTCCTCGAGCGGGACTGGCAGCTTGCGCAGCGCGACTCGCACGAGATCGGGCTGACGCTCTTCGACATCGACGACCTGGGTGCCTACAACGAGAAATTCGACCGTGCCGCGGGCGATGCCTGCATCCGTCGCGTCGCCCGCGTCATCGGCGCCTCCTACCGGCGCGGCGGCGACCTCGTCGGCCGCTGGGACGGAGGCACCTTCGTGGTGCTCACGCAGGGCGAGGCGGCCGAGCGCGCCTCCGAGTACGCGCGCATCGTCGCGCAACGGGTGCGTGACCTCTTGATGCATCACCCGACCGCCGGCGCCGGCCGCTACGTAACGATAAGCGCCGGCATCGCCAGTCTCGTGCCGCCGCGCGGCCTGCCTCTCGAGGGGCTGTTCAACGCCTGTCGCGCGGCGATGAAGCGCGCCAAGCAGAACGGCAAGGACGGCGTCGCGACCGCCGAGGCGGCGGACTTTCAGTAGCCCCCTGCTGCGCCACTGCGCAGCCGGCAAAAACGACGCTTTTTGCCGGCGGCTTATCTACCAGGCGCGCGTGGGCCCTGCGCCGGGCTTACCATCGCGATGACACCGAAGGCCGGATGGTCATAGTAGTTGCGCTCGTAGAAGCGCACGCGGCGCGTCTCATTCAGCGTGAACTGAGTGCCGGGACCGGCGCCCAGCCCGTCGGGCGGATTCTCCATCGCCCAGTTGAGTGCGAGCCCGAGGTGCAGGAACTGCCCATGCTCGAGAAACACGGTCCCCGAGAGCCCCGGCACCTCGACGCCGAGGCGTGACAGCGGAAACCCGGCACGGGTGCCCCAGGTACTCGCGGTCTGCGACCAGGCGACGTGCGCAACGGGCTGCCAGGTGCTGCTGGCGCGCAGCCGGCTCTCCAGCTCATTCAGCTGGTAGGCACTCGGCGGCAGCAGCGCCACGAACCGCCCGACCTGCAGCGACCCACTCGTCGACTCCTCACCGGCGATGACGCTGCGCGCACCGGCTTCCTCACTCCAGTTCTCAGGCCCACCCTCGGCCGTGGTGGCGCGCAGCACGATGATCTCGACGTTGTATACCGGTCCTGAGGCTTCCTGAGGAATGGCCGGCACGCTCGCGCCGAGGGCGAGGAGCAGCGCCATCCCGGCGCCCCAGGATCGGGCACGAAGCATCATGCGCGACATTCTACTCAAGCCCTCGCCGCCGCGCCGAGACGGCCGAGAAGCTCGGCCGCAAACTCGAAGCGCGCGCTTTCCGCGGGCAGCGGCCGCGAGATGCGCAGGCGCTGCGGCCCGTCGAGCCGGTACTCGCGCGTGCGGCTCTGGAGGAGGCGGACCACGGCCGCGGGATCGACCTGCGTGTGCGACTCGAACAGCACCGAGCCTCCCTGGGGGCCCAGGTCGAGGCGGCGCACGCCGAGCGCGCGCGCCATGAGCTTGAGTTTCGCGATGCGGATCAGGCTCTGCGCCGCCGGCGGGAGCGGACCGAAGCGATCATGGATCTCGGCCGAGAGCTCATCGAGCTCAGCCGCGCTCGCCGCGGCGGCGATGCGCTTGTAGAGCGACAGCCGTACGTGCACGTCCGCCACGTAGGCCTCCGGGAGGAACGCCGGCAGGCGCAGCTCCACCTCGGTGGCGGCGGCGAGCGGCTGATCCAGTGCCGGCTCGCGACCGGCCTTGAGCGAGCGCACCGCGTGATCGAGCATGTCGAGGTAGAGCGACAGGCCGATCTCGGTCATGTTGCCGCTCTGCTGCTCGCCGAGAAGCTCGCCTGCGCCGCGGATCTCGAGATCGTGGGTGGCGAGCACGAAGCCGGCGCCGAGCTCCTCCATCGACTCGATCGCCTCGAGGCGCTTGGCGGCATCGCGGGGCAGCGCTGCGCGCGGCGGAGCCACCAGATAGGCGTAGGCGCGGTGGTGCGAGCGGCCGACGCGGCCGCGCAGCTGGTGCAACTGCGCAAGTCCCATGCGGTCGGCGCGATTGATGACGATGGTGTTGGCGGTCGGCACGTCGATGCCGCTCTCGATGATGGTGGTGCAGACCAGCAGGCTGAAGCGCCGGTGGTAGAAGTCCACCATCAGCTGCTCGAGGTCGCGCTCGCGCATCTGTCCGTGGCCGACGCGCACCGTGGCTTCGGGGATGAGAGCGGCCACCTCGGCGGCGATCTTCTCGATGCTGCGCACCTCGTTGTGGACGAAATAGATCTGGCCGCCGCGCCGCAGCTCGCGCAGCGCCGCCTCGCGCAGCGTCGGCCCATGCCACTCGATGAGGAAGGTCTTGATGGTGAGCCGCCCGGCGGGTGCGGTGGTGATCAGCGAAAGGTCGCGCAGGCCTCCGAGCGCCATGTTGAGCGTGCGCGGGATGGGTGTGGCGGTGAGGGTGAGCACGTGCACGTTGGCGCGCAACGCCTGCAGCCGCTCCTTGTCGCGCACGCCGAAGCGTTGCTCCTCGTCGATGATCAGGAGTCCGAGGTCGTGAAAGCGTGCGTGGGAGTGCAGCAGGCGGTGCGTGGCGATGACGATATCGATCTTGCCGTCCTCGAGCCCCGCGAGCGTCGCCTGCGTCTCCTTCGAGTTGCCGAAACGTGACAGCGCTTCGATGCGCACCGGCCAGTCGGCGAAGCGGTCGCGGAAATTGGCGAGATGCTGCTGCACCAGCAGCGTCGTCGGCGCGAGCACCGCCACCTGCTTGCCCGCCTGGCTTGCGACGAACGCCGCCCGCATCGCCACCTCGGTCTTGCCGAACCCGACATCGCCGCACACGATGCGGTCCATGGGCCGCTCGCTGGCGAGGTCGGCGAGCACCTGGCGGATCGCCTCGGCCTGATCGGCGGTCTCCTCGAAGGGGAAGCCGTTGGCGAAGGCCTGGTAGTCGAGCTCGGTGGCCGCGAGCGACAGTCCCCGCTGCGCCTTGCGCCGCGCATAGAGGTCGAGGAGCTCGGCGGCGACGTCGCGGATCTGCTCGGCGGCGCGCCGCCGCGCCCGCGCCCACTGGTCGGTGCCGAGCTTGTGCAGCGGGGCGGTCTCGGCCGCAGCGCCGGTATAGCGGCTCACCAGGTGGAGCGAGTGCACCGGCACGTACAACCGGTCGCCGTCCTGGTATTCGAGCACCAGAAACTCGCCGGGCTGGCCGCCGATGTCCATCGCCTGAAGTCCGGCGTAGCGGCCGACGCCGTACTCCTCGTGGACCACCGGCGCGCCCGGATTCAGATCCTGCAGGTCGCGCAGGATCGCTTCGGGGTCGGCGGCGCGCCTGGCACGCGCGCGCTCCTGGCGGGCGCGTGCACCGAAGAGCTGCGCTTCGGCGATGAGCGCGATCGGCGGATCGGTCAGCGTCAGGCCCTGCAGGTCCGGCGCCACGGTGAGTGCGAGCCGCGCCTTCCCGGAGGCGAAGTCGGTCCAGCTCCCCAGGAGGTCGAGCTGGTGACCGTGGGCGCGCAGCATCTCGGCGAGCACCTCACGCCGGCCCGGAGAGTCGGCGGCCAGCAGCACCCGGCCGTGGAAGTCACGCAGGAAATCATCGAGCACCGCGAACGGCTGCTCGGCGCGCACGTCGATGCGCAGCTCGCGCGGTGCGGCCGTCGGGAAATTGCGTACTTCGGGACGCGGCGCGCCGAGCTCGGTGTCCGCCTTCGGCGCGGACAGCGTCACCGAGGCGAAACGCCCGAGCTGGGCGTCGATTTCCGCCGGGTCGAGGAACAGCTCCCGGGGGGCGAGCACCGGCCGCTCGATGTCATGCCGCCGCTCCTCGTAGCGCGCCTCGATGTCCGCCCAGGTACGCGCGAGGACGCCGGGGAGGGCGGCATCGTGGACGATGACGGCGTTCGCGGGCAGGTAGTCGATGAGTGTCGCAGTGCTCTCGAAGAAGAGCGGCTGGTAGAACTCGATCCCCGCCGGCGCCAGTCCCTCGCCCACGCCGCGGTACATGACACCGCGGTTGGGATCCCCTTCGAAGCGTGTGCGGTAGCGGCGGCGAAAATCGCGCACCGCCTGAGTGTCGAGCGGCACCTCGCGCGCCGGGAGCAGGCGCACCTCCTCGAGCGTGTCGAGCGAGCGCTGAGTCTCGGGGTCGAAGCGCCGGATCGCCTCGATCTCCTCGTCGAAGAGATCGATGCGCAGCGGCGCTGTGCTTCCCATCGGAAACACATCGAGGAGCGATCCGCGCACGGCGAATTCGCCTGGGCTCACCACCTGGCTGACGCTGGCGTAACCGGCTTCGGCGAGCCTCTGCCGGAAAGGCTCGAGGGCGAGCGCCTGGCCCCTGGCGAGCTCGAAGGCCCTGCCGGCCACGTAGTCGCGTGGCGGCAGCCGCTGCATGAGGGTATCCGCGGCCACGATCAGGCAGCCGCGGCGCGTATGCGGCAGCTCGAAGAGCGTCTTCAGCCGCTCGGAGGTGATGTCCGGATGTGGCGAGAACAGGTCATAAGGCAACACCTCCCAGTCAGGCAGGCGCAGGAGCGCCAGTGCCTCACCCGCGAAGAAGCGCAGCTCGGCGGTGAGCCGCTCGAGCTCGCGCGCCCCGTCGGTGATCACGACGTAGAGCCGTGCATCGGCGCGCAGCGCTTCCGCGAGCGCGAGCGCTGCGGCGCTGCCGTACAGCTGGTGCCAGGCGAGCCGCGGGTGCGAGGCGCTGGGAAGCGGTGGATGGAGCAGTGCCGGCATCGCCGTGCAGCTTACCGCGGCGGCGCCGCGCGCCGCAGGCGGTTGCGGACTACACGCTCAGCTGGATGCGGTGCTCGAGCGGTACGCAGAAGATGTCGATCGGGTTCGAGCGGCCGCGCACCTGCAGCGGCGGCAGCGGCGTCGCGCCGATGTCGAGCCCGTGCGCATCGAGCGAGCGCTTGAGGCTGCTCGAGAACAACATCTCGCCGGCGCGTGCCCGCTGACACAGGCGCGCGGCGATGTTCACCGTGTCGCCGATGATGGTGTAGTTCATGTAGGAGGCAGAGCCGACGTTGCCGGCGACGACGTCGCCCTCGTTGATGCCGATGCCGAGACCCGCCTCGACGGAATAGCGCTCGCGCCAGGTGTGCGAGAGCTCCGCGAAGCTCGCGAGCATCTCGCGGGCCGCGCGCACGGCACGCTCGGCGCTGTCGGCCTGCTCGAGCGGCACACCGAAGCCGAGCATCAGACAGTCGCCGGCCATGTGGAACACCGTGCCCTCGTGGCGGAAGGTGATCTCGGTGAGGAGCGAGAAGAACTCGTTGAGCAGCGGCACGATGTGCTGTGGATCGAGCCGCTCGGCGATGCCGGTGAAGCCGCGCAGATCGGCGAACAGCACCACCGCGTGAGCGCGTGCGTCCGAAGGCGCCGCAGCGGGCGTCAGCAGCGTATCGCGCAGCTGCGCGTCCTCGAGGATCTTGTCCGCGAGGCGGGGCGAGACATAACGGCGGAACGTCTGGCGCAGGATCTCTTCCCGCTGCCGGATCTCCTCTTCGAGCTTCAGTGCCGCCTTCTTCCTGCGTACGCTGCCCGCGCGCAACAGGGCCTCGATCCGGGCCCTGAGAGGCTCTTCAACCACGTGATCCCCGAATTATTGGTGTCGGGGTCAGCCTATCATTGGCGCGTGGCCGCAGCCAGCGCGACCGGCGCGGGCGATGCGGTCGTTGGCAGCGCCCTCAGGCGGACGGCGCGGGTGCGGGTGCGGCGGGTTCGGAGGCCGGGGTGCTCCCGGTGGTGACCGAGTCGATCACGTGATCTTTTTCGAAGAACACGGAGAAGCCGTTGTAGTCCCAGCGCGTGATCGGCGGCTGATGCGGATTCCCGCCGCCGACCGCCGGATGACGTGTCACGGGCGCACCGAAGTGCTTCTCGACCTCGGCCATGGTGATGCCGCGCTTGGGGCGATCGACCTGGGAGTCGCGCACCTGGACCTGGTCGTTGACGACCACGGTCTCGGCGAGCGCGCTGCCGGCGACGGCGCAACCGCACAAAAATGCCGCGAGAATGCGTGTCTGCATGCGAGTTCCTCCGCTCGCTGCCGACTATAGCACCGCCGGCAATCTGTCAAAGCCGCCGGCGGTCTCAAGGCGGCCAATCTGTGAACCAGGTCTGAAAACCCTCCGACCTGTGGTTAAATCGCGACGATGTTTCACCCGCTGTCACTGTACGTGGGGCTGCGCTATGTGCGCGCCCGATCCCACAAGTTTTTCGTCTCGTTCATCACCTGGGCATCCCTGAGCGGCGTGTGCGTCGGTGTCGCAGCTCTCATCGTCATTCTGTCGGTGATGAACGGGTTTGAGAGCGAGCTGCGCGAGCGGCTGCTGGCGCTCGGCTCCGACGTGCGGGTGGTGACTGCGGCCGGAGAGTCCCGCGCGGGATCCGCCACGTTCGACTGGGGGCAGGCGGCGCGCGTCGCGCGGGGCGTGGCCGGCGTGCGCGACGTGGCTCCCTACGCGGAGCTGCAGGCGCTCGCGGTGCACCAGCCGGAGATGATGCCGGTGGTACTGCGCGGCATCGAGCCGACGGCCGCTGCCACCGTAGCCGACATCGGAGCGGCGATCACGCAGGGGCATCTTGCCGATCTCGCCGCGGGCTCCGCCCGTGTCATCGTCGGGGCGGTCATCGCCGAGCGGCTCGGGCTCTCGCCGGGCGAGGCCCTGACATTGCTGGTGCCGAGCGTGAGTGCGGACGGCACGCCGGAGCCGAAGCTGCGGGAGTTCACGGTGGCCGGAGTGTTCGAGGTGGGCGAGACGGACCAGGACTCGACGCTGGTGTTCGCGAATCTCGCGGACGTGCGGGCGCTCTCGAGCGTCGGCGCCACCGATCAGGGTCTGCGCATCCGGGTGGCGGACGTGCTGGCCGCGCCGAGCGTCGCGGCGCGCCTGCGAGCGGTGCTGCCCGCCGGGCTCGAGGTGCGCGACTGGACGCAGGACAATGCGAGCTACTTCCGCGCCACGCGCATTGAGAAGACCATGATGTCGCTCATCCTGCTGCTGATCGTGGCGGTGGCCGCCTTCAACATCGTCGCCATGCTGGTGATGGTCGTTACGGATAAGCGCACCGACATTGCGATTCTGCGCACCTTCGGCGCCGCACCGCGCCGCGTGCTCGGCATCTTCCTCACCCAGGGGCTGGTGATCGGCTGGCTCGGTGTGGCGCTCGGGGTGGTGCTGGGACTCGTGCTGGCACTCAATGTCGAGGCCATCGTGCCCTTCCTCGAGCACACCTTCCACTTCCAGATCCTGGACGCGGACGTCTATTACAGCAGCGTGATTCCTTCCGAAGTGCACGCCGCCAACGTGCTGGCGATTGCGCTCGCCGCCTTCGCTCTCACCGGACTTGCCACCGTGTACCCGGCGCTGCGCGCATCGAGGATCGCGCCCGCCGAGGCGCTGCGTTACGAGTAATTGGGCGATGGCATCCTATGAATGGCTGATCGGGACGCGCTATCTGCGCTCCACGCACCGGCGCGGCTTCGTATCGTTCGTGGCGCTGATGTCGGTCTGCGGCCTCACCCTCGGTGTCGCGACTCTCATCGTGGTGCTGTCGGTGATGAACGGCTTCGAACGCGAGCTCCGCAGCCGCATCCTCGCGGTCACCTCGCACGCGACCCTCACCGGCTTCAGCGGCACGCTCGGCGACTGGCGCACGCTCGCACAGCGCGCGCGGCGCCAGCCCGGAGTGGTGGCCGCGGTGCCCTACGTGGAGAGCCAGGCGATGCTCGCCAACGGGCAGGTGATGACCGGTGCCACGGTGCGCGGTGTGCTGCCTGAGGAAGAGCGCAGCGTCACCGGCCTGGCGCAGCGCGTGACCGAGGGGAGCCTGGAGGATCTGCGCGACGGCGGCTACGGCATCATTCTCGGCACGGCGCTGGCGCGCGACCTGGGGGTGCACGTCGGCGGCACGGTGCTGGTGATCGCGCCGCAGGGGACCGCGACGCCTACCGGGCTCGTGGCGCGCATGCGCCGCTTCCACGTGGTGGGAGTGTTCTCCTCGGGCATGTACGAGTTCGACCGGGGACTCGCCCTCACGCATCTCGACGATGCCGCGCGGCTGTTTCGCCTCGGGGACCAGGTGACGGGGCTGCGCCTGGCGCTCGCCGATCCCCTGCGCGCGCCGGCCGTGGCGCGACGCGTGGCGCTGGCGCTCGGGGGCGAGGGCTTCTATGTGAGCGACTGGACCCAGGACCATGCCAACTTCTTTCGCTCCATCGAAAATACCAAGTCGATGATGTTCGTGATCCTCTCGATGCTGGTGGCGGTCGCCGCCTTCAACATCGTCGCGACGCTGGTGATGATCGTGAAGGAGAAGCAGACCGATATCGCCATCCTGCGCACGCTCGGCGCCGGGCCGCGCAACGTGCTCATCACCTTCGCCGTGCAGGGAGTGCTGATCGGTCTTGCCGGGACGGTGCTCGGGGCGCTGCTCGGAAATCTGCTGGCTGACAACCTCGAGACGCTGGTGGGGGTGCTCGAGCGGCTGCTTGGCACGCAGTTCATGGATGCACGCGTGTACTACATGAGCGAGCTGCCTGCGTACGTCGAGCGGCTCGATGTGCTCAGGGTCTGCGGCGTGGCCTTCGTGCTGTGCGCGCTCGCGACCGTCTATCCGGCATGGCGCGCATCGCGCACTGCGCCGGCCGAGGCACTGCGGCATGAGTGAGCCGGTACTCGAGGCCCGCGCAGTGCACAAGACCTTCCGCCAGGGTCCGGTGCTGCTGCCGGTGCTGCAGGGAGTGTCGCTCGCGGTAGCCCCCGGGGAGCGCCTCGCCATCGTCGGCGCCTCGGGCTCGGGCAAGACGACGCTGCTGCAGATCCTGGGCGGGCTCGACCGGCCGACGAGCGGCGAGGTGCTGATCGCCGGGCGCGACATCCACGCGCTCCCGGAGAGCGAGCGCGGGAGGCTGCGCAACCGCGCGCTGGGTTTCGTCTATCAGTTCCACCATCTGCTGCCGGAGTTCTCCGCGCTGGAGAACGTGGCGATGCCTCTGCTGGTGCGGCGGGCGCCGGTGAGCGAGGCGCGTGCCGCGGCGCGGCGGCTGCTCGAGCGCGTAGGCCTCGGCGAGCGCCTCACGCATCGACCGCATCAGCTCTCGGGTGGTGAGCGGCAGCGCGCCGCCGTGGCACGCGCGCTGGTGACGGCACCGGGCATCGTGCTGGCGGACGAGCCCACGGGCAATCTCGACGGTGCCAATGCCGAGAGCGTGTTTGCACTGCTGCTCGAGCTCAACCGCGAACACGGCACGAGTCTCGTGGTAGTGACGCACGACCTGAAGCTCGCGCGCCGCATGGAGCGGGTGTTGGAGCTCGAGGGCGGGACGCTGGTCGCGCGCCCCTGAAGAGAGCGGGTCGAAAAAATCGCCGTCAGGCGATCTTTTCCAACTGACTGTGTCTGCTGCGGTAGCGGCTCGACACATTCCAGCGCCACACGAGCTCGAGTGCCGCCCAGCCGAGGACCGAGGCACAGGCCGCGCACACCAGGCACCCGACCACGAACGGCTGCCACACGGGGGTGAGCGCGTAGCGGAACCATTTCCAGTCGGCGACGAAGCGGAAATGATGCGGCGGCACCTGCAGGATCCATACGCCGACGCGGTAGGCGAAATAGTAGAGCGGCACCAGCGTGAAGGGATTGGCGACCACCCAGGTGGTGCCGTACATCACCGGCAGGTTGACGCGCCAGATGAGTGCGACCAGCACCGCCAGCAGCAGGTGGATCGGCAGCGGAACGAAGCAGATGGCGAGCCCGGCCCCGAAGGCGTAAGTAACGGCCCGCCGCTGCAGCGTCCACAGCTTCGGGTCGGCGATGCGTTCGCCACACAGGCGCACCGGCCAGCGCCCGCGCAGGGTTTGGGGGGCTGGAATGATTCTTTTCAGTAGCGCCCGCGGCATCGAGGCCCGGGACTCTAGCAGATGCATCCGAAGCGGGGATGTGCGGCGGTTCCGGTATGATGGTCCACATGGCATAACGGGCCGTGCCGGTCCTTGGGGTCGTTCAGAATGTGGGAAATAGTGCGGGCTGGCGGTCCGCTGATGTGGCCGATCATTCTCTGCTCGATCGTTGCCGCGGCCATCATTCTCGAGCGTCTGTGGACGCTGCAGGACAAGCGCGTGCTGCCGCGCGAGCTGCCGCAGCGGGTGTGGCAGTTGATCGAAGCCAACCAGGTGACCGACAAGGTGATTGCCGGGCTCGAGCAGAACTCGCCCCTGGGGCGATTGCTCGCGACCGGGCTCATGAACCGTAACCGCCCGCGCGAGATCCTCATGGAGCGGCTCGAGGACACCGGCCGCCATGTCGTGCACGAGCTCGAGCGCTTCATCAACACCCTTGGCACCATCGCGGGCGTGTCGCCGTTGCTCGGCCTGCTCGGCACCGTGACCGGCATCATCCGTTCCTTCAACGCGATCGAGGCAGGTGGCATGGGCGATCCGCGTGCCCTCTCGGGCGGCATTGCCGAGGCCCTGATCTGCACCGTGGCGGGCCTGTGTGTGGCGATTCCCGCGCTGATCTTCTACCGCTACCTGCGCGGCCGGGTTGAGGGGATCGTAGTGGAGATGGAGAAGCAGACCATCCGCATGGCGGACGCGCTCGAGGCCGCGCAGTCGCGCGAGCGCAGCTCCTCAGCCGCCGCCGCGTGACCTCGTGAACCTCAGGCCGAGGCGTCCGCTCGAAGATCCGGAGATCAACGTCGTCTCGCTGATCGACGTGGTGCTGCTGCTGGTGGTGTTCTTCATCCTCTCGAGCCGCTTCAGCGACGAGGGGCGGCTGCGGGTGCACCTGCCGCACGCGAGCGCCGTGCCGACCGAGCACGTCGGCAGCGAGCCGCTGGTGGTGAGTGTCACGCAGGCCGGTGGTTATCTCGTCAACCAGCACGAGCTCATCAATTCGAGCCCGGAGACGCTGCGCGCGGCGCTCCTCAAGGAGGCCGGCACGAGCCGCTCGATGCCGGTTACGCTGCGCGCCGACGCGCGCGCCACCCATCAATCCGTCATCACCGCCATGGATGTGCTCGGACGTCTCGGCTTCGCCGAGATCAACGTCGCCACCGTCAAGGAAGCGCCGGCAGGCCAGCCTTGAACGACGCGCCTCCCCGGGCCACCCCGCGCCTCGCGCACACGAGCGCCGTCGGCGGCGGCCTCACCGCCTATCGGCGGCTGTTCGGTTACGTGCGGCCGCACCGCCTGCAGTTCGCCATCGGCGTGCTGGGAGCGATCCTCTACGCGGCGACGCAGACCAGCTTCGCCGTGCTCGCCAAATGGTTCGGAGATTCGACTCTGGCGCATCGCGACCCACGCACCATCGTGTGGGTGCCCATTGCGGTGGTGGTGCTGTTCACGCTGCGCGGGCTGGGCGATTTCACCCAGACCTATTTCATGGGCTACGTCGGCCGGCGCGTGGTGGCGCGGCTGCGCGGCCAGGTGTTCCGGCGCATCCTCGATCTGCCGATCGGCTTCTTCGACCGCAACTCCCCGGCGATGCTCCTGTCGCGGCTGACCTATAACACCGAGCAGGTCGGACAGGCGACGACCGACTCGGTGGTAGTGCTGGTGCGCACCACGCTGACCATCGTCGCCTGCATCGCGCTCGTGCTCTGGTACAACCTGCGGCTCGCGCTGCTGGCGCTCACGATGGGTCCGCTGGTCGCCTGGCTGGTGTCGATCATCAACCGCAGGTTCCGCCGCTACAGCCGCCGCATCCAGGACTCGATGGGCGACGTCACGCGTGTCGCCAAGGAGAGCCTCGAGGCGCCGCGCCTGATCAAGGTCTACAACGCGCAGGAGCACCTCGACCGGCAGTTCGACGCCGTCAACGCGCACAACCTGCGCTCCAACATGCGGCTGATCCTGACCAAGGGCCTCTCCAACCCGGTGGTGCAGCTGGTGACCGCGATCGGGCTGGCGGTGGTGTTGGGGCGCGCGCTCGCCGACACGGTCTACGGCCGCACCAGCACCGGAGACTTCATGGGGTTCTTCGTGGCGCTGGTCGGCATCGCACAGCCGCTGCGGGACCTGGTGGGCGTGGCGGGGCCGCTGCAGCAGGGAATCGCCGCCGGGCAGAGCCTGTTCGAGCTGCTCGATGAGCCCGCCGAGCCGCAGGGCGGCAGTTTGCGCACGCCGCGGGTGCGCGGCGCGGTGCGCTTCGAGCAGGTGTCGTTCGCTTATCCGGAGGCTAAGGTTTCCGCCGGCGCGGCCGCCTCCCCGCGGCGCCCGGCGGCGCTCAGCGACGTCACCCTCGAGATCGCCGCCGGCGAGAGTCTGGCGATCGTCGGGCGCTCCGGCAGCGGCAAGTCGACCCTCGTGAACCTCCTGCCGCGTTTCTACGACGTGCGTGCCGGCCGCGTCAGCATCGATGGCCGCGACGTGCGCGATTACGACCTGAAGTCCCTGCGCGAGCAGATCGCGGTGGTGAGCCAGGACGTGGTGCTGTTCGATGACACCATCCGCAATAACATCGCCTTCGGGCGCGACGTAGCGGATGCGGCGGTCGAGCGCGCCGCGGAGGCGGCGCACATCCTCGAGTTCGTGCGTGCTCAGCCCGCGGGGCTGGATGCTCTGGTGGGCGATCGCGGCATGCTGCTCTCGGGCGGACAGCGCCAGCGCATCGCCATCGCACGCGCGCTCCTCAAGGACGCTCCGATCCTGATCCTCGACGAGGCCACGTCGTCCCTGGACACAGAGTCCGAGCGCCACATCCAGGCCGCGCTCACGCAGCTGCTGCTCGACCGCACCACGCTGGTGATCGCGCATCGGCTCTCGACCGTGGAGCAGGCCGACCGGATCATCGTGCTGGATGGCGGAGTCATCGTGGAGCAGGGTACGCACGCGGAGCTGCTGGCGCGCGGCGGCCTGTACGCGCAGCTCTACCGGCTGCAGTTCTCAGACTGACGGCTGCGGCGGCGTGCGCGGCCAGCTCGAGCGACTCTGGTACGGGGACGGCGCGGGCACTGCGCTGCTGCTGCCGCTCGCCTGGGCCTATGGGGCAATGAGCGGATTGCGCCGCGGGGCCTACCGCGCAGGTCTCCTGCGAACGCGGCGCCTCACTCGCCCCGTCGTGGTGGTCGGCAACCTGACGGTGGGCGGGACCGGCAAGACGCCGCTCGCCATCTGGCTGGCGCAGCAATTGAGCGCCGCGCGCCTTCGGGTCGGCATCGTCTCGCGCGGCTACGGACGGCAGGGCTCGGGCGTGCGCAGCGTGCAGGGCGACTCGGACTGGCGCGACGTCGGGGATGAGCCGGTGATCGTGGCGCGGCGTACCGGCTGTCTCACCATGGTCGCTGCCGATCGGGTCGCCGCGGCGCGCACGCTGATCGCGCGCGGCGCGCAGGTGATCCTGGCCGACGACGGTCTGCAGCACCTGCGGCTGGGGCGCGATTGCAGCATCGTGGTCGTCGACGGCAGCCGTGGCTTCGGCAACGGCAGACTCCTGCCCGCAGGTCCGCTGCGCGAGCCCGCCCGCGCGCTCCGGCAGGCCGACCTCGTGGTCGTCAACGGGGATCCGGTCCACGCATCGCTCGGCGGCCACGCCCTGCCGGAAGGCGCGCTGCGCATGCAGCTCGTGGCGCAGCCGGCAGTCAGGCTCGACGGGCGCGCCGACCCCGCCGAGCTCGGCGCCTTTCGCGGGCGGCGGGTACACGCGGTCGCCGGAATCGGCAATCCCGGGCGCTTCTTCGGCGAGCTGAGCTCGCAGGGGATCGAAGTGATCGCGCATCCCTTCCCGGATCATCATCCATTCACGGCGCGCGAGCTGGCCTTCGCGGACGACCTGCCGGTGCTGATGACGGAGAAGGATGCCGTAAAATGCGCTCCGTTCGCCAACGCACGCATGTGGTACGTGCCGGTGGGCGCGGTATTCAGTGAGCCGGATGGGCGCACGCTGTGCGCTCGCGTGCTCGAGCATGTGCTCGGAGGTTAGAGTCGCCATGGATTCGCGAATGCTGGAGATCCTTGCCTGCCCGGTGTGCAAGGGGACGCTCAAATATCGACGTGAGACGCAGGTGTTGGTATGCCGCACGGACCGCCTCGCGTTTCCGGTCCGCGACGATGTGCCGGTGATGCTGGAGGAGGAGGCCCGCCAGCTCGCCGCCGACGACCCGCTGCTCGAGCGCTGAGCCGGGGCTGCGTGTTCCGGGTCGTAATCCCAGCGCGCTTCGGCTCGGTGCGTCTGCCCGGCAAGGCGTTGCTGCCGCTGGCGGGCAAACCGCTGGTGCAGTGGGTGTACGAATGCGCGCGCGCCGCCGGCGCCGCCGAGGTAATCATCGCCACCGACGATGCGCGCATCCTCGAGAGCGCACGCACCTTCGGGGCCAATGCCGTGATGACCGCCGCCAGCCACGCTTCGGGCACCGACCGTATCGCGGAAGTCGCGCGGGGACAGCATTGGGCGGCCCGTGACATCGTCGTCAACCTGCAGGGCGATGAGCCGCTGATGCCGCCGGCGCTCATCCGTCAGGTGGCGGCCCTGCTCGAATCCGACCCCGATGCGGACGTCGCCACGCTCGCGACGCCTATCGGCTCGGTTGCAGAGTTTCTCGATGTGAACGCCGTGAAGGTGGTGGCCGACGAGCGTGGACGCGCACTCTACTTCAGCCGCGCTCCGATTCCCTGGAACCGGGATGGCGCCGCCGCGGGAATCTCCAGCCAGACGGATGCGGGCGGCGCCCGGCGCCACATCGGCATCTATGCCTACCGGGTCGGCGCGCTGGCGCGTCTGGCGGGACTCGCACCGTCTGCGCTGGAGATGCGCGAGAGACTCGAGCAGCTGCGCGCGCTGGAGAACGGAATGACGATTCTGGTGGCGGGCGCGTGCGAGACTCCCGGGCCCGATGTGAATACGCCCGCGGACTTCGCACGTGTTTCGCAGCTCATTAAGGATAGTTAATGCTCGGCAGGGATTAACAATTCCTAACGGAACTCGAGACTACCGGAGCACCTCCAAGTCAATGCGGCTTCTACGGGCGCCTATCATAGGTATTGACTGTCAACGGCCCGCCCGCACATAACGTTTCGTGAATACCGATCCGCTTCAGCCATGGGACGAGTACCGATGAAGAACCAGACCCGAACAAGCCGGCACGCCTGGTTGGCGGCCGCTGCAGCCGGTTCACTGGCTGCGCTCCTGGCCGGGTGCGTGGAGGCTCCGCCCCCGCGGCCCGTTTATCAGGCGCCGCCGCCTGCGCCGCCGCCTGTCAGCCAGGTGTACGCGTATCCGCTGCGCGGCCAGACGCCCGAGCAGCAGGACCGTGACCACTACGAATGCAGCACCTGGGCGACGCAGCAGACCGGCTTCGACCCGAGTGCCCCCGGGGTGCCGCCGCATGACCGGGTCGCAATCGTCTCGGCTGGACCGCCGCCCGGAACCAACACCGCGATCGGCGCAGTCGCGGGAGCGATCATCGGTGCGGCCATCGCGCCGCGCTGGCAGGCGGCACCCGCCGCGCTGGCCGGCGCCATTGTGGGCAGCGCGGTCGGCAGCACGGCCGATGCGGCCAACTCGCAGGCCACCCGCCAGGTCGTGGTCAGCGACCGCCGTGCCGCTGCCGCGCAGGAAGAGCAGGCAGGCAATCACCGGCGCGCCATCGCGGCATGTCTGGATGCGCGCGGCTATAGCGTCAAGTGAGCATGACCATGACGAGCAGAGCTTCGCTGATGCGCGCGTGCCTTGCGGCGTTGGCTGCCTGCATGCTGGTGGCCTCGACCGCGCAGGCGCAGGACCACGACCGGGGCCGCGGCTTCCGCCCCGCGGGTCGTGCTCCGGAGCACTTCGATCCGCGCTTTGCGCATAATCACTACTATCCCAACCGCGGTGCTTACATCGGCGAGCTTCCCGGCAGGCCCTTCGTCGTCGATCGCCCAGGTGGGCGTTTCTTCTACTCGGGCGGCATCTGGTATGCCCCCTACGGCCCGCGTTTCGTGGTGGTAGGTGCGCCGATCGGCGTGTTCGTGCCGGTGTTGCCGCCTTTCTATACGACGGTCTGGTTCGGCGGCGTCCCGTACTACTACGCGAACGATACCTATTACCTGTGGAGCGCGGAGCAGAACGGCTACGTCACGGTCGACCCCCCGGGAGCCGAGGAGGGCGCCAGCACGGCGGCGCCGGAGCCGCCGTCCCCGCAGGGTGACGATCTCTACGTCTATCCGCAGCAGGGCCAGAGCGCTGAGCAGCAGGCGCAGGACAAGTACGAGTGCCACAAGTGGTCCTCGTCACAGTCCGGCTTTGACCCGACGCAGCCGGGTGGTGCGGTGCCACCGGAGCAGCTCGGCGTCAGGCGTGCCGACTACCAGCGGGCCATGCAGGCCTGCATGCAGGGACGCGGCTACAGCGCGCGCTAGATCTCTCGTAGCATAGGGCGCGTGATGCTCCCGTACGCCGCCCGCGGGGTCTTCGTTGCGACTGTGATGGGAGCCGCGGGTGCGGCTATGGCTCAGGACGCGGCGCAGAAGGTGGATGCACGCCGTCTCGAGGTCATCGTCGAGGCGAATCGGCGCGTACCGGACGAAGAGGTCACGCGTCACCTCCAGGAAGTGCTCGCCACCGACCCGTGGATCTACTCCGAGCACGTGACCGTCACGACCCACGGCGGTGTGGTGACTCTCGAGGGCATCGTGACAGATAGCGGGGATCTGCTGCGCCTGCTGCGTCTGGCGCACAGGATTCCGGGCGTGCGGCGCGTGGTCGATAATATGTACTTCAACGTCCAGCTTCCGGACGGGGGATAGGCGCAGGGTCCGTCATGAGAATTCTGTTCGTCTGTCTGGGCAACATCTGCCGCTCGCCGACCGCGGAGGCGGTGGTGCGCGCGCTGGCAGCGCGGGAAGCGCCTGAGCTGAGTCTCGAGCTCGATTCGGCCGGCACGGCCGACTACCACGTAGGGCAGCCCCCCGATCCGCGCACACGTGCCGCGGCAGCCCGGCGCGGCTATGACCTGAGCGCATTGCGCGCCCGCGTCGTCGAGCCGGCAGACTTCGAGCGCTTCGATCTCATCCTGGCGATGGATACCGAGAACCTGGCGGCGCTGCAACGCCGCGCGCCGCCGCACGCGCAACAGCGACTGCGCCTGTTTCTCGAATTTGCGCCGGAGCCAGATCCGCGGGACGTGCCCGACCCGTACTACGGCGGTCCCAACGGCTTTGAAGAGGTACTCGATCTGATCGAAGAGGCGACGCGCGGACTGCTCGCGCATCTGCGCCGCAGCTCGCGCGCCGCCTGACGATTCAGCCGGCCCTCATCACTCCTCGGGTCCGCGGGTGCCGCTGACGTCCTTCGGCGGCGCCGAGGACCACACCACATAAGGCCCCTTGGCGGGCCCGGCGGGTTCCGGTTTGGGAGCGGGCTCGAAATGCGCGAGCGGCGCTGCCTCGTGCGTGCCGGTGGACTCGCGCGGCTCGGAGTGATACTCGCGCGGTGGCGTGGGCTCCGCGGCTTCGCGGGGCCGATCCGGGGGCGGTGCAGCGGATGCTGGCGCAACTGGTGCAGCTGTTGCAGCCGAAACAGGCGCCG
>DATGJR010000118.1:0-9418 GCA_035295065.1 Steroidobacteraceae bacterium
ACTTGCGCGGTTCAGGTGTCAGGCGCCCGGCACGACGAGCAATGCTTTGGCGAGATGTGCATGTCCGCGCCCCACGGCTCTTGCCGCGTGCAGCAACAGGGTGACGATCAGCACGCCCAGAGCTCCGAGAATCAGCGCCGAGATCATCGAGTGGTCGGACAGCACCCAGTGGCCGAGGTGCACATCGTCGGAGAACACCGTGACGTCGGAGGCCCAGCCGAGCCAGCGCGCCAGCACCACCAGGGGCAGGGCCGTGAAAGCCAGGCCCACCGAGAGGGCGGTCACCGTCACGGTGAAGTAGACGATGCCGAGGGGGAGCATGACGAGGAGGTACAGGAGGGTCGTCCAGGTGCGCACGTCCTTGAGCATCTCACCGATGCGACTCAGCCAGCCGGCCGGCGGTCCCGGGTGCATCGGGCGGCGCGGCATGCGCTCACCGGTCACCGCCTCGATGAGGCGCCCTTCGCCGAGAGCGATGACACGCGTGATGCCGATGAAGGCGAGGAAGAACGGGATGCCGATGATCAGGATCGCAAACCCTGCCGAAAGCGACAGCCCCGTGACCACGATGGTGAAGTAGAGGATCCCGGTGGCGAGCGTGAGCAGCATATAAAAGAGAGAGGTGTAGGCGCGCGGATCGAGGTACACGCCGAAGAAGCGCTTCCAGCCGCTGGCGCTGACGGAGGCGGCCGGCACCGGGGTCTTCAGAGCCGCCTTCACTTTCGCTTCGGTGTCGCGATAGGCGGCCGCGACCTCATCCGGTGCGCCGTAGGTACTGCTGATGAGCTCGAGCACGTCGGCTTCCGACTTACCCGGATGCGCGGCGAGCTCGGCACGCAGGTACTCCTCCGCGTCGTAGAGCGCGTCCTGGATCAGCGCCGGGTCCTGGCCCTCGAGCGCCGCGCGCAGCTGCCTGAGGTATTCATCGATCGAGCGGGGAGCGTGAGCACTCATGGTGAAGTTCCTTCAATGAAACGGTCGACGAAGCCACGCGTCTGGCGCCAGATGCCACTCCACTGCGTGAGCAGCGCGCGTCCCTCGTCGGTGATGCGGTAATAGCGACGCGCCGGCCCCGAGTAAGAGGGCACGACTCGGCTCGTCAGAAATCCGCCGGCGGCGAGTGTGCGCAACACCGGGTAGATGGTCCCTTCCTTGAAGAGCGCCTCGCCTTCGTTGGCCCTCTGCAGACGCTTTGCGATCTCGTAGCCATAGAGGTCCTCGGAGCTCCCATCGAGCACGGCCAGAAGCACGAGCGCGACCAGACCGGCGTTGAGGTCTTTCTGGAACTTGCGTGCCTGGCTATCGTCCATCGGCTAGTACTATATAGTGAATAGTACTAATAATCAACCAGCACTATGAACATAAGGGCATTTTTGAAGTCCGTCCGGAGGATTCGAGGCCCGTGGACGCGTGCTAAGGGCTGCTAGACTTCGTGCTGCCCCTCCCCGCAGGACCGGTGATGAGAAACTCACTCCTCGAAGTCACACCGGTCATACCCGAGAGCCTGGGCCGGCTCCCCGAACTGGCCGGGAACCTCTTCTTCAGCTGGCACCGCCCGATTCGCGCGCTGTTCGAGGACCTCGATCCGGAGCTTTGGAAACAGACCGGCGGCAACCCGCGCCTGATGCTGCGCTGTGTCGATCAACAGGTACTCGAGCGATGCGCGCGCGATGCCGAATACCTCGGGCGCTATGCAAAAGCGCTCGAGACGCTCGACCGCTACGTCCACGCACGCGCGCCGGGGGCCGATGAGCCGCTGACCGCGTACTTCTGCGCCGAGTACGGCTTTCACGAGAGCTTCCCCATCTACTCGGGCGGTCTCGGCGTGCTCGCGGCCGACTACTGCAAGGCCGCCTCGGATGAGCACGCGAGCTTCGTTGCCGTGGGCCTGCTCTACGAGCAGGGATACTTCTCGCAGACCGTCGACAACGATGGCATTCAGCAGGCCGAATACCGCGAGCGCGATCCGCGCGACCTGCCGGTCGAGCCGGCGCGAACCGCGGGCGGCGACTGGCTCAAGGTGACCGTGCGCATCGCCGGGCGCGACGTGCTCGCGCGCACCTGGAAAGCGCAGGCCGGACGCGTGCCGGTGTACCTGCTCGATACCAACTGCCCCGAGAACGCGCCCTCCGACCGCGACATCACCCACCGGCTCTACGGGGGTGATGAGTCGACGCGCGTACGGCAGGAGATCATCCTCGGCATCGGCGGGGTGCGGGCGCTGCGCGCTCTCGGTCTTGCGCCGGCGGTATGGCACCTCAATGAGGGCCACGCGGCCTTTCTCATTCTCGAGCTGCTGCGCGAGCATCTCACCACCGGGCTCCCCTTCGCCGCAGCGCTCGAGGCGGTGGCCGCCGAGTGCGTATTCACCACGCACACGCCGGTGGCCGCCGGGCACGATGCCTTCGGACACGAGCTGATCGTCAGCCATCTCGGCGATTTCATCCGTGAGCTCGGCATACCGGTGGAGCGCTTTCTCGAGCTGGCGCGCGCGCCGTCCGCTCCTCATCTCTTCAACATGACGCGTCTCGCCCTCAACGCGGCGCGTCACATCAACGGCGTGAGCCGCATCCATGGCGAAGTGTCGGCGCGGCTGTGCGCGGATGAGTGGCCGGAGGTGCGCCCGCAGGACAACCCGGTCGGCTTCATTACCAACGGCGTGCACGTGCCGACCTTCCTGCACCAGCGCTGGAGCGATTTCTTCGACCGCGAGCTGGGACCCGAGTGGCGCTCGCGGCTGCGGGACGCCAGCTTCTGGAGCGCGCTCGAGGGCGTGCCCGATGAGCGCTACTGGGCCGCCGCCCAGGACGTCAAGGCACGCATGCTGGTGAGCGTGCGCGAGCGGCTGCAGCGCGAGTACGAGCGCAAGGGTCTCTCCCCGGCGCAGCTGCAGCACGTGACGCGGCTGCTCGATCCCCAGCGCCCGGGCGTCCTCACCGTCGGCTTCGCACGGCGCTTCGCCACTTACAAGCGCGCGACGCTCCTCATGCACGACCGCGCGCGCCTCGCGCGCCTGCTCAACAACCCGGACTGTCCGGTGGTGCTGCTGTTCGCCGGCAAGGCACATCCGGCGGATGAGCCCGCCAAGCAGGTGCTGCGCGAGATCCGCCAGCTGATGATGAGCGCGGAGTTCCTCGGCCGCGTGATATTCATCGAGGACTACGATCTGCAGCTTGCGCGCAGCATCGTCTCCGGCGTCGACGTGTGGCTCAACAATCCCATCGCGCCACTCGAGGCGAGCGGCACTTCGGGGATCAAGGCCGCCATCAACGGGCGACTCAACCTGAGCATCCTCGACGGCTGGTGGGCCGAGGGCTGGATGCAGGACAACGGCTGGGGCATTGCGCCGGCCAACGTCGCCGATCCCGAGCGGCGCGACACGCTCGAAGCCGACATGATCATCGACGCGCTCGAGGAGGAGGTGCTGCCCCTCTACTACGACCGTGCCGCGCCCGCCTGCCCGCCGGAATGGGTGCGGCGCAGCAAGCGCGCCATGATGACCGTGATCCCGCGCTTCACCATGGGACGCGTGTTCCTCGACTACACGCGCGGTCTCTACCGGCCGGCCATCGAGCAGTACCGGCGGCTGGCTGTCGAGGGCTTTACCGGCGCGCGGACGCTTGCGGACTGGAAGCAGCGCGTGCGCGCGGCATGGCCCAAGGTGAGTCTGAAGCTCCTGGCCGATTCCGCGCGGGACATGCCGCGTGGCGAGCGGCTGCGCATGAGGGTAGCGGTTGCGCTGAACGGCTTGTCACCCGCCGACGTTCGCGTCGAGTTCATCGCCCGCCGCCTGCTGCCACGCTCGGATGGCCTCCCGCCGGCCCTGAGCTCCTACGGCCATCCGGAGCGCAACGGTCTGTGGCGTGCCGCGCTCTCCGCCACCGACGAGGCGAGCGAGGGGGGGACCGTCTTTGCCCTCGACGTCGAGCCCAAGGAGTGCGGCCAGTTCGCCACCGAGATCCGCATCTATCCGTGGCATGAGCTGCTCAGCCATCCTCATGAGCTCGGGCTGATGAAATGGGTCTGAGCGCGCTCGCCTGACTGAGGTTGCACAACCGCCGCGCCTTGCGCTTTAGTAGCGCCCATGGCCCGCCAACCCGCACGCGCCTCCTCGGGACGCTATGTGAGCCGCCTGACGGGCGGCACACTGGCAGTCATCCTCGCAGGCGGGCGGGGCGAGCGGCTGCGTGATCTCACTGCCAACCGCTGCAAGCCCGCGACCCCCTTCGGCGGCAAGTTCCGCATCATCGACTTCGTGCTGTCGAACTGCGTGAACTCCGGCATTCGCCAGATCTCGATCTTCACGCAGTACAAGGCGCAGTCGCTCATCCAGCACGTGCAGCGGGGCTGGGGGTACCTGCGCGGCGAGTTCGGCGAGTTCGTGGAGGTGGTGCCGGCCCAGCAGCAGCTGGGGCCGCTGTGGTACCGCGGCACGGCCGATGCCGTGCATCAGAACATCGAGCTGATCTCCTCGCATCGGCCGAAGCATCTGCTGGTGCTCGCCGGCGACCACATCTACAAGATGGACTACGGCCCGATGATCGCCTACCACGTCGAGAAAGGCGCCGACATCACCGTCGGAGTCGTCGAGGTGCCGGCCGACCAGTCGCGCCACTACGGCGTGCTCACCGCCACCGAATGGAACCGCGTGACGCGCTTTGCGGAGAAGCCGGCGGTGCCGGATACGCTGCCGACCCGCCCCGGGTCCATCCTCGCCTCGATGGGCATCTACGTCTTCAACGCCCCGCTCCTCGAGAACATGCTGGCGGCGGATGCGGGGAACGAGGCTTCCTCGCACGACTTTGGCAAGGACATCCTGCCGGAGGCGATCGCCGCGGGGCGCCAGGTGTTCGCCTATCCGTTCCAGGACGTGAAGACGCGCGCGCAGAGCTACTGGCGCGACGTCGGCACACTGGATGCCTATTACGATGCCAACCTCGAGCTGGTGCACGTGCGCCCCGAGCTCAACATCTACGATGAGGATTGGCCCATCTGGACCTATCAGGTGCAGCAGCCGCCGGCCAAGTTCATCCTCGATGAGGACGGACGGCGCGGCATGGCCATCAACTCCATGGTCTCGGGCGGCTGCATCATCTCCGGCGCCGTAGTGCGCGAGTCACTGCTGTTCTCGAATGTGCGCGTCGAGGAGCGCAGCATCATCCAGCGCTCGGTCGTGCTGCCGAACGTCGCGATCGGCCGCGGCTGCCAGATTCACGGCGCCATCCTCGACCAGGACTGCGAGGTGCCCGACGGCATGACGATCGGGGTCGACCGGCAAGGGGATGGCCAGCGTTTTCACATCACCGAAAAAGGGGTGGTACTGGTCACACCCGACATGCTGCGCAAGCTCCGCTCCTAGGGGCTGCACGCCATGCCCGCCGCCACACGCCTGCCAGTGGTTCTGCTCTGGCACATGCACCAGCCGCAGTACCGCGACGCCTTCAACGCCCGCTACGCCCTGCCCTGGACTTATCTGCACGCCATCAAGGATTACACCGACATGGCGGCGCACCTCGAAGACAACGTTGAAGCGCGCGCCGTGGTCAACTTTTCCCCGGTGCTCCTCGAGCAGCTCGAGGACATCGCCACGCGCACGGCGGCGCACCTCGAGAAGGGCGCGCCGCTCCCCGATCCGGTGCTCTCGCTCCTCGGTCCCGATGCGCTGCCGAAGGAGCCGGCCCCGCGTCTGGCACTCCTCAAGGCCTGCCTGCGCGCCCAGCGCAAGCAGATGATCGAGCGCTTCGGTCCCTACCTCGAGCTCGCCACCATCGCCGAGACGCTCGCGACTCCCGAGCGGGTCGCTTATGCCTCGGACCAGTTCATCCACGATCTGGCGGTCTGGTACCACCTGGCGTGGCTCGGCGAGACGGTGCGGCGGGCCGATCCGCTCGTCGCTCAGCTCACCGAGCGCGGCCGCGACTTCAGTGCCGCCCAACGCCGGGCACTGCTGACTTTGATCGGCAAGCTGGTGGGCGGGATCGTGCCGCGCTACCGCGCGCTTGCCGAGCGCGGGCAGTGCGAGCTCTCGGTCACGCCCTATGCGCATCCGATCATTCCGCTGCTGCTCGACTTCGGCTGTGCGCGCATGGCGGTCCCCGACATCCCGCTGCCCGTGCACCCGGGTTATCCCGGCGGCGCCGCGCGCTCGGAATGGCACGTGGAGGAGGCCATCGCGGTCTTCAGCCGCGCCTTTGGCACGCGCCCGGCGGGCTGCTGGCCCGCGGAAGGCGCGGTCAGTGAAGCGACACTCAAGCTCCTCGCCGCCAACGGCTTTCGCTGGGCTGCAAGCGGTGGGGCGGTGCTGCGCAACAGCCTCGCGTTCGCGGACCCCAGGGCGGCGGAGGACGCCGCGAGTTACAACCGCCCCTACCGCGCGCAGGGCGTCGGCCTCAACTGCTTCTTCCGCGACGACAATCTCTCGGACCTCATCGGCTTCACCTACGCCACGTGGCACGGAGACGATGCCGCCCAGAACCTCGCGAACGAGCTGACGCAGCTCGCGCGTCGCTACCAGGGCGATCCGGGCCACGCCGTGCTCATCGCGCTCGACGGCGAGAACGCGTGGGAGCACTACCCCTTCAACGGCTATTACTTCCTCAAGGCGCTCTACTCGGTGCTCGCGGAGCACCCGCAGCTCGAGCTGATGACGCTGTCCGGTTGCCTGGCGCGCGGCTTGCAGCCGGCGCCGCTCGCGAGGGTGGTCGCCGGCAGCTGGGTGCACGGCACGCTCGCCACCTGGATGGGCGATGCGGACAAGAACCGCGCCTGGGATCTGCTGTGCGATGCCAAGGAGGCTTGCGACCGCGTGCTTGCGACCGACAAGCTCGAGGCGGCGCAGCGTGCAGGCATCGGACGACAGCTCGCGTTGTGCGAAAGCTCGGACTGGTTCTGGTGGTTCGGCGACTACAACCCGGCCGAGTCGGTCAGCCAGTTCGACGAGCTCTATCGCCATCAACTCGTGACGCTTTATCGGCACCTCGGCTTGAATCCTCCCGATAGCCTCGCGCTGCCGATCTCCACGGGCCACGGGTCCCCTGAGCACGGCGGGGCCATGCGCCGCGCAAGTGCCAGCTGACGGCCGGCGCCGCCATGGGCTCCATGCGCCTGCAAGTCTTTGACCGGCGTCGTGCCGGCGTGCTGCTGCCGCTCTCGGCCCTCGAGCGACCCCTGGGCGCCGGCGGGCGTGCGTTCATCGACTGGCTGGCGCAAGGACGCTTCTCCGTTTGGCAGATCCTGCCGGTCGGACCTACGGGAGCCGACGGCTCGCCCTACTGGGTGAGATCCGATCGGGCCGGGAACTCACAGCTCCTCGACCCGGCGGAGCTCCCTGAAGCGGGGGCGCCGGTCGATGGGCAGTTTCTCGCGCACGCGGCCGGCTGGCTGCCGGACTACGCGCTGTTCGAGGTGCTCACGCGGGCTCATGACGGCGCTCCCTTCTGGAGCTGGCCAGCGCCTCTGCGCGACCGCGAGGCCGCAGCTCTCGCCGCCGCGCGCGCAGCCCACGCGCCGGAGATCGCTCGCATCGAGCGCGAGCAGTACGCCTTTCACCTGCAATGGGAGCGCCTGCGCGAATATGCGCGCGGCCGTGGTGTGCGGCTCTTCGGGGACCTCCCGTTCTATGTCGCGCCCGCATCGGCCGAGACCTGGACGCACCGTGCGCTCTTTCAGCTCACGCCGGAGGGCGCGCCGGCCGCGGTCGGTGGCGTGCCGCCCGATTACTTCGCCGCGACGGGGCAGTTGTGGGGCAATCCGGTGTACGACTGGAACGCGCAGCGGCGCGAGGGCTTCGCCTGGTGGAGGGCGCGGGTGCGCGCGCAGCTCGCACGGCTCGACCTGCTGCGTCTCGATCATTTTCGGGCGCTCGTTGCCTACTGGGCGGTGCCTGCGGCCGCGTCCGATGCCCGCGGCGGTGTCTGGCAGGCGGCCCCCGGTGCGGAGCTGCTCATGCGGCTGCGCGAGGAGCTCGGCGACCTGCCACTCGCGGCGGAGGATCTCGGCGACATCACCCCGGATGTCTACGCGCTGCGCGATGAGTTCGGCCTTCCGGGAATGCGCGTGCTGCAGTTCGCCTTCGACGGCAACGCGGACAATCCGCACCGCCCCTACCTCTACCGGCGTACCAGCGTGGTCTACACCGGCACTCACGACAACGACACGACGCTCGGGTGGTTTTCGGGCCTCGACCGCGACACCGCCGAGCGCGTCGAGCTTTACCTCGGCGCTGCGGGCGCCGCCGTGCCCTCGGCTCTGATCCGTCTGGCACTCGGCTCGGTCGCCCGGCTGGCCGTGATCCCGATGCAGGATCTGCTGGGGCTGGGCTCGGAGGCGCGCCTCAACACCCCGGGCACCGTGAGCGGCAACTGGAGCTGGCGGCTCCCGCCGGGGGCGCTCGATGGCGCACTCGCGCATCGTTACGCTGAGCTCAATACCGTGTATGGCCGGGGTTAGCGATCAACTAACATGAGGCTGATGAGACTTTGGTCCGCAGCCTGCGCGGCAGGCGTACTGCTCTCGAGCGGCTGCGCGCTCGCGCCGAAGCTCGTTCCCCCGGAGCTCAGCATCGTCGAGGTGCAGCTCGTCGGGACCGATCTCTTCGCACAGCGGCTCAAGGTGCGCGTGCACGTACGCAACCCCAACAACCGCACGTTGCCGGTTGAGGGGCTCGAGTACACGCTCGAGGTCGACGGTCAGCCCTTCGCGACCGGTGAGTCCGCGGAGAGCTTCGTGGTGCCGGCGCTCGGCTCAGCGGACTTCGACATGAACGTGACGACCAACGTCGCCGGGACGCTCCTGCGGCTTCTCACGCGCAGCGCCGATGCCCGCGGGCAGGGCGTCCCTTACCGCCTCTACGGAAAGGTCGCGCTGTCTTCGGGGTGGCTGCGCTCGATTCCCTTCGAGGAACACGGCAGCTTCAATCTGCAGTGAGGTTGCGGCTCACGCTCCGATGAGCCGCCGGTAGAGCGCGAGATACTCGCTCCCCTGGTGCTGCCAGGAGAAGTCACGCGCCATGCCATTTTGCATCAGGCGCGCCCAGTGCTGCGGCTGCGCGTACAGATCCAGCGCCAGGTTGAGCGCCCACTCGAGCGCCGGCGCATCGAAATCGTTGAACACGATTCCCGTGCCGCTGCCGCTCGCCGCGTCGTAGTGCTCGACCGAGTCGGCGAGTCCGCCGGTGCGCCGTACGATCGGCACGGTGCCGTAGCGCTGGCTGTACATCTGATTCAGCCCACACGGCTCGTAGCGCGAGGGCATGAGGAACAGGTCGCTGGCCGCCTCGATCCAGTGGGCGAGCTCGTCGTCGTAGCCGCGGTGGAAGTGCACCCGGCGCGGGAAGTCGCGGGCGAGGGCACTGAAGAACTCCTCGTACTGCCGCTCGCCGCTGCCCAGTACCACGAAGTTGAGCGCCCGGCTGGAGAGG
>DATGJR010000119.1:0-6975 GCA_035295065.1 Steroidobacteraceae bacterium
GAGTGGCCGACGCCGAAGGTGTCGTATTCGCTCTCGGCGCGCGAGGGGAAGGGGGCGAGGCCACCGTCCTGCTTGACGGTATGCAGCCGCTCGCGGCGGCCGGTCAGCACCTTGTGCGGGTAGGCCTGGTGACCCACGTCCCACACGAGGCGGTCGTGGGGAGTGTTGTACACGTAGTGCAGAGCGATCGTCAGCTCGACGGTGCCGAGTCCCGCGGCAAAGTGTCCGCCGCGCGTACTGACACTCTGGATGAGAAACGCGCGCAGCTCTTCGGCGAGTGCCGGAAGCTGCGCGGGAGCGAGCCGGCGCAGGTCCTCCGGGCTCGAGATGCCGGTGAGGAGCGGGAAGTTGTCAGCCGGGGCGCTCATCGTGCCGCCAGTTTACACGGGGGGAGGCACGGGCAAGAAAGCGGCCGGGAAGCCCAGCAGACGCGCGTCAACTGGCGCGGTTGACTACGTAGTGGGCGAGCTCGGCGAGCGCCTCCGCGCGCTTTCCCAACGGCGCGAGCGCGGCGATCGCCGCATCGCGCAGCTCGCTCGCGCGCTCCCGCGCCGCGGCCAGCCCCGCCGTGCTCGGATAGGTCGGCTTGCGGAGCGCCGCGTCGGCGCCGGTCGATTTGCCGAGCAGCCTTGGATCGCCCTCGACGTCGAGGATGTCATCCTGAATCTGGAAGGCCAGTCCGATCTCCGCACCGAAGCGCCCGAGAGCGGCGAGCTCAGGCCCGCCCGCAACCCCTGCGGCCAGCGCCCCGAGCAGGACGCTCCCCTGAATGAGTGCGCCGGTCTTGCGCCGGTGCATGTTCTCGATCGCGCTCACATCGAGCGTGCGGCCGACGGCCTCCAGGTCCACCGCCTGTCCGCCGGCCATGCCGCCCGTGCCGATGGCATGCGAGAGCACCCGGATCATCTCGAGGCGCGCTTCGGGGGTCGTCGCGCCGAGGGGCGCCTGCGCCAGCACGGCGAATGCCAGCGCCTGCAGCGCATCTCCCACCAGGATGGCAGTCGCTTCATCGAAGGCCCGATGGCAGGTGGGGCGGCCGCGGCGCAGATCGTCATCGTCCATCGCCGGCAGATCGTCGTGCACGAGGCTATAGACGTGGATGAGCTCGACCGCAGCCGCCGGCGCATCCAACACGGGGAGCGATGCCCCGAGCGACTCGCCCGTGAGGTACACGAGCGTCGGCCGCAGGCGCTTGCCGGCGCCGAGCACGCTGTAGCGCATCGCCTCGCGCAGCCGTTCCGTGCCGGCGTCGGGGAGGCGCAGCGCATCGTCGAGAATGCGCTCGATGCGCGCCTGGCACTCGGCAACACGCGCGGCGAAATCGCTGGCCGCAGCGGCGGCGGCGCTCAAGGACGCAAGCCTCACTCGGGTGGCGCGCTCGCGGCGGCCGGCTCGTCCGCGGATTCCTCGAACGGCTCGATCTGCACCTGCCCGTTGCGCTTGAGCAGTATCTCGACCTTCTGTTGCGCGGCCTGGAGCGAGCTCTGGCAATGGCGAGTGAGGGTCACGCCGCGCTCGAAGGCCTTCAGCGCATCATCGAGCGGCAGGTCGCCGCGCTCGAGGCGATCGACCAGGCTCTCGAGCTCCGCGAGCGCCTGCTCGAAATCCATGGGTTTGCTGTCACGCGCCAAGCGGGGCGTCCTCCTTACCTCGTTCCCGGTCCCCTGAGGGCCGGCAAAGTTATACAGTGCCCCCGCCGAGGGTCAACGTGCGCAGGTTGCGCATTCTTGACGTGTTGCTCGGGGGGGCGATAGAGTCGCAGCCCTTCGTTAGACCGAGTCTAAGTGAGGACTTATGAATCTCAAAGGCAGCAAGACCGAGAAGAACCTCAAGGACGCCTTCGCCGGTGAGTCGCAGGCCAACCGTCGCTACCTGTACTTCGCACAGAAGGCCGACGTCGAGGGCTTCAACGACGTGTCTGCGGTGTTCCGCTCGACCGCCGAGGGCGAGACCGGCCACGCGCACGGCCACCTCGAGTATCTCGAGGCAGTGGGCGATCCCGCCACGGGCCTGCCGATCGGCGAGACGCGACTGAACCTCAAGGCGGCCATCGCCGGGGAGACCCACGAGTACACCGACATGTACCCGGGCATGGCCAAGATCGCTCGCGAAGAGGGATTTGCCGAGATCGCCGACTGGTTCGAGACGCTCGCCAAGGCCGAGCGCTCGCATGCCAATCGCTTCACCAAGGCGCTCGACGGGATCTGAAGGCGCTGCGCGTCAGGCTCCCCGCGGGCCTGACGCGCGCTCATGAGCGAGACGCCCACCTCGCCGGGCCGCCCGCAGGGTGCGCGCGAAGGGAGCCTCGAGGCTCCGACGCGCCATCCGCTCGAGTGGCGCGACCCGAAGTTCTACGACCACGCCGCGCTCGACGCCGAGCTCGAGCGGGTATTCGACATCTGCCATGGCTGCCGGCGCTGCTTCAGCCTGTGCAACGCCTTTCCGACGCTTTTCGATGCCGTGGATGCAACCGCCAGCGGCGAGGTCGCGGCCGTCGACAAGAAGGCCTATTGGGAGGTCGTGGAGCACTGCTACCTGTGCGACATGTGCTACATGACCAAGTGCCCGTACGTGCCGCCGCATCCCTGGAACGTCGACTTCCCGCACCTGATGCTGCGTGCCAAGGCGGTGCGCACGCGCGACGGTGCGCTGACGGCGAGTGAGCGCGTGCTCGCCGCCACCGATGCGGTCGGGAGACTTGCGGGCATCCCGGTGGTGGTCGAGCTGGTGAACGCCGTCAACCGCTCCCGCGCAGGGCGCGCGCTCCTCGAGAAGACCCTCGGGGTCGATCGCACCGCGCCGATCCCGCAATATCACGCGCGCACCGCGCGGGCGCGGCTGCGCGCACTCGGCACGACGGAGAGCCGGCAGGCCCCTGACACGGCCGCGGCACGACCCACCGCCGAGACCACCGGCCGTGTGGCGCTTTTCACCACCTGCTATGGCAACCACAACGATCCGGCGCTCGATGAGGATCTGGTGGCCGTGTTCGCCCACAACGGGATCGAAGTGAGGCTCCTGCCGAGTGAGCGCTGCTGCGGCATGCCGCGCCTCGAGCTCGGAGATCTCGAAGGCGTCGCGCGGCTCAAGGAGCACAACATTCCCCAGCTCGCGCAGGCGGTGGCGGCGGGCTTCGACATCGTGGCGCCGATCCCTTCCTGCGTGCTGATGTTCAAGCAGGAGCTGCCGCTCATGTACCCGCAGGACGCGCAGGTGCGCGCGGTGGCCGAGCACATGTTCGATCCCTTCGAGTACCTGATGCTGCGGCACCGCGCCGGACTCCTGCGCACCGACTTCACGCGCCCCCTCGGCAAGGTGAGCTACCACGTGCCCTGTCACCTGAGGGTGCAGAATCTCGGCTTGAAGACCCGTGAGGCGCTGCTGCTCGTGCCCGGCACGACCGTGGAAGCGATCGAGCGCTGCTCCGGGCACAACGGCACCTACGGCGTGAAGCAGCGCTACCGCGCCGCCTCCGTGAGGATCGGCCGGCCCGTGGTGCAGCGGGTGGCGAGCGCCCAGGCCGATCACTATTCGAGCGACTGCCCGATGGCGGGGCGGCAGATCGAGAGCGGGCTCACCGATGCCGGCGAGCCCGAGCATCCGCTCACACTGCTGAAGCTCGCGTACGGCCTGTGAAGCCGCTCACCGCAGGCGAGCTTCTGTCCCTCGAGCAGTACGCGCGCGAGCGGCCGGCATTCCGCGAGCGCGTGCTCGCGCACAAGCGAGCGCGCCAGCTCCAGGTCGGCCCCCACATGACCTGGTCGTTCGAGGATCGTCTCACCGTTCAGTATCAGATCCAGGAGATGCTGCGCGTCGAGCGCATCTTCGAGCCGCAGGGGATTGCCGATGAGCTCGCCGCCTACAACCCGCTGATCCCCGATGGCCGCAACTGGAAAGTCACGCTCCTCATCGAGTTCGGCCAGCCACAGGAGCGCCGCGCGCAGCTCGCTCAGCTCAAGGGCGTCGAGCGGCGCTGCTGGGTAGAGGCGGCAGGTCAGCCACGGGTGTATGCGATCGCAGACGAGGATCTGCCGCGCGAGAACGAGGAGAAGACCTCCGCGGTGCATTTCCTGCGCTTCGACCTCGCGAGCGCAGCGATCGCGGCGCTGCGCTCGGGTGCGGCGCTGGCAGCCGGCGTCGATCACGAGCACTACAGGCACAGCGTCGAGCCGCTGCCGGCGGCCGTGCGCGCCGCGCTGCTCGCCGATCTCGACTAAGGCGAATCCGCCCGGGCGGTTCGCGCTTTGGTAAGATCGCGCCGCGCGCGCACTTCAGCGCTGCGCACCGAAGGGATGCCGCGCACAGCCGGATGAGTCAGTCGTATACCGCATCCGATATCGAGGTCCTCTCAGGCCTCGAGCCCGTCCGCCGCCGGCCGGGCATGTACACCCACACTCAGCGTCCCAACCACCTCGCGCACGAGGTGATCGACAACAGCGTCGATGAGGCGATCGCCGGCTACTGCAAGCAGATCGACGTCACGCTCTACAAAGACGGGTCGCTGGAGGTGGCCGACGATGGCCGCGGCATGCCGGTCGACATCCACCCCAAGGAGAAGGTGAGTGGCGCCGAGCTGATTCTCACCCGTCTGCACGCCGGGGGTAAGTTCTCCGACAAGACCTACAAATTCTCCGGCGGCCTGCACGGGGTGGGCGTCTCGGTGGTGAACGCGCTGTCGAAGCACCTCGAGTGCTGGATCAAGCGCGGCGGAAGGAATACAACATCAGCTTCAAGGACGGCAAGATCGCCTCCAAGCTCGAGGAGATCGACACCGTCGGGCAGCGCAATACCGGCACCACCATCCGCTTCTGGCCGGACCCGAAGTTCTTCGACTCCGACAAGTTCTCGGTGCCGCAGCTCAAGCACACCCTGAAGGCCAAGGCGGTGCTGTGCCCGGGCCTGAGGGTCAGCTTCAGGAACGAGTCCACGGGCGAGAAGGACGAGTGGTTCTACACGGGCGACCTCGGCGCCTACCTCGTGGAGGAGCTCGAGAAGCTCGAGCGCATCCCCGCCGAGCCGATCACCGGGACGCGCTCGGGCGATGACAACACCGTCGACTACGCGCTGTGCTGGGCGCCGGACGCCGAGACCTCGATCGGCGAGAGCTACGTGAACCTCATTCCGACGCCCGAGGGCGGCACCCACGTCAACGGGCTGCGCGCCGGGGTGGCGCAGGCGGTGCGCGAGTTCTGCGAGTTCCGCAACCTCGTGCCGCGCGGCATCAAGCTCACCCCCGAGGACGTGTGGGACAAAGCGAGCTTCGTGCTCTCCATCAAGATCCACGAGCCGCAGTTCGCCGGCCAGATGAAGGAGCGCCTCGGCAGCCGGGACGCGGCGGCGCTGGTCGAGGGCTTCGTGCGCGACTCGCTGGCCCTCTGGCTCAACAGCCACCCGGACGCGGGTGAGCGCATCGCGCAGTTCGCCATCGCCAACGCCCAGGAGCGCGCCAGGGCGGCACAGAGGGTGGTGCGCAAGCGCATCGCCGGAGGCCCGGCGCTCCCCGGTAAGCTCGCCGATTGCGTCAGCCAGGAGCCGAGGCGCGGCGAGCTGTTCCTGGTCGAGGGCGACTCCGCGGGCGGCTCCGCCAAGCAGGCGCGCGACAAGGACTTCCAGGCCATCCTGCCGCTGCGCGGCAAGATCCTGAATACCTGGGAGGTCGATCCCGGTCAGCTCGCCGCGAGCGAGGAGGTGCACAACATCTCGGTCGCACTCGGCGTCGATCCGGGCTCCGCCGATCTCTCGTCGCTCCGCTATCACAAGGTCTGCATCCTCGCGGACGCCGACTCCGACGGGCAGCACATCGCAACACTGCTGTGCGCGCTGTTCCTGCGGCACTTCCGTCCGCTCGTCACCCACGGTCACGTGTACGTCGCGATGCCGCCGCTCTACCGCATCGATGCCGGCAAGCAGGTGCTGTACGCACTCGATGATGCCGAACGCGATCAGCTGCTGAAGAAGATAGAAAAGGAGAGCCCGCGCACCCGCCCCACGGTCACTCGCTTCAAGGGCCTAGGGGAGATGAACCCCACCCAGCTGCGCGAGACCACCATCGATCCGCGCACCCGCCGCCTGGTGCAGCTCACCATCGACGGCAAGGACAAGACCGACCAGCTCATGGACATGCTGCTCGCCAAGAAGCGCGCCGCCGACCGGCGTGAGTGGCTCGAAGAGAAGGGCAATCTCGCCGAGGTGCAGGTATGACGGCTCCCCCCGAGAGCGGGGAGCTGAACTTCGAGGGCATCGAGCGCCAGCCGCTCGGTACCTTCACGGAGAAGGCCTACCTCGACTACTCGATGTACGTGATCCTCGACCGGGCGCTGCCGGCGCTCGGCGACGGCTTGAAGCCGGTGCAGCGGCGCATCGTCTACTCCATGAGCGAGCTCGGGCTGTCGGCGGTCGCCAAGCACAAGAAAGCCGCTCTCACGGTGGGCGACGTCCTCGGCAAGTTCCATCCGCACGGCGACACCGCCTGCTACGAGGCGATGGTGCTCATGGCGCAGCCCTTCGCCTACCGCTATCCGCTCATCGACGGGCAGGGCAACTGGGGCTCACAGGACGACCCGAAGTCCTTTGCCGCCATGCGCTACACCGAGGCGAAGCTGACACGCTACGCCGAGGTGCTGCTCGCGGAGCTCTCCGACGGCACGGTCGACTGGGTGGCGAACTACGACGGCTCGCGCGAGGAGCCCTCATTCCTGCCGGCGCGGCTGCCGAATCTGCTCCTGAACGGCACCACCGGCATCGCGGTCGGCATGGCGACCGACATTCCGCCGCACAACCTGCGCGAGGTCGCCGCCGCCGCCATCCATCTGCTGGAGGATCCCGAGGCGACCACGGCCGCGCTCATGAAGCACGTCAAGGGCCCCGACCTCCCGACGGGAGCGGAGATCATCTCCCCGCGCGCGGATCTCAAGGAGTTCTACGACAAGGGCGTCGGCACGTACAAGGCGCGCGCCACCTGGGAGATCGAGGAAG
>DATGJR010000120.1:0-30254 GCA_035295065.1 Steroidobacteraceae bacterium
CTGGTCGGCATCGAGTGTCTGCGGCAACCGCCGCGGCGCCTTCGGCGCCCTGACCTCGAGCGCGGGGTTCAGCGTGACGCGCGGCCTCGCGCGGCGAGCGCGGCCGCCGCCTGAGCGGCGGGCGCCGCGCAGTGATTCCGCGGGCGCCTCGCGCAGCAGGAACTCGTAGAAGCTGCGCACCGCCGACAGCCGCCGCTGGATGCTGCGCGGGGAGAGCCCCCCGGCATGCGAATGGGCGGCGAAGACGCGAATGTGGCCGCTGTCGAGCCTGCTCCAGTCCTCGAGCCCGGCCGCATCGCAAAATCGGACCAGAGCCCTGAGGTCGCGGGTGTAGCTCGAGTCAGTGTGCGCCGAGAGCCGGCGCTCGGACTGCATGTAACGACGGAACCGGGCGAGCCATTCCAGCGCGCCCGGACTCACGCGGTCAGTGCATCCGCGATGAGGTCCGCCATGCGAGCCAGGAACTCGGTGCTCATGCCGGGGTGAAAGCGATCGCGGTCGGGGCTGCCGAGCGCGAGCAGGCCGATCGACCCCTTGTCCCCGAGCGGCACCAGGGCGACCGAGCCCATCTCGGGGCCCTCGGGTCCGAACAGAAACTCGCGCTGCGAGTCGCGCGCCTGGCCACAGCGGGGCTTGCCGCTGGCGAACAGGGTCTCGAAGGATTTGAGGTTGGGATCGTCGGCCGCCACGGCGCGCACGAAGCGCTGCGGCGAGAGATCAGGGTGGTTGCCGATCAGCACCAGCACCGCGTGGAAAGCGTCGAAGTCCTCGCGCAGGCCCGCCTCGATGCGCGCGATCGCTTCCGCGCGCGGCACCGCCCGCAGGAGCCGTCGCGTGAAGCGATGCAGCCGATCGGCGATGGCGTCATTGGCGCGGGCGGTGCGCAGCAGCTCCGCGAGCTTGCCTTCGAGGCCCGCGAGCTTCTCGCGCAGCACCTCGATCTGACGCTCGACGAGGGAGATCGCAGCCCCGCCGCGGGCGTGCGGGAGCTTGAGGCGCGCCAGCACCGCCTGATGGCGCTCGAAGAATTCCGGATTGCGCTGCAGGTAGGCGGCGATGGTTTCCTCTTCGGACTCGACCGCCGTCAGACCGCGAGCTTCTCTTGTTGTCATGGATTGCTGACCTCGACTTGCCCTTCGAATGAAACCTGTGCCGGACCGCTCAACCAGATGTGCTCCCCGGGGCCCTCCCAGTTTACCCGCAACTCGCCGCCGCGCACCCTGATGCGCACCTCGGCCTCGGTGAGGCCGCGCCGGCGGGCGATCGCGGCGGCCGCACACGCACCCGTGCCGCAGCTCGAGGTCTCACCGGCGCCGCGCTCATGGACGCGCAGCTTGAGGTGCGCGCGATCGACGATCTCGAGGAAGCCGGCGTTGACCCGGCGCGGGAAGCGCGGGTGATGCTCGATCGCGGGACCCAGGGTTGCGACGGGCGCCGTCTCGACGGAAGCGACCGTGAGCACTGCGTGCGGATTGCCGAGCGAGACCACGCCGATGCTGACGGTTTGGCCACTCACCTCGAGCGGATAACTGTCGGCCTCGCCGGGCGCGGTAAAAGGGAGCGAGGCGGGATTGAAATCGGGCACGCCCATGTCGACGGACACGCCGGTCGTTCCATTCACGCGTGCCTCGACCACGCCGGCGGGACTCTCGAGCCGCACGCCACCGGAGCGCGTGCGGCCACGGCGGTGCAGGAGCGCAGCGATGCAGCGCGCGCCATTGCCGCACTGCTCGACCTCGTCGCCGTCGGAGTTGAACACCCGGTAGTAGACCGCCGTGTCGGCGCGCCGCGGCGACTCGAGCAGCAGCGCCTGATCGAAGCCGATGCCGGTGCGGCGGTCGGCGAGGCGCCTGAGGCTCGCGGGCTCGAGGAGCGAGGGCTCGACGGGCGCATCGAACACGACGAAATCGTTGCCGACCCCGTGCATCTTCGTGAATGCGACGCGCATCGGGTGCTGAGCATAGCTCAAAAAACATTTGTCCCACGAACCAATGCCGCCCGGTCGCGGAACAGGCAGCGATTCATGATGGTGAAGATGCCCGCCTCGCGGGCGCGCTCTGCTGCGGCGATATCGATCACGCCGTCCTGCAGCCACAGCGCCGGCATCCTCAACCGAATGCAGTCGGAGACGATGCCGGCGACGTGCTGGGGGCGGCGGAACACATCGACGATGTCGACATACTCGTCGGGCCCGAGAACCTCGGGCAGATGCTCGAGCGAAGGCACCGCGGGCTCGCCGAGCACGCTCTCGGCATACGGGTTCACCGGGATGATGCGATAGCCGAAACGCTGCAGGGCGCGCGCCACGGTGTGGCTGGGCCGGGTGCGGTCGGGCGACAGCCCGACCACCGCGATGGTGTGGGCCGCGCGCAGCAGCTGTGCGATCTCGTCCGCGGAGGGGTTCGCGAACATGACTGGTAGTCTATAGCTATCGTGTCAAAGGTCGATTACAGCGTACGGATCGAGCCGCACGGGCGCACCCTGAGCGTCCCCCCCGCAGAGCCGATCCTGCAGGCGGCGCTCGATGCCGGGCTCAACCTGCCGCACAGCTGCAAGTCCGGCCACTGCAGCTCCTGCCGGGCCCGGCTTCTCGAAGGCAAGATCGATTATCCGGGCGGCGGGCTGCCGCTGGGCATAACCGCCGCGGAGGCACGCGCCGGACAGATCCTGCTGTGCCAGGCCCGGCCGCGGTCGGATCTGCGGGTCGAGGCACGGCTCATCGCCAGCGTCACGGACGTCGAGATCAAGACCTTGCCGTGCCGGATCGCGCGCCTCACGCCGCTCGCCGCGGACGTCCTCGAGGTCATGCTGCGGCTGCCATCGGTCGAGGCGCTGCCCTTTCGCGCCGGGCAATACCTCGATGTGCTGCTCGAGGGCGGCCGGCGCCGCAGCTTCTCGATCGCCTGCCCACCGCACGATGCAGAGCTCATGGAGCTGCACGTGCGGCGGGTGACGGGCGGCGGCTTCACGGAGCGCCTGTTCACAGGGGATCTCGCCGCCGGCTCGCTCATGAGAATCGAGGGCCCGATGGGGCAATTCACTTATCGCGAGGGCGCGGGGCCGGTCATCATGGTCGCCGGCGGTACCGGCTTTGCGCCTCTCAAGTCGATGCTGCGGCACATGCTCGAGACGGGTGTTCGCCGCGAGGTCCACCTCTACTGGGGAGCGCGTCACCGCGCCGACGTCTACGAGGAGCAGCGGGTGCTCGGATGGCAGCGCGCGCGCCCCCAACTGGCGTTCACCGCGGTGCTATCGGAGGCGACGCGCACGGAGGCCGCGCATCATCGCACCGGCTGGGTGCACGAGGCGGTGCTGGCCGATCACCCGGACCTGAGCGCGTTCGAGGTTTACGCCGCGGGACCGCCGGCGATGATCGAGGCGATGCGCGCGAGCTTCCCGCACCGGGGTCTGCCCGCGGAGCGGCTCTACTTCGACTCGTTCGATTACGCGCCGGACGGCGCGCCGGACGCCCCGCCCCGCCCGGCGAATCCCGCCACGGTGAGATAGAGGCCCGGTGCTATCCTAGCCGCGCCCATGAGCGCCTCAGCGCCAGCGACCTATGCGGCGATCACCGGCTGGGGGAAATGCCTGCCTCCGGCGGTGCTGACGAATCACGATCTGTCCACCATTCTCGACACATCCGACGACTGGATCGTCACGCGAACCGGTATCCGCGAGCGGCGCATCTCGCACGTGCCGCTCGGAGAGCTGGCCTATGTCGCCGCGGCGCGTGCGCTGAAGTGCGCCGGCCTCGCCGGCGAGCGCATCGAGCTCATCGTGTTCGGCAGCTGCAGCTACGACGATCAGGTGCCGAACATGGCCTCCGGCATCCAGGCGCGCATCGGCGCCCGCGGCGCGGCGGCCTATGACATCAACACCGCGTGCACCAGTTTCCTCTATGGGCTGTCGACCGCCACCGCGCTGATCCGCACCGGCGTGGTACGCAACGCGCTCGTGATCGGCGCGGAGCTGATCTCTCCCTTCATGGACTGGAGCGACCGGGACGTCGCGGTGCTCTTCGGTGATGGAGCCGCTGCGGTGGTGCTCGAGGCGAGCGAAAACCAGCAGGGGTTGCTGTCCGAGAAGCTCGGCTGCTACGGCGAGGCGCGCGAGATCCTCAGGGTCCATGGCATGGGTGGACACTACGCCAACCGCGGCGTGCTCTATGGCATCACCCGCTGGCAGTTCGAGGGGCAGGAGATCTTCAAGCGCGCCGTGCAGGGCATGACGACGGCAAGCGAGGCGGCGCTGGCGCGCATTCACGCGGGCCCCGACGCGGTCGACCTGGTCGTGCCGCACCAGGCGAACCTGCGCATCATCGAGGCGGTCGCCAAGCGCGTGCACGTGCCGATGGAGCGGGTGTTCGTGACGGTCCAGCGCTACGGCAACATGTCGGCCGCCACCGTGCCGGTGGCACTGTGCGAGGCGCTCGAGGCCGGCCGGGTGCGTCCCGGCTCGCTCCTTCTCATGCCGGGCTTCGGTGGCGGGCTGTCGTTCTGCGCACACGCCGTGCGCTGGGGCGAGCGCACCACCCCGATCGAAACGAGCGCAGTGGATCTGCAGCCGAGCGAGCGCAGCGCGCTCGAGTTGATCCGCGACTGCCTCGCTCGCAAGACGCGCCCGGCAGCGACCGCCGGGCCGTGGAGCTGAGGCGTTCCCGGAAGGTCAGCGCCTGGCGGCCTTGGCGGCCTTCTTCTTTCTCTTCGCCGGGTCCTTGGTGCGCGACTTGCCGAAGGATCCCTGGTAGATCTTGCCGCGGCGAGTTCTCGGATCGCCCTTACCCATGAGACTTGCTCCCGTATGAAAAAGGCCGGGCGCCAATGCCGTGAGGCACTGACGACCGGCCCTTAAGGCAAAGTTTCCTTACCAGCGCTTCGGCGCGCCGCCGCCGCCGCGGTTGCCACCACCGCCGCCGCCGCCGCTGCCGCGCTCCTGGGCCTCATTGACCCGCAGCGGACGTCCGCCGAGGTCCTTGCCGTTGAGATTCTGGATCGCGCGTGAAGCATCGGCGCGCGACATCTCGACGAACCCGAAGCCGCGCGGACGGCCGGTGTCGCGATCGGTGATGAGACTCACCGACTCGACCGTGCCGTGCTGCGCAAACAGCTCGCGGACTTCGGCATCAGTGGCTGAGAAGGGCAGATTGCCCACATAGATCTTCGTCATGCAGTCAGACTCCTGAAACAAACAGAAACGGCAGGAATGCTGACCGCGGTCCAAAGACTCGTGGGCGCGCATGCTGCCACCTGGTCGAGAACGATTCGGCTTTACAGCCGGCAGGCGGCAGAAAGGGAAAGGTCACGAACCGGCGCGGACGATACCCTAACGGCGGGTTGGGGCACAAGCACGCCTGGCTAAACCTCGGGCTTGTCCTACAGGAACGCGGCGACTCCCACAATCAGGAAGGCAACACCGAGGGCGGCAACGACCGGCAGCAGCGAGCGGGGGAAAATGAACATATTGCCAACCCTCCATGCGGCAGCGGTGTTGGGTCCGCCGCCGCATGGGAGTCAGCCTAAGCCGCCTCGCCGTCCTGAGAAACAAGCTAATACCGAATTTATTGTCCTTTAATTTCATACAATAGGCGGCCATGGACCAGCTGGTCTGCATGCGCAGCTTCGCGCGCGTCGCCGAGCTGCATTCCTTTACGCGCGCGGCAGATGCGCTCGGGGTGTCACGAGCGGTGGTGAGCACGCACGTCGCCGAGCTCGAGCGCCATCTCAAATGTCAGCTGTTCCATCGAACGACGCGGCGCGTGGGACTCACGAGCGACGGCGCCGAGTACCTCGGACGCTGCCGGCGCATCCTCGCCGAGCTGGCCGCGGCCGATGAGGCCATGCGCGGCACGCGGGTCGCGGTGGCCGGAAAGCTGCGGGTCGACGTGCCGGTGGCCTTCGGCCGCTCGCTGCTGATTCCGGCGCTGCCGCGCTTCACGGCCCGCTACCCGGAGCTGCAGCTCGAGGTGCAGCTCAATGACCGTGTGATCGATCTGATCACCGAGGAGGTCGACCTGGTGGTGCGGGCCGGGCCGGTCAAGGAGCCGCATCTGGTCGCACGGCGCATCGTCGACACCCGGCTGGTCACCTGCGCGGCTCCCGAGTACCTGCGCGAGCACGGAATCCCGGCCGACCCGGATGAGCTGCGCCGCCACAAGCTGATCGGCCATCTCTCGAGCACCACCCATCGCTCTTTCAAATGGGTGTTCCAGCGCGGCTCTGCACGGCGGCAGTTGCAGCTGCCTTTCAGCGTGTCCTTCAACTCCGTCGAGGCGCGGATCCTGGCGGCCCTGCGTGGGGTCGGCATCGTGCAGTCGATGGACCTGATGGTGGCGGAAGCCCTGGCAGCCGGGCGGCTGCAGGTCGTGCTGCACGAGTGGGCGGCACCCGGGCCGCCACTTCTGGTCGTGTGCCGCAGCGCCGTGCGCAACTCGCCGAAGATCCGGGTGTTCGCCGATTTTGCAGCCGAGCTGCTGCTGCGCTACCGGCAACGCGTCGATGCGCTGCTCGAGGGGGGCGGTTAGCGCTTCGAGCGGCCCGCGAGCTGGTCGAGGGCGCGGATCTGCAGCACCGTGGCATCGGAGGCCGGCAGCAGCTGATTCGCCTGCCGCACGAACGGCGCCACCTGCGTCACGGGCATGGGCGGGCTGATGAGATAGCCCTGCGCGAAGTCGCAGCCCAGGCGCCGCATGAGGCTCCAGGCCTCCGGGTCCTCGATCCCCTCCGCCACCACCTTGAGCCCCATGCCGTGGCCGAGCTCGATGGTCGAGGTGACGATCATGGGGGCGCCGTTCGCCGCCTGTGTGATGAGCGAGCGGTCGATCTTGAGCTCATCGACCGGCAGGAGGCTCAGCTGCGAGAGCGAGGAATGCCCGGTGCCGAAGTCGTCGATCGCGAAACGTACCCCGGCGATCCGCAGGAGCTGCATGTTGCGGGCCGCCCCCTGTGGATCGCTCATCACCGCGCTCTCGGTGATCTCGAGCAGGAGCGAGGTGGGATGCACGGAGTGCTGGCGCAGGAGCGCGAGGATCTCATCGCCGAGATGCGGATCGAGAATGTCCGGCGCCGAGAGGTTGACGGCGAGCTGCAGGTCGAGCCCCTCCTCGCGCCAGCGGGCCATCTGGCGGATGGCGGTCTTCAGCACCCATTCGGTGAGTCGGCGCGATCCGCCGGCGCTCTCGGCGAGCGGCACGAACTCCGCGGGCGAGACGGTGCCGAGCTGCGGGTGTGTCCAGCGCACCAGCGCCTCGAGCGTGCGCACCGAGCGCGTCGCCATGGTGACGAGCGGCTGATAGACGAGATACAGCTGATCGCCCTCGATCGCCGCACGCAGGTCGGTGATCAGGGTCAGGCGGCGGCGGTAGACATCGTCCTGTCCCGCGCGGTAGCTGGCGACGCAGCTGTGTGCGTCGCGCGTGCGTGCCTCCTCGATGGCGATCTGCGCGTGCTGCAGCAGCTCGTCGGCCGTGCGGCCGTGCTCGGGCAGCAGGCACAAGCCACCGGACACGCGCAGGTCGAGACCGAGGCCGGCCAGGTGGAAGCCGGTGCGCACCAGCCCGATGAGCTGCTCGGCATAGAGCCGGGCGCGCTCGGGCGAGCAGCCGGGAGAGATGACGACGAACTGCGCCTCGCCGAGGCGTGCCACGGTGTCGGTTTCGCCGACGTTCTGCCGCAACCGGTGCGCCACCTCGCGCAGCACGTCATCGCCCACCGAGAGTCCGAGGGATGCGTTGATATCGCGCAGATTACGGATGCCGATCAGGATCAGCGCGCCGCGCGCTGCGTGTTGAGCCCCCTCGGCGGCCAGCCGCTCGAGCACCTGCGTGGCATACCAGCGGTTCGGCAGCTGAGTGAGCGGATCGTGCTGCGCGTGGAAGGTGATGGCGGCCTCGCGCTCCGCGATGTTTCGCTGCATCGCATTGAAGGTCTGCGCCAGGCTCTCGAACTCATCGCCCCCGGAGACGTTGACCGCGGTGTCGTAGTGACCCTTCTGAATGCGCTGAGCGGCGCGTGCCAGCTCGCCGATCGGACGCGTGGCGCTGCGCCCGAGGATCGCACCAACCAGCGCCGCCGTCAGCAGCGCAACGCCGTCGATCACCAGCATGGCATCGCGCAGCTGCTGGAACGGCTCGAGCACGTCCTTCTGCAGTTTCAGCAGCCGCACCTCGGCGGGATCGCCGAGCGCATCGAGCCGCTGGGCGAGTGCCAGGTATTCCTTGCCCCCGAGGCTCACGAGACGGGGTGTGTCGGTTCCCGCGGCGGGTACTGCGGCCAGCAGCTCCGCGCGCTGCGCCGCCGGCAGCGTAGTCCCGACCCGGGTCACGCCGTCGTGCCCGTGCAGGATGAGCGCGACCTCGGATCCCACCAGGTTGTGGATGTCGGTTGCCTGCTTGTCTTCCGCCAGGAACCCCATCGCCACCCAGGCGATGGTCTCGGGGGTGCGCACGGGCGCGATCACCAGCTGGTAGGAATCCGGGCCGAGGGCAAGGAATGCGGGCGCGCCGCGCGCCTCCGGATCGCGCAGCAGCTCACGGGTCGAGGCGGCGGCGTCCTCGTCCACGGGAACGGTGCTCGCCACCACCCTGCCGCGGGTATCGAGCACCATCACCATGTCGGCGCCGATGCGCCCCGCATTGTTGCGGGCGGCGGAAAGGATGGTCGCCGCATCCCCGTTCGCCACCGCTTCGCGGAAGCCGAAGTCGGCTGCCGTAACCGCCACACCGCTCGCGAGCTGCATGGCGCGGTCCCGGGTGAGCCGCTGCGCCAGCTCGCCGCCCTTGGAGAGCTGCTCTGCGGCCCGCTGCTCGACAGCGTTCCGGGTGCTGACGAGCACTGCGGCAAGCGTCACAGTTTGAGTGACGACCACCAGACCAATGATCAGCACGAGAAGTCGTTTGCGGAAACTGCCCATAAAAAGCGTTCGAATCCCTCAGCCATCGTAGGCGGCATGCCTTGCGCGGAGCGAGGAAACGAGTGCGGGAATGAGACCTCCGGCACGAAGCGGACTGCTCCTGGCTCTTCTCGGCATGCTTGCGGGGGCGGCCGCGGACGCGGCTACCCTGGTCATTTCAGTACACACCCCCGACGGCCGCCCCTTACAGGGAGCGGTCGTCACGGCCCTTCCGCTGGACGGCTCCGCGCACAAGCCGGCACCCATCAAGGCGGTCATGGACCAGGTGAACCGCGCCTTTCAACCCGACCTGCTGGTGATCCCGGTCGGCTCGACCGTGACGTTCCCCAACAGCGACACGGTGAGCCACCAGATCTACTCGTTCTCCCCGGCCAAGCGCTTTCAGCTGCCGCTCTATCGCGGTACGCCCTATCCGCCCGTGCACTTCGACCAGGCGGGCGTCGTCACGCTCGGCTGCAACATCCACGACGAGATGGTCGGCTACCTGCTGGTCACGGATGCCCCCTACTTCGGCCGCACGGATGCCGCGGGCGGGTGGACGCTCGAGGTGCCACGTGGACGTTATCGCATCTCGATCTGGCACCCGCGGATGCGGGACACGGACACAGATCTCGAGCGCGAGCTCACGGTCGGAGAGGGCGATCATGCGGAGCTGACGCTGCGGCTCCTCAAGTCGCTCGAGCCGGCGCCGCTCGCCCGGCAGCATTCCTGGGACTATTGATGCGGGCCGCGGTCGCGCTGCTGTCTCTCGTCGCGCTCATCCTCGCCAGCGGCGCGCACGCCAATGGCTGGGAAGTCGATCTCGACGGCCGGCTGGTGAGCTCCAACGCCGATCCCTCCTACACGCAGGGCGGCATCAGCGGCGTGCGCTTCGACCAGGACCAGTCGGGCGTGCGACTCGGACGCGCGCGCTTTGCACTCACGGAGTCACTGGGAGAAGTCTGGAGCGTGCACCTCGACGCCTCCGCGTGGGGGGATCACGATCGCATCCCCTTCGGGCTCACGGAAGGCTACCTGCAGTTCCGCCCCTATCCCTTCGCCGGTTACCGGCTGCGCATCAAGGCGGGCGCCTTCTATCCCCCGATCTCTCTCGAGAACCGCGCCTCGGGATGGGAGTCTCCCTACACCCTCTCATCGTCGGCGATCGACAGCTGGCTGGCGATCGAGGTGCGCACGGTCGGTGTCGAGGCGCAGCTCGACTGGCTCGGCACGCGGCAGGGACATGACTTCGACCTCAGTTTGACCGGTGGCGCGTTCGGCTGGAACGAGGGAGCAGGCACTTTCATCGCCGGTGACGGATTCACGCTCACCGACCGGCAAACCCCGCTGGGCGGGCGCGTGGGGCTCCCCGGCGATCCGGTGCTCTTCAACCTGGAACCGTTCCGCGAGCTCGACGGCCGTGCCGGGGTGTACGGCGGACTGGAGCTCCGTTGGTTCGATCGGCTGGTGCTGCGGGCGCTGCGCTACGACAACCGGGCCGATCCCACGGTGGAGAACTACGCCTCGGGCGCGATGCCGTGGGAGACCGCTTTCGATGCGCTGGGCGCGCGCTTCGAGAGCGGCGACGGCTGGACGGCGATCGTGCAGGCCCTCAAGGGAGAGACCCGCATCGTGCCGGACGGCTTCGTGCTCGAGTGGCCGTTCAAGGCTCAGTACGCCCTCATTGCCCGCCAGTTCGGGCGCCACACCTTGAGCCTGCGCTACGACCGATTCGAGGTCGATACCAACGCCAACGCGGCCGGCAGTGGGGCCGAGGACGGCCATGCCTGGACGGCGGCCTGGGTTTTCAGCCCCGACGAGCACTGGCGCTTCACGCTCGAGTGGCTGCGGGTGACGAGCAATTCTTACCTGCGCGAGGACGCCTTCAATCTTCCGGCACTCGCCCGCGAGACGCAGGTGCAGCTCGCGGCGCGTTATGCATTTGGCTCGGCGGTGCGGTAGGCGAGCGCAGAGACCGAGCCGCGCGCGTACATTCCCTCAGGCTGATGGTGAAGTGGACGCTTCACCGTGATGAGTTAAGCCCTCATTCAGAGCCTCCCGCGCACATAGTGAAGTAAACGCTCACTAATGCCGGGTTGACCCTCACGCGCGCCGGGTGTCAGCTGGCGCCCGTGTTCGATGGTCAGCTCAACCAGGTTTTTCACGCCCTCGGCAACACCAACCGCCGCTGGATCATCGATCGTCTCGCGGAAGGCGACGTGTCGGTGCTCGAGCTGGCCGAACCCTTCGCGCTCTCGTTGAGAGGCGTGCTGGAGCATGTTCGGATTCTGGAGCGCTGCGGGCTGGTGCGGACATTGAAAGAGAGCCGGGCCCGCACCTGCCACTTCGACCCGGATACGCTGCTCGCGGCGGAACAGTGGATGAGGCGAAGCTTGTGGCGCAGCCGCCGTCGCCGGCTCGGCTCGCTGCCGGGGGACTGGCCCTGGGGGGAGCGCCCCGAGGGAAGCTAGGCCCGGCCTGCGCCGCTAGCGATAGCGGGCGAGGATCTTCTCCAGCCCCTTGGAGCCCGGCGACAGCTGCTCGTAGGGGATGCTGTTGAGGGGCGCGGCGGGGGTCGAGTTCACCTGGTGAAACTCGTGCTGCGCTCCCTCGTCCAGGAACAGCAGTCCCGTCAGGTACTCGCCGGCCTTCATGCGCTCCTGGATCTGCGTGGCGGCGAGCGTTCGATTGGTGGGGTCGTAGCCCGAGTCGAGCTTGCGCAGCACGATGCGGCTGCCATCGTGCATCACCACCGGCAGCGCCTCGCCCTCCTGGTAAGCGGCAGTGATCTCGCGCTCGAGCGGGATGAAATCGGTGTGCACCGCCGGCTCGTAGTGCTCGCGCGTGTAGGCGTAGCTCTTGGTCGAGCCTTCGTGGTCGTTGAAGGTGACGCAGGGCGAGAGCACGTCGATCAGTGCGAAGCCGCGGTGCTTGAGGCCCGCCTGGATCAGCGGCACCAGCTGCTCCTTGTCGCCGGAGAAGCTGCGCGCGACGAAGGACGCCCCGAGCGTCATCGCGAGCAGCACCGGGTCGATCGGTGGCTGCACGTTGGTCTCACCCTTCTTCGCGCGGGTGCCGATATCGGCGGAAGCGGAGAACTGTCCCTTGGTGAGCCCGTAGACCCCGTTGTTCTCGATCACGTAGAGCATGTCGAGGTTGCGGCGGATGGCGTGGCAGAACTGCCCGAGGCCGATCGAGAGCGTGTCACCGTCGCCCGAAACACCGATGTAGGTGAGGTCGCGGTTGGCGGCATTCGCCCCCATGGCGATCGAGGGCATGCGACCGTGCACGGAGTTGAAGCCGTGGCCGCCGGAGACGAAGTAGGCGGTGGTCTTCGAAGAGCAACCGATCCCCGAGAGCTTCACGACGTTCTGCGGCTCGAGCGACAGTCCCCAGCTCGCCTCGACGATCGCGGCCGTGATCGAGTCGTGGCCGCAGCCGGCGCACAGCGTCGACAACGCTCCCTCGTAGTCGCGGCGCGTCAGCCCGAGCGTATTGCGCGGGAGTGCGGGATGGGCGACCTTCGGTTTGGCGATGAAAGTCATGACGAGGCTCCCTGTACGGTGCGCTCCCTGAGCGGTCCGGTCGCCCGCTCGTGCTGCAGCTCCCCGAGCACTCCCTCCACGATGAAAGCCGAGGAGATCGGCAATCCCGAGTAGTGCAGGAGCGAGCGGAGCTTCGACTTCTCGACGGGAGTCTCCAGCGTCAGGAGCGAGCGCAGCTGCGCGTCGCGGTTCTGCTCGACGACGAACAGCAGCTCATGCGCCGCCAGGAACTTCTCGACGTCCTCAGTGAAGGGGAAGGAGCGCACGCGCATGTAGTCGACGGCAATGCCGCGGCGCTCGAGCACGTCGCGCGCTTCGCGGATCGCGCCGTCGCAGCTGCCGACAGACACGATGCCGATCTTCGAGTCCGCGGTGGCATCGATCACCGCGCGCGGCACCAGGCGCCGGGCCGTCGCCCACTTGCGCATCAGGCGGTCGAGGACCAGCTGGTACTCGGCGGCATCCTCGGTGTAGACGCCGTACTGGTTGTGACCCGAGCCGCGGGTGAAGTAGGCGGCCTTGGGGTCGACGCCCGGGAGCGTCCGGTAGGCGATGCCGTCGTCGTCCACATCCAGAAAGCGGTAGAACTTCTTGAGCTTCTGCACCTCTTCCTTGCCGAGCATCTTGCCGCGATCGGGCCGGTAGCTGTCGTCCCACTTGAGGTCCCGGCACATCCAGTCGTTCATGCCGATGTCGAGATCCGACAGCACCAGCACCGGGGTCTGCAGGCGCTCGGCAAGATCGAAGGCCTGCGCCGCCATGTAGAAGCATTCCTCGGGGTTGGCCGGGTAGAGGCATACGTGGCGGGTGTCGCCGTGCGAGGCGTAGGCGGCGAGCATGAGATCGCCCTGCTGGGTGCGGGTCGGCATGCCGGTCGAGGGTCCGACGCGCTGGATGTCGAAGATCACCGTCGGGACTTCGGCGTAGTAGGCGAGCCCCAGAAATTCGTTCATGAGCGAGATGCCGGGGCCGGAGGTGGCGGTGAAGGCGCGCGCGCCGTTCCACATGGCGCCGATCACCATGCCGACCGCGGCGAGCTCGTCCTCGGCCTGGATGAAAGCGAAGTTCTTCGCGCCGCTGTCCTTATCGACGCGGCTGCGGTCGGCGAACATCTTGAATGCGTCCATGAGCGAGGTGGACGGCGTGATCGGATACCACGCGGCCACCGTGGCGCCGGCAAACACGCACCCCAGGGCCGCTGCGGTGTTGCCGTCGATCATCACGTGCCCGGCCGTCCGGTCCATCTTCTCGACGCGCAGTGGCAGCGGACAGGCGAAGTGCTCACGCGCGTAGTCATAGCCGAGCTGGATCGCCTTCATGTTGCTCTCGACCAGCTGCGGCTTCTTCGCGTAGGTCTCGGCGAGCAGCTCGCGGATGCGCGCCAGGTCGAGGTCGAGCAGCGCCGCCAGCACACCCGCATAGCAGATGTTCTTCATCAGGATGCGGGTGCGCACCCCGTTGAAGCTCTCGTTGCAGAGCTTTGCCAGCGGCACGCCGAGCACCGTGATGTCGTCGCGCTTCAGCAGCGCGGGTCGCGGCCAGGTGGAGTCAAAGAGCAGGTAGCCGCCGGGCGCGACCTCGCGCACGTCGCGCGCGTAAGTCTCCGCGTTCATCGCCACCATCAGGTCCACCTGGCCTGAGCGGGCCACGTAGCCTTCGCGCGTCACCCGGATCTCGTACCAGGTGGGCAGGCCCTGGATATTCGAGGGGAAGTAATTCTTGCCCATGACGGGGATGCCGCTCCTGAAGATCGACTTCATGAGCAGCGTGTTGGCGCTCGCCGAGCCCGTGCCGTTCACCGTGGCAATCTTGATGGTGAAATCGTTGATGCGTGTGGCGGTCGGTGACATGGCGGTACCGGGCTTGAGGTTCAGGCGATCTTGGCGGGCCGCATCCCCTGCGGCGCGGGCTCATCCGCGGCGTGCGGCCAGCGGATCTCGGACTTCTGCATGTCCCAGGCCGCGGTGGGACAGCGCTCGGCGCACAGCCCGCAGTGCACGCACAGATCCTCGTCCTTCACCATGACCCGTCCGGTCTGGGGGAGCGAGGCCGACACGTACAGCGGCTGCGTCAGGTTTTTCGCAGGGGCCTTGAGGCGCGTGCGCAGCTCGCCTTCCTCCCCGTTGTGGGTGATGGTGAGGCAGTCCACCGGGCAGATGTCGAGGCACGCATCGCACTCGATGCACAGCTTCGCCGTGAATACCGTCTGCACGTCGCAGTTGAGGCAGCGCTGTACCTCCTGCTCGACCTGCTCGGCGGTGAAGCCGAGCTCGACCTCGATGTTGAGCTTCTTGAAACGCTCCTTGATGGACACGTGCGGCATGAGGCGCCGTTCGACCGGCGTGTAGTCGTTCGAGTAGGACCACTCGTGCATGCCCATCTTGCGGCTCTGCAGGTTGACGCCCGGCGGCAGCCGCTCAGCGACCGCCTCACCCTGGCAATGACGGTGGATGGAGATCGCCGCCTGATGCCCGTGCTCGACCGCCCAGATGATGTTCTTCGGTCCGAAGGCTGCATCGCCGCCGAAGAAAACCGCCGGCAGGGTCGACTGGAATGTGACCTTGTCGATGACCGGCACGTTCCACTTGTCGAACTCGATGCCGAGGTCGCGCTCGATCCAGGGGAAGGCGTTCTCCTGGCCGATGGCGAGGATCACATCGTCCGCGGGCAGGAACTCCTCCCCCGCGGTGCGCTCCGCGACGATGCGGCCCTTGGCGTCGAGGTCGTACTCCATCTTCTCGAACAGCATGCCGGTGAGCCGGCCGCCCTCGATGACGAAGGCCTTGGGCGCGCGGTTGACGACGATCTCGACGCTCTCCTCCTCGGCGTCCTCGAGCTCCCAGGCCGAGGCCTTGAAGAAGCCGCGCGGCTTGCGCGCCATGACCTTGACGGAGTCGGCCCCGAGTCGAAGGCTGGTGCGGCAGCAGTCCATGGCCGTGTTGCCGACGCCGATGATGAGGACGCGTTTGCCGATCTTGTCGATGTGGCCGAAGGCCACCGACTCGAGCCAGGCGATGCCGATGTGGATGTTGGCGGCGCCCGCTTCGCGCCCGGGGAGCGTGAGCTCCTTGCCCTTCGGCGCGCCGGAGCCGACGAACACCGCATCGAAGCCGCCCGAGCGCAGGAGCTCCGCCAGGCTCTTCACGGGCGTGTTGAGCTTAAGGTCCACGCCCATCCCGGTGATCATGGCAATTTCCTCGTTCAGCACCGTCGCCGGCAGGCGAAACGAGGGGATGTTGGTGCGCATGAGCCCGCCGGGCTCGCCGTACTGCTCGAAGATCGTGACCTGGTAGCCGAGCGGCATGAGGTCATTGGCTACCGTGAGGGAAGCGCAGCCGGCACCGATACAGGCGATGCGCTTGCCGTTCTTGGCCTTCGGTATCTGGGGGAGCCTGGACGTGATGTCGTCGCGGTGGTCGGCGGCGACGCGCTTCAGGCGGCAGATGGCCACCGGCTTCTGCTCGATGCGCCCGCGGCGGCAAGCCGGCTCGCAGGGACGATCGCAGACGCGGCCCAGAATGCCGGGGAAGACGTTCGAGTGCCGGTTCACCATGTAAGCGTCGGTGAAGCGGCCCTGGGCGATCAGGCGGATGTACTCGGGAACATCGGTGTGAGCCGGGCAGGCCCACTGGCAGTCCACAACTCGATGATAGTAGTCGGGGTGGGAGGTATCGGTGGGTTCCATCACTGACTCAGGCTCGAGCTTGCCCTCACGGCCACCAGGGGGAGGCAGAGTATAGAGGCGCAGCGCGGATTGTCATGCGGACACCTCTCATTGCTGCAACGCAGCATAGCACCGCTACCGCGCCTGCCTATACTGCGCGTCCACCATGCCCGACCCCATCGCCACAGAGCTGCGGTTGCGCCGCGCCCCGCGTGTGCTCGAGGTGAGCTTCGATGACGGCAGCCGCTTCGAGCTGCCGTTCGAGTATCTGCGCGTGCACTCCCCGTCCGCCGAAGTGAAGGGCCATGGACCGGGTCAGGAGGTGCTGGTGCTCGGCAAGGAGAACGTCGGCATCACCGCCGTCGAGCCGGTGGGACAGTATGCGGTGAAGCTCGTGTTCGACGACGGACACGACACGGGACTTTTCACCTGGAAGTACCTGCACGAGCTCGGACGCGAGCGTGCGAATTACTGGGCGCGCTACCAGGAGCGACGCGCGCGCGCCGCTGCGAAGTAGGCACAAAAGCAATGCGGGCCGGACATCGCTGCCCGACCCGCACCTTGCAAGACCCCCCAGAACGGGCGCGATTCTAGCGCATCGGCGTGAGGAAGATGCAAGGTCCGATCGACTAGAATGGGTCTCACGAGCATGACTGAGGAGCATTCCACCGACTTTGGCTTCCAGCGCGTGCCCCCGCTGGACAAGGCGCGACGCGTGCGGGCCGTGTTCGACTCGGTCGTCGAGCGTTACGACCTCATGAACGACCTCATGTCGGCGGGCGCGCATCGACTCTGGAAGCGCTACACCCTGGCAATCGCCAATCTGCATGCCGGGCAGCGCGCGCTCGATGTGGCCGGTGGCACCGGTGACCTCGCCGCGGGTCTGGCACGACAGGTGGGGCCCGGGGGCCTGGTCGTCCTGACCGACATCAATGCGGCCATGCTGGCGCGCGGCCGCGACCGGCTGATCGATGCGGGCAACGCCGGGAACCTCATCTTCGTACAGGCCAATGCCGAGCGGCTGCCGTTTGCCGACGGCGCCTTCGACTGCATCACCATCGGCTTCGGGCTGCGCAACGTCACCGATAAGGCCGCCGCGCTCAAGAGCATGCGCCGCGTGCTCAAGCCCGGCGGGCAATTGATCATTCTCGAGTTCTCGCAGCCGCAGGTGGCCGCGCTCAAGCCGCTCTACGACGCCTATTCCTTCCGGGTGCTGCCCGCGCTGGGACGCTGGGTCGCCGGGGACGAGGCGAGCTACCGCTACCTCGCCGAATCGATCCGCATGCACCCCGACCAGGAGAAGCTCCTCTCGATGATGCGCGAGGCGGGGCTCGAGGGCTGTCGCTACCAGAACCTGTCCGGCGGCATCGTCGCCGTGCATCGCGGCTACCGCTACTGAGCGCGCGCTCAGAAGCGCCTCGAGCTCGAGCGTTACCGATGCTGACCGAAATCCTCGGCAACCTGCTGAATCGCGGCCTGCCCCGCTCGGGCCGCGCGCGGCAGCTGTGCACCGAGCTCGCCGGCCGGAGCCTGACGCTCGAGGTGCGCGGGTTCGCAACGCTGCGTATCGAATCGAATGGCGCGACCCTCGCCGTGACGGAAAGCGCCGCGCAGGCCGATGCGCGGCTCGCCGTCGGGCCGCTGGGCCTGCTCGCGATGATGCGGTCCGATGCGCAGCAGGCTCTGCAACGCGGGGATGCGACCATCACGGGCGATGCCGACATCGCCGCCAGATTCCGCGAGCTCACCTGGCTCCTGCGGCCCGATCCCGAAGAGGAGCTGTCACTCATGCTCGGGGACGTGCCGGCGCATCAGCTCGGGCGGCTGGCGCGGGGCGCGCTCGCATGGGGGCGCGGCGCCGCGCGCAGCGCCTGGCGCAACGGTGCCGACTACCTCGCGCACGAGCGCGCGGATCTGGTGCCGCGCCGCGAGGGTGAGCAGTTCCTGCGCGGGGTGGATTCGCTGCGCGAGGACGTCGATCGCGCGGCGGCGCGGATCGAGCTGCTGAGCGCACGCCGCGCCGCGGCGCGCGGCGGAATGCGTCCGCAGTGAAGGCACGGGTACTGCTGCGGCTGCTGGAAATCCAGCGCGTGCTGCTGCGACACGGACTGGACGACTATGTCCGCGCCACTCATCTATATAGGCCGCTGCGCTTTCTCCTTTACTGCTCGCCGGACGTATGGCTCGCGCGGCGCCGGGGCGGCGCGCGCGGCGAGCGGCTGCGGCTCGCACTCGAGGAGCTCGGCCCGATCTTCGTGAAGTTCGGGCAGGCGGTGTCGACGCGCCGCGATCTGTTGCCGCCGGACATCGCCGATGAGCTCGCGAAGCTCCAGGACCGCGTGCCGCCTTTCCCGGGGAGCGTGGCGCGCGCGCAGGTCGAGGCGAGCTACGGCCGCCCGGTGAGCGAGGTGTTCTCCTTCTTCGATGAGACACCGCTCGCCGCCGCCTCCATCGCCCAGGTGCATGCCGCGCGGCTCCCGGCCGGCACCGAGGTGGTGGTCAAGGTGCTGCGGCCCGGCATGCGCGCGGTCATCGAGCGCGATCTCGAGGTGCTGCACGCGCTGGCCGAGCTCGCGCAGCGCTACTGGCACGAGGGCCGGCGGCTGCGCCCGCGCGAGCTCGTGGCGGAATACCACAGGACGGTGCTGGACGAGCTCGACCTGATGCGCGAGGCGGGCAATGCCGCGCAGCTCAAGCGCAACTTCGCGGGCACCGATCTGCTCTACGTACCGGAGGTGTATTGGGACTACTGCCGCACCGACGTCATGGTGATGGAGCGCATCCACGGCGTGCCGATCAGCGACATGGCGGCGCTCAAAGCCGCCGGCACCAACATCGCGCGGCTCGCCGAGAACGGGGTACGGATCTTCTTCACCCAGGTGTTCCGCCATAATTTCTTCCACGCGGACATGCATCCGGGAAATATCTTCGTCCTGGTTGAGGATCCGCAGCATCCGCGCTACGCGGCCGTGGATTTCGGCATCGTCGGCTCGCTCGATCCGGGCGATCAGCGCTATCTCGCCGAGAACTTCCTCGCGGTGTTCGATCGCGACTACCGCCGCGTGGCGCAGCTGCATCTCGAGTCCGGCTGGGTGCCGCCGGGCACGCGGATCGACGAGATGGAATCGGCGGTGCGCACGGTGTGCGAGCCGATCTTCGACCGGCCGCTGAAGGACATCTCCTTCGGACGGATCCTCCTGCGCCTGTTCGAGATATCGCGTCGCTTCGACATGCAGATCCAGCCGCAGCTGCTGCTGCTGCAGAAGACGCTGCTCAACGTCGAGGGCCTGGGCCGCGAGCTCTACCCCGAGCTCGATATCTGGAGCACCGCAAGCCCAATCCTGCGCGAGTGGATGCGCGAGCGCAGCAGCGTCGGGGCGCTCATGCGCAGCCTGCGCGCGAGCGCGCCGGAGCTCCTCGAGGCACTGCGGGGACTGCCGGCGCTCATCGCCACGCGTCTGCGGCGCGACAGCGCCGTGGCCGCGGCGCCGCCCGCGGCGCCCGCCGCGCTCAAATCGGGTGCGCAGCTGCGCGAGGAGCTGCGGGACGAGCTGCGGCAGGAGCTGCGGCAGGAGCTGCGCGAAGAGCGCCGCGCGCGCACCCTGGTGACGGTCGGCGCGGCGCTGCTGCTCGGCGGGCTCATATGGCTCGCCATCGACGGCGGCGGCGCGTGGCCGGGCTGGGTACTGGTCGCCGGCGGCGCCATCGCCTCGCTCGCCGGCTCAAGGCGCTGAGTGCAACGCAACCTCACCGAGGGGTCGATCCCCACCGTGCTGTTCCGGTTCGCGCTGCCGATCCTGTTCGCAAACGTCCTGCAGTCGCTCAATGGCTCGGTGAATTCCGTATGGGTGGGGCGTTATCTCGGGGAAGCCGCCCTCACCGCCACCTCCAACGCCAATACCGTGATGTTCCTGCTGATCGGGGCGGCCTTCGGCGTGGCACTCGCCGCGACCATCCTGGTCGGCCAGTGCATCGGCGCCAACGACATCCCGGAAACCAAGCGCGTGGTCGGTACCAGCGCGACCTTCTTCACCGGCATCTCGGTGGCGATGGCGGTCGCGGGGCTGCTGCTTTGCCGCCCGCTGCTGATTGCCATGAGCACGCCCGCGGCATCGCTCGATCTGGCCGTGGCCTACATGCGGGTGATCTTCCTGGCGCTGCCATTCCTCTATCTCTACGCCTATGTCGGCGCGATGCTGCGCGGCGCCGGGGACTCGAAGACGCCGTTTTATTTCATGCTGCTGTCGGTCGGCCTCGACATCGCGCTGAACCCGGTGTTCATCTTCGGCGTCGGCCCCATCCCGCGCTTGGGAATCGCAGGCTCGGCGCTCGCCACCTTCGTCGCGCAGGCGGTGAGCCTCACCGCGCTCATCACTCACCTCTACCGCCGCCGCCACCTCCTGGTGCTGCACAAGGACGAGCTCGCACTCCTCAAGGTCGACTGGTCGGTGGTCGGGACGCTGGTGAAGAAGGGCATCCCGATGAGTGCGCAGATGCTGGTGATGTCCCTGAGCGGGGTGCTGATGATCACGCTCGTCAACCGCTTCGGCGTCGACACCACCGCGGCATTCGGGGCGGCGCTGCAGTTGTGGAACTACATCCAGATGCCGGCCTTCGCGGTCGCCATGGCGATGTCGGCCATGACGGCGCAGAACGTCGGGGCCGGGAAATGGCTGCGCGTGCGCAGCATCGCCCGCTGGGGCGTCCTCTACAACGTGGCGCTCACCGGCGCCATCGCGCTTCTCATGGAGCTGCTCGACCGGCGGCTGTTCGCGCTGTTCGTGCCGGCCGGATCGGCGGCGCTGCCGATCGCCTCGCACCTCAATCGCGTGGTCACGGGCTCGTTCGTGTTCTTCGGCGTGGCGGTCGCCCTGTTCGGCGTGGTGCGCGCGACGGGAGCGGTCATCGCGCCGCTCATCATTCTCACGATCACGCTGCTGGTCGTGCGCTTCCCGGTCGCGGAGCTCTTCCTCGGCCGCTACGGCGCGGATGCGGTGTGGTGGAGCTTCCCGCTGTCCTCGGGACTCTCGGCGCTGCTTGCGGTGCTCTACTACAAGTACGGTGGCTGGCGCCACGCGCACATGATGCCGGCGGGAGCCGCGCGCGCCGAGTCGTCATAGCGCCTGAGCGGTCTCCACCGCGGCACGCGGCTCGATCCACAACGCCCGGGCGCGACCGCAGAGCTCCCCCTTGCCGTCGAAGAGCGCGGTACCCGCCTCGTGCTTGCGGCCGCTCGAGCCGATCGCCCAGCCGACGACGGTACAGGATTCCCCGACGTGCACGCGCCGATCGACGTGAGCCGTGAATGAAGCCAGCAGCATCATCCGGTCATCGGGCGCCACCGCGTAGTAGCCGGGACAGTCGAGCGCCGCCGACATGAATTCGGCGTGCACCTTGCCATCGCCCGCATCGAGCGATCCGTCGGGGACCCAGGGCGCCGCCACGATGCCGCGCCCGGCGATCGGGCCAGCGAAGATGCGCATGCCGTCGCCGCGCACGCGCTGCGTGCCACAAACGAAGCAGGTGGGGAAGCGGTGATAGCGAAAGCCCGCGTAGTGACGCGAAGCCTCCACCGCCTCGAGATAGTCGGGAACGGGCTTCAAGTCCAGAGTGAGCGCTGCCGGCTGCGCCTCGCCCACCGGCTCGGTCCCCGCGAGCACCCGCAGCGCGCCGCCCTCGAGCTCCTCCACGGTGAGCTCGGTGTCGAGCGGCGGCGGCTTGAGGAGGCGCACCGTGACCGTGCGTGTCGCCAGCGCCGCCACGCGGCCGGCGAAGTAGCCGCCGTTGGAGGAGCTCGCCGGGCCACAGAAGCGCGCCGCGATGGTGATCGTCTTCATGCCCGCAGCTCCTTCAGCCAGCGCGCCGGGTCCTCGCCGCGCTCGAGCACTTCGACCAGCGCCGATCCCACGACCACTCCGTCCACGTGCCCGCGCAGCCGCTCGACCTGCGCGCGCGTGCGGATGCCGAAGCCCGCGCAAACGGGGAGTGGGGCGGCGCTGCGCACACGCTCGAGATAGGCGATCACCTCATCCGGCACCGCAACGCTGCGGCCTGTGGTGCCGGTCATGGTGACGGCGTACACGAAACCCTGGCTGCCGGCGCAGAGCGCCGCCAGGCGCTTCGCCTCGGTGACCGGCGTGACCATCTGGACCAGCGCGATGCCGCGCGCCTGAAGCGCCGCGCGCAGCTCGCTGCTCTCATCGAGCGGCAGGTCCGGGACGATGAACCCGCAGATGCCTGCCTGCGCTGCGCGCTCGGCGAGCTCGGTGACGCCGAGCGCGAGCAGCGGGTTGAGATAGCTCATGAGGAGGAGCGGCGTCTCGAGGCCGCGCATTGCCGCCACCTCCTCCAGTATCCACCGCAAGGTCACACCCTGCGCGAGCGCGGCCAGGCTCGCGCGCTGGATGGTGACGCCGTCGGCCATCGGATCGGTGAAGGGCACCCCGATCTCCACCACATCCGCGGCTGCCGCGACCGCCGACAGGTGCGCGGCAAAGCGCTCGCGTCTGGGAAATCCCGCCGTCAGGTAGGCGACCAGCGCCGGCTCGCCCTTGGCCGCCGCGGCGCGGATGGCGCGGCTGATGCGCTCGTGCGGGCTCACCGCGCCTCCGCGGCCAGCAGCGTCTGCTGCAGTGTCGACATGTCCTTGTCGCCGCGTCCCGAGAGGCACACCAGCACCGTGCCGCCGGGGTGCGCACGCGCCCAGCGCTCAGCTCCGGCGAGCGCATGCGCACTCTCGAGCGCGGGGAGGATCCCCTCGCACTCGCTCAGCGCCTTGACGCCCGCGAGCGCCTCCGCATCGCTCGCGGTCTGATAGCTCACACGGCCGACGGCGGCGAGCAGCGCGTGCTCGGGTCCGACGCCCGGGTAGTCGAGACCGGCGGAGACCGAGTGGGTCTCCTGGATCTGGCCGTTCTCATCCTGCAGCAGCATCGAGTAGGTCCCGTGCAGCACGCCGGGGCGGCCGAAGGCCACGGTCGCGGCGTTCTCACCGAGCCCGGCCCCGCGGCCGCCCGCTTCGATTCCGATGATCTCCACCGCCGCGTCCGGGATGAACGCATGGAAGGCGCCGATGGAGTTGGAGCCGCCGCCCACGCAGGCGATGAGCGCGTCCGGCAGCTTTCCCGTGGCGCTGAGCATCTGCGCGCGCGCCTCGCGCCCGATGACCGCCTGGAGCTCGCGCACCAGGTACGGATAAGGGTGGGGACCGACCACCGAGCCGAGGAGGTAATAGGTGTCGAGGGGATCGGACACCCAGGCACGCAGTGCCTCGTCAATCGCCGCACGGAGCGTGCGGTCGCCGCTCGTCACCGGCACGACCTCGGCGCCGAGCAGCCGCATGCGGCCGACGTTCGGAGCCTGCCGCTCCATGTCGATGGAACCCATGTACACGGTGCAGGGCAGCCCGAAGCGCGCACAGGCCGCGGCGCTCGCCACGCCATGCTGCCCGGCGCCGGTCTCCGCGACCACACGCCGCGCACCCAGACGCCGCGCGAGCAGCGCCTGCCCGGTGGCGTTGTTGATCTTGTGGGCGCCGGTGTGGGCGAGGTCCTCGCGCTTCAGCCACACGGAGGCGCCCCAGCGCGCCGAGAGACGCGTCGCATGGGTGAGCGCAGTGGGCCGTCCGACCCAGGAGGCGAGCTCGCGGGCGAGCTCTTCCTGAAAGTCGCGTGCGCTCAGGTGCTCACGCACGCCGCGCTCGAGGCGCTCGAGCGCCGGGATGAGCGTCTCGGGGACGTAACGCCCGCCGAACGGGCCGAAACGCCCGCGTGCGTCGGGAAATTTGCCGGCGAGGAGCTCACTGAGCACTCGCGGGGCATCGGGAAGGGCGGCAGTCATGACTCGTCCTCGCTCAGCATGGTGGCCACGGCGGCGCGCGCCGCCGATACGAACTCAAGGATCTTGAGCGGATTCTTCACGCCCGGGCGCGCTTCGACGCCGCTCGAGACGTCGACCCCGAAGGGCCTCACGGCGGCGACCGCCGCCGCGACGTTGCTGCTATCGAGTCCCCCGGCGAGAACCAGCTCCGTGCGCGCGGCGAGGCGGCGCGCCGCCGCCCAGTCTCCCGCCTCGCCCGTGCCGCTCGTCGGTCCCTCGAAAAGAATGCGCGGCGGAAGGCGCGTGGGCGCTGCGGAGCCCGAGCGCACCACGGGGAGCAGCTCGAGCGAAGTCGGCAGCGTGAGCAGCCCGAGATCGGCGAAATCCGTCTGCAACAGGTCGGGTCTGAGCACCTGCAGAATCTCATCCACCGTGCGCTGGGTGGGATGGCGTGTCACCGCCACGCAGCGCACGCGAGCGCGCACCGGGCGCGCGAGCTGCGTCGCGGCCTCCGGTGTGAGCTGCCGCGGCGATGCGGCGAACACGAAGCCGAGCGCATCCGCGCCGGCCTCGACCGCCGCGGCGATCGCATCGGGGGTGGTGATGCCGCAGATCTTGATCCACATCGGCGTCAACCGGTGCGGCGCGCGGCGCGCCCCGCGGCTATCAGGGAGGCGGCAAGCTGCTGCGCCTCGCCGCCGCGCATCAGAGCGCTCCCGACCAGCGCGAGCGAGTAGCCGGCGGAGGCGACCGCACGCGCATCCTCAGCCGAAGTCACACCACTTTCGGCGACGCGCGGCACGCCCGTGGGGAGAAGCGAGCCGAGCTCGAGGAGCCGCTCCGGCACCACCTCGAGCGTGGCGAGGTCACGGCAGTTGAGCCCGGCGAGCAGTGTGTTGGGACCGCGGTGCGCCTCGATGAGCTCGTGCATGCGCGCGATGTCCTCCTCATCGAACGCTTCGAGCAGGACGAAGAGCCCGAGACGGCGGGCGCACTCGAGCAGCTCGCGCGTCTGCGTCGCGGAGAGCATGCGCAGGATGATGAGCACGCCGCCCGCTCCTGCCGCGCGCGCTTCGTAGAGCTGGTAAGGGTCGACGACAAAATCCTTGCGCAGCGCCGGCACTCCAAGCGGAGTCAGCACGGTAGCGGCCGCGGCGAGGTGCTGCAGCGAGCCCTCGAAACGACTCGGCTCGGTCAGCACCGAAACGGCGGCTGCGCCCGCGCGCGCGTAGCCACGCAGGCGCCCGGGCAGGTCCTCATCCGCAGCGGCGAGACGCCCCGAAGCCGGCGATCGGAGCTTGAGCTCCGCGATGAGATCGAAGCCGCTCGCATCGAGACGCAGCGGCGCTGGCGCGGGCGCTGCACTGGCCAGGCGCTCCAGTGCCGCAAGTGAGCACCTCGCCTGGGCCTCGCGCACCCGCGCGCGGCTGCCGACCGCCATTTCCTCGAGAAAGGCGCTCACCGGACGCGCCCCGGCGCATGGCCGCGCAGCGTCTCGAGCAGCGAGCGGGCGGCGCCGCTGTCGATGGCGGCGGCGGCGCGCGCGATACCTGCGCGCGGCTCAGCCGCGACCCCGGCGACCTCGAGCGCGAGCGCGGTACCGAGGAGCAGGCAGTCGCGATGCGCGCCGCGGTCCACACCCGTGAGCACCGCTTCGAGCGCGCGGGCGTTGTGCAGAGCATCGCCGCCTGCCAGGGCCGCGGGCTGACAGGTGTCGAGCCCGTAGTCCGCCGGACCGCGCACCCCGACGGACACATTCCCCGGCCGCACATCGAACACCGTGAACGGGCCGACCGGGGTCGGCTCGTCCCACCCCTCCGCCCCGTGCACGACGAAGGTGCGCTCGATCGGCAGGCCGGCGAGCGTCTCGGCCATCAGCTGCGCCACACTCAGGCTATAGGCACCGATCAGGTGCAGGGGCGGCTGCGCGGGATTGACCAGGGGCCCGAGAATGTTGAACACGGTGCGCACGCCGAGCGCCGCCCGGATCGGCGCGACGCGCGCGGTCGCCGGGTGGTAGTGCGGCGCGAAGAGATAGGTAAAGCCGGTGGCGGAGAGGCAGGCGGCCGCCATCGCGCCGTCGGCGGGAATCGCGACCCCGAGCGCCGCCAGCACATCGGCGCTGCCGCTGCGGCTCGAGACCGAGCGGTTGCCGTGCTTGACCACGGGGACCCCACAGGCGGCGGTGAGAAGCGCGGTGCCGGTGGAGATGTTGAAGCTTCCGGATGCGTCCCCGCCGGTGCCGACGATATCGATGGCCCGCAGATCCGCCGGTATGTCCGGGCGACGCGCGAGACGCCGCATGGCGAGCGCAAAGCCGCGCACCTCATCCGCCACCACGCCCTTGGTGGTGAGCGCGGCCAGGATCGCGCCGGCCATGGCGGGTTCGAGCTCGCCGTCGGTGAGGTGCGCGAGCAGCTCCTCAGCCTGAGCCTGCGCGAGATCGCGCCGCTCGAGCAGCTGTTGCAGCAGCTCACGCGGCGGGCGCATCGCGCTCTCCCGCGGTGTACTTGAGGAAGTTTCCGAGGAGTCTCGGACCCTCGGGTGTCAGGATGCTTTCGGGATGGAACTGCACCCCTTCCACGGTGAGGGTGCGATGGCGCACCCCCATGATCTCGTCCTGGTCGGTGCGGGCACTCACGGTGAGCACCGCCGGCAGGCTCTCGGGCGCTGCGATCAGCGAATGATAGCGTCCCACCTCGCAGGGTTGCGGTAGACCTGCGAAGAGATCCGTACCGTCATGCCGGACCAGAGAAGTCTTGCCGTGCATGAGGCGCGCGGCGCGCACCACCCGGCCGCCAAACACCTCGACGATCGACTGGTGACCGAGGCACACGCCGAGCACCGGAATGCGGCCCGCAAAGGCGCGGATCATGTCCATCGACACGCCGGCGTCGTACGGAGTGCCAGGCCCCGGCGAGATGCAAAGGTGCGAGGGCGCAAGCGCCAGCGCTGCGGCGGGGGTGAGGGCGTCGTTGCGGTAGACACTCACTTGCGCGCCGAGCACCAGAAATGCCTGCACCAGGTTGTAGGTGAAGGAGTCGTAGTTGTCGATGAGCAGCAGCCGCGGCACACCCGCACTTCCCGGCGACTTCGCTGCGCTCACAGCCCCTCCCCCGCGAGCTCGAGCGCGCGCACCATGGCGGCGCTCTTGGCGAGCACCTCCTCGTGCTCCGTGCTCGGCACACTGTCAGCGACGATGCCGGCGCCCGCCTGGTAGCTGTATTCATCCCCCTTGAACACCAGCGTACGAATGGTGATGGCATGGTCCATGTCGCCGCGCGAGCCGAAGTAGCCGACGGTGCCGCCATAGAGTCCGCGGCTCACCGGCTCGAGCTCGTCGATGATCTGCATGGCACGCACCTTCGGTGCCCCCACCAGGGTTCCTGCCGGAAACGCAGCCGCAAACAGATCGAAGGCATCGCGCCCGGGCGCGAGCTCGCCACACACCCCGCTCACCATGTGCATGACGTGACTGTAGCGCTCGATCGCACGGTAGGGATCGACCGCGACGCTGCCTGCGCTCGCGACCCGCCCCAGATCGTTGCGCGCCAGGTCGACCAGCATCACGTGCTCGGCGTTCTCCTTGGGGTCGGCGCGCAGCTCCGCCGCGCGTGCCTCATCGAGGGCGGCATCAGCCGCACGCGGGCGCGTACCCGCGATCGGCCGCAGCTGCGCGCGGCGGCCGCTGAGCTTCACCAATGCCTCGGGAGAGGAGCCCACCACCGACACATCCCCGAGGGCGCAGTAATACATATAAGGAGAGGGGTTGATGAGGCGCAGCGCGCGATAGGCCTGGAACGGGTCGAGCTCGTGGCGCCCGGCGAAGCGGCTCGCGAGCACCAGCTGATACACATCGCCCGCGGCGATGTATTCCTGCGTGCGCCTCACGCCCGCCATATAGGCCTCGCGCGTCCAGGCCGCGCTCGGGGGGGCGTAGCGGCCGGCACGGCGGCCGTTGGGCAGCGCTCCGCGCAGCGCGCGAATCACCTCGCCGCGCAGCGCGCGGCGCTCGTTCTCATCCCCCGCATGGAGCAGCGCGATGCCGCGTGTCAGGTGATCGAACACCAGCACCGAGCGCGGCGCCACGTAGTGCAGCGCCGGCACCCCGGAATCGGCGCGGCCGCGCGCCGGCAGGCGCTCGAAGTAGCGCACCACGTCATAGGCGGCATAGCCGACCAGCCCTCCGGCGAGCGGCAGACGAGCGCCATCCGCCTGCGGCTGGGGCGCCGCCGCGAGTGCCGCTCTCAGCACTTTGAGGAGCTCGGCGCCGTCGGCGGGAGTGGGGCGCTTTTGTCCGCCGACAGTGAGGCCGGCCGCATCGAGCCGCACCTCGAGGCCGTCGCCGAAGCCGATGAAAGAGTATCGTCCGAGCCGTTCCCCACCCTCGACGCTCTCCAGAAGGAAGCGCGGGGCGAAGGCGCCGAGCTTCATGAAAGCCGAGACCGGGGTGTCGAGATCACCGGTGATGTCGAAGGCGGTCTGCAAAGCCTGCTTTGCTCCTCTGAATCAGTCGCTCAAAAGCAAAAAACCCATCCCGGGGTCATCCGGAGATGGGTTTCAGGTGTCTTGAATGCTTTAAGTCGCTGGAAAAACTGACCGTCGGCCCACTCCGTTATGAAGTGCGCCACCACCAACGGGTGCTGAGGAACAGGTGCGACATGTTGGGGGCAGTATGGCCGTCGCCGCGCCCACGGGTCAAGCCGCAGGTGCCGCCGCGAAACGCAGGCGCTGGCTCGTTCCGCTAGAATGCGCGCCCACCCCTGATCGCGCGCCGCAAACCGAAAGTCACCCGTGAGCTTCAAAGAGTTGCTCGAGAGCTGGCGCGCAACGGCCTCCGCGCCGCGTACGGCGCGCAAATTCGCGGTGCACCTGCCGCTCGATGAGGCCGCACAGCTTCAGGCACTCGCGGAGATGTTCCCGGGACGCGCCCCCGAGCAGCTGATCACCGAGCTTCTCGGGGCGGCTCTCAAGGAGCTCGCCGCCGCCATGCCCTATGTCGCGGGCAAGCGCGTCATCTCCACCGACGAGCAGGGCGACCCGATCTACGAGGACGCAGGCCTCACCCCGCGCTTCATGCAGCTCGCGCGCACCTATCGCCAGCGGCTCGAAAAGCAGGCGCCCGGGTCCGCGGGGGCGAAGGCGGCGAAGCGGCCGGCCGCGAGGCGGCGCGCGTCCCGCGCGCGCCGCGCAGGGCGCTAAGTCCCATGCCCTCCTTCGATGCGGTCTCCGAGCTCAACGCCCACGAGGTGGCCAACGCCGTGGACCAGGCCAACCGCGAGCTCGGGCAGCGCTTCGACTTCAAGGACACCGGCGCGCGCTTCGAGCTCACGGACTTCACGGTGACGCTGCACGCGCAGGTCGATTTTCAGCTGAAGCAGATGCTCGAGATCGTGAAGCTGCGTCTCTCGAAGCGCGGCATCGACCTGAGCTGTCTCGATGTGAAGGAGCCGCAGATGAACCTCGCCGCCGCACGCCAGGAGGTGCTGCTGCGCCACGGGATCGATGCGGAAACCGGCAAGAAGCTCACCCGCCTCATCAAGGACTCACGGCTCAAGGTGCAGGCCAGCATCCAGGGCGACAAGGTGCGGGTCACGGGCAAGCAGCGCGATGATCTGCAGGCGGCGATGGCCCTGCTGCGCGGCGCCAAGCTCGATCGGGCGCTGCAATTCAATAATTTCAGGGACTGATCTCACTGCCGGGTCACTTCAGGCGGGCGATCGCCCGGCACAGCGCCTCCGTCGCGTCGAGAAAGCTCGGACCCAGCCGGCTCAAGGCCTGATCCTCGAACGCCAGCAATCTCCCCTGGCGCACCGCCGCGAGCGTAGGGAAGCGCCGCCAGTCGGGCAGCCACGCGGCGCTTTCCCCCGGTGGCCCGGCCGCAATGATGATGTCGGGATCGCGGGCGATGACCGCCTCGATGTCGACCACGGGCCCAGGCTCGCGAAGATCGGCGAAGACATTGCGTGCGCCGCAGAGGGCCAGCGCATCGCTCATGAGATGCCGGCCCCCGACCGTGTAGATCGGCCGGTTCCACACCTGCAGCAACACCGTCGGATGGCGGCCCGCGCCCCAGGCACCGGCGGCGTATTCGCGCTCGAGCGCCGCGAGCCGCGCCTCGATGGCGCGCGCGGCCTCACCGGCCGTGGCCTCGGTTCCCGCGAGCGCTCCCAGTCGCCGCACCGAGGGGGCAAGCTCGGCGAGTCGCGAGGTCTGCTGCTGGTAGAGCGGGATACCGAGGCGCGCGATCTTCTCGCGCTGCGCGGGATTTCCACCCGCGGGCCAGGCGACCACTACGTCCGGGTGCACCAGCACCAGGCGCTCCATGTCGATGGCGAGGG
>DATGJR010000121.1:0-11278 GCA_035295065.1 Steroidobacteraceae bacterium
AGGCGGAGCCTGCCGCGGTGCCTGCCGCCCCCCGGAGCGTGTTGCGCGCGCGCCGTAGCCTCGGCGCTCAGGCCGGCGCGCCGCCATCTCTCGCACCGCTCGCCACCGCGACGCTCATCGTGCTGGCGTGCTGGATCGGGGGGCTCCTCTCCCACCTCCTCGCCAGCGCCCAGAATGTTGGCTTCAGCTACGCCGACGTGCGGCTCGCGGTTCCTTCTCTGCTGGCGGGCGCCGCCATCTGCAGCCTGCTGGCGGGCGGCCGGCAGTACTGGCCGGCGGTGTTTGCCGGCGTGGCGCTCAGCCGCTTCACCGTGATGGGGGAGCCATTCGTCACCGCGCTCCTCATGGCCGCCATGGCCACGGTGAGCACCTATGCTCTGGTTGGCATGCTCGAGCGCTGGCGCTTCACGCCGAGCTTCGATCGCTGGCAGGACCCGCTGGTGCTGTGCGCCGCCGGTATGATTGCGGTCACTCCTTTATCGATCCTGGGCGCGGGGCTCCTGGCGGTGCTCCTCACCATCGGCACCGATCACGTCGCGCCGGGCGTCGAGCGGCTCTTCTCCTGCCCCGATGTTCCCGGAATCTGCTTCACTCCGGCGCTCGGTGCTGCGATGGTCCGCTGGTGGTTCGATCAGCTCGCGGGAATGGTGCTGCTGGTGCCAACCATGACGCTGCTGGCGGCGTTGCGGCGCGCGGTGCGCAGCAGCCTGGCGGAGCTCTGCGCGTGGTTCGCCTGCGTCGCGGCAGGCGTGCTGACGCTCCTCATCGTCTCCACCGACCGGGTGCTCATGCCGCTGCTGGCGCTCGGCATCCTGCTGGTGGTATGGGCGGCAGCACGGCTGGGCGTTGCGCTCGCCTCGATGGCGACTCTCATACTCGCCATGGCAGCCGCCGCCAGCTTCGAGACGCGCACGGGCGCCCTGGCCACACAGGATGCCACGACCGGGGTGCTGTACGTCTGGGGCTTCGTGGGCGTGATGACGGTGATCGGCTTCTTCCTCGCAGCGCTGCTGGCCGAGCACAACAGCCGTCACAGCAAGATCGCCGCGGTGAGTCAGCGCTATCGCCGCCTGTTCCAGGGCGACCCGCGGCCGCTGTGGCTGCACGACACGCGTACGGGGGCGATTCTCGATGCCAACGACGCCGCGGCCGAGGCCTACGGCTACAGCACCGAGGAATTCAGCACCCTCAACGTGGCGCAGTTGCTCGCCCCCGGAGCGACCCGGGAGCAACTGGTCACGGAGAGTGATCGGGCCGTCGGCCCCTTTACCATGAAGCATCTGCGCAAGGGCGGCGAGACGCTGGATGTGGAGATGTGGTTCTACGGCACTTTCGTCGACGGCAGGCGCGTCAGCATCTGCTTCGCGCATGATGTGACCGAGCGCAACACGCTGCGCCGTCTGCTCTTCGACAAGGCAGAGCTCGACAGCCGCCAGCTCGCCGCGGAGCTGCGGCGTACGCTCGCCGCGCCGCTGGCGGAGCTGCGCATCGTGGCCCACAAGGTGCTGCTCGAGCTCTCCCGCCAGGGAACCCCTGCGCGTATGCGCGAGCTGCTCGAGTCGCTGGCACGGCAGGCGCGCCGCGCCGCGCAGTCCTGCCGTGAGGTCGCCCATCGACTGTCGCCGTTGCAGGCGAACCGTGGCGATCTGGTGGCCGCGCTCGAGGCACTGCGCAGCCAGATTCCCGAGAGTGCGCCACTCGAGATCAATGTCAGCGGGGATGCTCCGCTCGTGCTGCGCCCCGACCAATCCGAGCAGATCTACGGGCTCCTGAGTGAGATCGTCACGCACTGCCCGGCGAGCCGCCGTGGCAACGTGGTGCGCGTCGTGATTGCGACCTTCAGCCACATGCTGCGGGTCTCGGTGGACACTGAGCTTCCGCCCACTTCTGCGGCGGGACCGGGCTCGAGCCTTGCCCGCCACCCTTCGGTCCTGCTGCGCGCCCGGGCAATGGGTGCCAGGCTGTGGGAATTCTCGCTCGGCGGCGCGCGCACGCGTGTGGTGTGCGACTACCCGCTTTGAGCCTCAGCCGGCCGGGTGCCGTCCGTTGTAGGCCGCGAGCCACTCCATGAGCTCCGTGCCCGAGAGCGCCGCCTTGAAGAGCCACCCCTGAGCGCGTGCGCATCCGTAGTGCCGGATGAGCTGCCGGTCCCGGAAGTCCTCCACTCCCTCGGCGACGGTACACACCCCGAGCTCGTCGGCGATCTGGATGGCGGCCCGCAGCCGGGCACGCTGCTCCTCATGCTGATGGGCTCCGTGCACCAGCGAGCGATCGATCTTGATCTCACTGAATGGAATGCGTGTCAGTTGCCGCAGTGAGGAACGTCCCGTGCCGTAATCATCGAGCGAAAGGCCAAAGCCGCGCAGGCGCAGCCGCGTGAGAGCACCGAGCGCGACGGCCAGCTCCGGAAGCATGGCTCGTTCGGTGATCTCGAATGTGATGCGCCCCGCAGGCACCCCGTGCTGCTGCGCCACGCTGCCGAGCTCCTCCGCCAACTCCGGAGACTCGAGCAGCATGGGCGAAAGGTTCAGGGACACCGACAGCGCGTGGCCAGCCGCGTTGGCCGTCACGGCTTCCTGCAGCGCCTGGCTCATGATGGTGCGGGTGAGGTCGACGATTAACCCATTGGCCTCGGCGAGCGGGACGAACTGCTCGGGGGCAACCGGACCGAAATGCGGGTGATGCCAGCGTGCCAGCGCTTCCACTCCACAGACCTGATCCGTCTGCAGGTCAAACTGCGGCTGGAAATGCGCATTGATCTCGTTGCGCTCGAGCGCGTAGCGCAGCGCCACCGCATCGATGGGCGGACGCTGGGACTGCTCCTTCTGCAAGACGCCTGCACCGCAAGCGTGCGCCGGGCCCTCCGTGGCCGCTGGCGCAGCTGGCCCGGCCGCATCCAGCAGCCGCGCGATCGTCTCGCCGTAGGTCATCCGGCCTTCCATGCCTTTCTACTCCATTTACCCGCAAGGCTAACGGGCTGCGCTCGTCGGCAATACCGGGAATGCTGGTGCCCGCCTGTAGGGAAAGCTTGATCGGGCGAGACCTGGATCACAGTCCGCAGCTAAACTGTGCCGCGAGCTCCACCCGGGACCGACATGACAGCCGTTACGGTATTCGTCGCCGACGACCACGCCATCGTACGCGATGGGCTGGTGGCGCACCTCGCAGCGCATGCCGACCTCACCGTCGTCGGAACGGCGGCCAACGGCCGCGAGGCAGTCGCGCGGATTCTGCAATTGAAGCCCCGCATTGCGATCCTCGACATCTCCATGCCCGAGCTGGACGGGATCGAGGCAGCGCGCCAGATCGTCGCCGAGTGTCCGGGCGTGCAGGTGATCATTCTCTCGATGCACGGCGGTGCGCAGCACATCTTTCATGCGCTCGAGGCCGGCGTACGCGGCTATCTGCTCAAGGAGTCGGCGGGACAGGAGATCATCGAGGCAATTCGCGTGGTGCAGGGGGGCAGGCGCTACCTGAGCCCGCGGGTCGCCGAAATCGTCGCCGAGCACGTCGGCACTCGTGGCGGAACCACTCCACTCGAAAGTCTGAGCCGCCGCGAGCGCGAGATCCTCAAGCTGGTGGCCGACGGGCACTCCAGCGCCGAGATCGGAGCAAAACTGCAGCTGTCGCCGAAGACCGTCGACTCATACCGCAGCCGCATGATGCAGAAGCTCCACCTCGCCGATCTTGCGGGTGTCATCAAGTTCGCGATCCAGCACGGACTCACCTCGCTCGATTGAGAGGCGGCCCGGTCGCGCCGGACCGCAGACCCGCACAGGGCTGATGGGTGCGGGTCTGCGGCGGCGCCGGGCCCCCGCTTACCGGATTGCTGCTCTTACCAGATCAGGTGATACCACGCCCGGTGCGCCGCCCGAGTCTGCGGCTGCTTCTCGGGGCTATCACCCCTGACGTTGTTGGCGAGGGTCGCGGCTGTCAGCTTGCCCTGCGCCGACGCCGCCGAGGGGGCACGGGCGAGTCCGGCTGTCCGGGTCGCGCCCTCGCCCGCCTTCACTTCGCCAATCGTTCGGCGGCTGGTCGTCGTCGAGGCACGTACGTCCTGCGTGCGTCCCCGCAGATCCGCGCGGTCCGCACGTACCGCACGATCGTCACGCCATGAGCTCTCACCGCCGCGCCATCTGTCATCGCGGTCGCGCCAGCTGCGGTCGCGATCGCGCCAGCCGTGGTCGCGGTCGTTGTCGCCCCGGCCGCGATCGTTATCGGCACGGTCGTTGTCACGCCAACCGTTGCCACGATCGTCGAAGTCGGTGCGCGCTACGCCACGGTCCGCCCTCAGATCCTGCCGGTCGGCCCGCATCGTCCGATCATCCGCGCGCACACTTTGCTCGCTCGACTGCATTGCCTGACGGCTCGTGACGATGTTCTGGCGCTCGGTACTGATCGCCCGCTGGTCCGCCGCGATGTCCGCCTGCTCTCCGGCGAGCGTCATGCGGTCCGAACGGATGTCGTTCCATTCAGCTTTCTCAGATTTCCCGCCGCCGTTGCGACGCATGGCACGCTCGTCAGCACGGATATCGGTCCGTTCCTTGTGCAGGTTGCGTCGGTCGGCATCGAGGTCGCGCCGCTCCCCGCGAAGGCTGTCCCGATCTGCGTCGATCCTCTGACGATCGGCCTTGATGTCGCGCTGCCCGGCGCGGGCCTGGTCCTGCGCGGCACCGAGGCTCTGCCGGTCGGCGGCCAGGTCGGAGCGCAGATCGCGCGGTTGGTCGGCAGGCGCAAGCTGCCCGTCAGCGGCCAGAACCGGCGACATTGCCGCAACCAGCCATGCGCCGATTGCGAGCGTTGTAAATGAGGTCACGTGTCTCATCTGACACCTCCTTTTGTCTCATCGGATACGCCCGCTCGAGGAGCGAAGCCTTCTAGGGCTCGTGATCCTCATCCGGGCGCGCGTCGGTGCCGGAGTCGGAGCGCCCCGCCGCAGCGACGCGCTCCTGGTCGATGAACCCCTGCACCAGGGAGAAGAATCGGTCGTAGAACCCGCTGTCCTGCACCGTCTCGCGGCGCACGACGCCGAGCACCTGGGCCGAACCCGAGGGCATCGTGAGAGTCGCGGGCCCGACGCCGACACTGGTGGTCTGCTTCATCTTCTGCAGCCTGCTGTCTTCGCGCACCGCACTGACGAATACGATGCTGGTACCGTTCTTGTTGTCGGCACAGGTCGCCTGGAGCCTCACGCTCACGTTGAGCTTCGGCTGCGGCTGAAAATCGCGGGTACCGGTCATGACTCCGGACTCGCTCGGGCGATCCAGCATGTAGCCCTGGCTGAGGAGCGCACGCTTGACGCTCCAACACACCACATCGCCCGAGCCCGGGAAGGTCTTGCTGTAGGGAGCATCGGGCTTGATGCTGTCGCGCGCCAGATCGTGCCGGTGCGAAGCACAACCCAGCAGCGCGGACGCGAGTGCGCCTGCAATCGCGTGTCTCATTAAACGAACGCGCAACGAGCTGCTCATTCGATGACCTCCGTATCTGTTGACCCGCCCGCACCGGTCGAAAGTTCCTCAGTCCCCGTACGGGGGCCTGGCGGCGGCCTTCAGGCTCTCAACGTTGTTCTCCCGTGAGCCGCTCAGGCTGCGGACGTTCACACGGCTCCCCGGCAGGATCGAGGGGGAGTTCTCCGAAAGATCCTGTAGGAGGGAGGCTACACTCGCCGTTGCGGTGAACAGCACCTGAATGGGACGCTTCCAACACCGAAAGACTCGAGCGCCGCAGGCACACCGCGAGCAGCTCCTCGGGTGGCTCAGACTCTTCGGGCACGAGCAACAACCCCAACCGCCGCGCAAGCTCGCCCGCCGCAGGGTGACTCGTCCATACCGTGAGCCCGATACCGCACACCAGGCCGATGAGGACCGGAGACAGCCACCAGAAAAAAGGCCGCGCGAGCAGCAGGAGCGCCGCACCCCACAGGAGGCCGAGGAGCAGCTGCCACTTCTGGCGGGCAAAGGCTTCGCGGAACGTCACGCCGCGGTCGCTGCGATCCTGCGCGTTCCATGCCACGGTCCTCCCGAGCAGCGTCTGCGCCACGAAAGTGGAGTGAAAGACCATCATGGCCGGCGCGAGCAGCACACTGAAGAACTGCTCGAGCAGGAGGCTCACGCACAAGCGAGTGGCCCCGCCGAACTGCCGGCGCGTACGCCGCTCGCCAATCGCGAGTATGGCGCCCAGCACCTTGGGCAACAGCAGCACCACCGCCGTCATGGTAATCAGCACCAGGGTCTCGCCCTGGCGCATCTGCGGCCACAGGGGGAAGAGACTGTTGAATCCGTTGAGGAAGTAACTGGGGGTTTTCGCCGCCTCACGCACGGAGACCAGCGAGGAGAGCAACAGCAGCGCCAGCCACATGGGCGAGCTGACATAGGCCATGATGCCGGTCAGGAAGTGCAGGCGGCTCATGGGATGCAGGCCAGGCAGGAGCAGCACGCGCGCGTGCTGCAGATTCCCCTGTGTCCAGCGCCGGTCGCGCGCGGCGAAGTCGATGACGTTCGCCGGCACCTCTTCCCAGCTACCCTCGAGATCCGGCAGCTGCCGCACTTCGTAGCCGGCGCGGCGCATGAAAGCCGCCTCGACGAAGTCGTGGCTGAGGATGTCGCCCCCGAGCGGCGGTCTGCCCGACAGCACCGGCAGCTCGCAGAACTGCGTCCACGGCGCCAGCCGCACGATGGCGTTGTGGCCGTAGTAATTGCTCTCTCCGAGCTGCCAGAAGGCGAGCCCGCTCGTCAGCATCGGGCTCTGGAGCCGCGAGCCGAACTGGATGAGCCGGCCAAAAAGGGTGCGCCGCCCCATCGGCAGCGGCAGGGACTGCAGGATGCCGATTTCCGGATGTGCCTCCATCAACCGGGCGAGTGTCACCAGCGCGGCGCCGGTCATGACACTGTCGGCGTCGAGGACGATCATGCATTGGTAGTTGCCGCCCCAGCGGCGCACGAAATCGGCGATGTTCCCCGCCTTGCGCTGACGGCGCTCGAGACGGCGGCGATAGAAAATACGACCTCGTGCTCCGTGCGCCGTGACCAGACTCTCCCACATCAGCTCCTCCGCTACGGCGATCTGCGCATCGCTGGTGTCGGAGAGGATGAAGAGATCGAAGGCAGCGCTGGCGGCTTCGCGTGCGAGGGAGGTCCAGACCGCTTCCAGTCCTGCCGCGACGCGCCGGACGTCCTCATTGTGAATGGGCATCGCAATCGCGATGCGCCCGTGCAGCGGACGCCCCGCCACCTCGCGGACGTCGATGCCGGCCGGATCGCCGCCCGCGAGCCGCACCAGAAAGCCGGCGATCGCGGTCCACAGCGACCCGGAGATCCATGTGAACAGCAGAAAGAACAGCCCAAGCCCAAGGAGCTCCACATAACCCATACCGTTCGCTGCCAGGACGTCGTGCAGCAGCGCGCCCGCCGAGACGCCCGTGAGGAGCGTCAGAGTCAGGAAGACGCCGCGGCGTACGCCGGCGCGCCAGCGTGCGCGGCCGATGGGCGCCGCTCGTCTCATGGGCTCCATTGATATACCCAGGTCTCGGTCAGAACCTCGCCGTAGAGGCTGAGAAAGCATTGCAGGTCGACCGGCTTCCTGGCCTTTGGACTCACCAGGAGCTCGACCTGCCAACTGCCGGTGTCGGGCAGGCGTCGGACGGTCGGCGCGCCGACGACAGCATTGTTGGCGCGCACCTCGGCCTTCACGGGTTGCGCGCCCGCAAGGCCGTCGAGATCGCCGCCCGCGAACTCCACCACGATGCGGCGCGCGTCCGGGGGAAAGTGGCCGGAGTTATCGCTTGCAGGGTTGCCGGTGCGGGTCGAGATCGCGCGCCCGCCCGGTGGCCAGTCGGGCTGTCTGAGGTAGGCCGAGAGGAGATAAGCGAAGCCCAGGGGCTTGCGCGCCTCGACGGGCGAGGCCGGGACCCAATAGGCGACGATGTTGTCGTGAATCTCCTCGTCACTCGGAATCTCGACCAGCTCAACGCCCCCCTTCCCCCACGAGCCGATCGGTTGGATCCAGTAGCTCGGTCGCAGCTGATACTGCCCGATCGCGTCCTGGTAACGGCTGAAGCTGCGTTCGCGCTGGATCAGCCCGAAGCCGCCCGGGTCATCGTCCATGAAGCGATTGACGCGCAACTCGCGCGGATTCCCCAGCGGTCTCCAGATCCAATGGCCCTGCCCCGTCTCACTCATCAGGCCATCGCTGTCGTGGACTTGCGGACGGAAGTCGTCGAAACGCTTTCCCGTCCCGTCATCGGTGTAAAGAAACATGGAAGTGAGGGGGGCAACGCCGAGCTTGGCGATGGCACGACGCGGGTAGAGCTCACAATGCACATCGACCTGGGTGATTTCACCGGGCCTGATCTCGAACTGGTAGGCGCCCGTTACGCTCTTGCTGTCGAGCAGGGCGTAGACGGTCAGCGAGCGGTCGCCCGGCTGCGGACGCACCAGCCAGAAATCGGTGAAGGTCGGAAACTCCTCCCCGCCCGGAGCCGCGGTGTCGATCGCGAGCCCGCGCGCCGAGGCGCCGTAGCGCTCATTACGGCCCAGCACACGGAAATAGGAAGCGCCGAGAAAGGCGATGACCTCATCCTTGTAGTTCGGAGTCTGCAGTGGATAGTGAACACGCAGGCCCGCAAAGCCCAGCCGGGCATCTCCCGCCCGCGGCGCTTTCACCGATCGGCCGAAGACGAAGAGCTGGGGACTATAAGGAACGGCGGTGACGGCATCGGGACCGACTTCGAAGATGTTGACCCGTTGCCGGTTTCGATAGCCGCGATGAAAGAACTGCACTTCGAACATCGCGCGCCCGTGCCACAGCGCGCTCTCCGGGCGGAAGCTGATGTCGCGGTACTGCTCGAAGCTCAGGTTGGCGAGGCTCGGCGGCAGTGTATCCGGCGGCGGGTGGAAATCGTGCGAGGCCCTTTGTGCGGCGAGCCGCTCGACGTCCGCGTAGCCAAAGACTTGTGGTGCGCCGGGCGGCGAAGTCTGCGGGGTGGATGAAGGAGGTGGAGAGCTGGGCTGCGGTGCCGACGCCGACTCAGCCGAGGCATCATAGGACAGCACCTCGAGGCTGCGGGCGCGAACGCCAGGGTCGTGAGCCGGCTGGATCGACAACAAAAGGCACGCGGCCACGACCACCGCCGCTACCGCCAGCCGGCGCACACGCGAGCACCCGCGTGCATGCGGCCACTCAGGTACCGCACGCAGAGCGTCCCAGACTGCATGCGCCCGAGCTTGCAGTCGGACGCGGCCTGCATCTGGCAGGGTCATGCGTATTCACCTGTCAGCTTCGGCTGACAACGCGCTGGCGCGAGCTCGGCCGTCGATTCAGTCGCTTTTCGCAGACGCCGGGACCGTCACGAGAACCAGGCCGTCGGCGGGGATCGCGAGTGCGAGACGTCCCGCGTCCAGCGGCTCGACCACCGTCTCGGGGAGCGCGGCCGCGGCACGAAGCTCGGCAAGCTGTCCTTGCGTCGGATTGCCAGGCGAGCCCATCCGCGCGTAGGCACCGCGGAAGTTGCCGTGCTCCGCATCGATTGACTGCACCGTCACCGTGGATGTCGCGCGGTTCCTCAAGCTCAGGACCACCTGACGCACCGGGGGCGTAGTGCCGGGATCCGCGTAGTTCCACACAGCGATCACCAGCGTGCCGTCGGCGCGACGGGTAAGAAGCGCTCCATCGGCATCGCTCGCCATCCGCTGATCCCCGAGCTGGTGGAGCAACGCGAAGGCGTTGAACGCCGGCTTTGGGATTCCTCCGACCGCCAGCAGGCCGAAGCCCCCGTAAAACGGAGTGCGCACCACGCCCTGCTCTTCGAACACGTCCGAGAAAGTCCAATAGGACATGTCCTGGGTGAGTCCGTCGCACTGGCTCACCGTCTCTGCGAGCCAGGGGCCCATGTAGGGCGCATCGGTGACCGCGGGGTGATTGCCCCAGCTCGCGTTGAATTCGCTCCAGATGAGGGGCAGCTCGGGTGCCGCGGACGCCTGGATCTCCGCGTGCACCTTCTGCACCGCGCGGCACACCATGTCCTTGCGCGGGATCTGCTCGCGCGTCCCGAACACGTCCTTGGCGGTGTCATCCCCGTACACGTGGGTCGAGACGAAGTCGACGGGGACGTCGTGTTCCTTGCAGTGGCGGATGAACGCCGGCACCCAGGCCGCCTGGGCCGTGGCCGGACCCCCGACCCGCAGGCGCGGACTCACCGCCTTGAGCGCCCGGACGGTGTGGTCATACAGCTCCCAGTACGTCGACTGGCGAGGCTGGCCGCCCCAGAAATCGAGGTTCGGCTCGTTCCAGACCTCGAAGTACCACTGGCTGAGCTCCTCGACGCCGTAACGCTCGAGGAGGTGGCGGGCGAACGCATCGATCAGCGCGTCCCAGCGCGCGTAGTCCTTCGGCGGCGATACCACCGGGCGATACCAGAAACTCTGGCGGATGTCGCGCTTCGCCAGCTGGCGAGGCATGAAGCTGATTTCAACGAATGGACGCACACCGTTGGCAAGCAGTCCGTCGTACACCTGATCGATGTAGGAGAAGTTGTAGACGGGGGCTGCCTTCGGACCTTCGGTGTATACACCCATGTCATCGAGAAAGATGCCATGAAAGCGCACGTAGCCAATCGAGGTGATGCGGCGCACGGCACGCAGATCCTCGCGATAGCCCTCGCGCAGGCTCAGCAGCGCGCGCCCCGACCCGAACATGTGCTCCCAGAAATGTGGGAACGGCCGGGTGGCCGCGTTGGCGTCCACTACGATCTCGGCGGGTTGAGCTTCGGCGGCGGCCCCAAACAGCGCGAAGGCAAGTACCGCCAGCGCCGCCAGGCGCACGCGAATCAGTGGGCTTGCGCCAGCCAGCCGCCGGAAAAGCCCGCGCGCTGAAGACCCTCGCGGAGATAACGGCTGCTGCGCATGACTCGCCATATGAGATCGCTCCGATAGTTCTCGGGCATCGCGAGGATCGGGCCCTCGTCGATGCCAATGTATTCCGGATCGACCCAGCCTGGCGAGCCCTGTGGGCGATGCGCCTCGTCCGCCGCACGAAAGCTCACGTTGAACGCGTCGAGAAAACCGTAAGTCGAGTAGATCGAGGAACCGTAGCGCTCGTACATCTCGTGCGCGGCAGGCAGCACGATCTCGGGCGCAAAAGGGAGCGAGCTGAGCGCCGCGGTCGGCGCGATCGTTCCGTCATCGACGACCAGACCCGGTCCGATGCCGCGCGCGGCGTAGGAGAGAAAGATGCTGGTCCAGCGTGTCCAGACCTGCGGTCTGATCGGATGTTGTAGGAT
>DATGJR010000122.1:0-19121 GCA_035295065.1 Steroidobacteraceae bacterium
GCCCCGTCCGTGGCGATGGTGGGGGCGAGGGGCACCTCGTGCTCGGCGCCGCTCGCGAGCTCGCGAAGGCGCAACCGGTCACGACCGAGGTCCACGCCGCAGGCCTGGTGGCTGAAGCGCACCGTCACGCCCGCATGGCGCAGCGCCTCCTCGATCAGGACGCGATTGAGATCGGCGCGCCCGACCGAGTAGATGACCTCGTTCGGGCGCTGCCCGTAGGGCTGCAGCGCGGCGGATCCGGATAGCTCGTGCACCATGCGGCCACGCATCTCGATCGTCAGCGGCCACACCTGCGCCATGACCCCGGCGCGCTCGAGCGCCGCGATGCCACGCGCAGCGAGGGCCAGATTGATGGAGCGGCCGCGTTCGGGAGACGCCTGTCGCGGGTCCGGGCGACGCTCGTAGAGTGTCACTGCGAAGCCGCGCCGCGCCAGGAGCACTGCGAGCAGTGCGCCCGCGAGTCCCGCACCCACGATATTGACGCAAGCGCCGGAGCTCGCCTTCATGCGGCGCCCGACAACACGGCGCCGAGGTGCTCGACGAAGCGCGCGACGTCCTCGAAGCGGTTATAGAGCGGCACCGGCGCCACGCGGATGATGTCGGGGTTGCGCCAGTCGCATACCAGCCCGCCCGCCCGCAGCCCCTCGAAGACGCGCCTGCCTGAGCTCGTGCCGCCCGCGATGCGGATCGAGAGCTGGCAGCCGCGCGAGGCGGGCTCGCGCGGTGTGATGATCTGCACTCGCGGCTCGAGCGGCCGCAGCAACTCCTCCATGAAGCCGGTGAGCGCGAGCGATTTCGCGCGCAGCCTGGCGATGCCCGCAGCGGCGAACACCGCGAGCGAGGCGACGAGCGGCGCGGCCGCCAGGATCGGCGGATTGCTCACCTGCCAGGAATCGGCGCCGGCGGCAGCGTGGAACTGCGCCTCCATGAGGAAGCGCGTGTCTGCCTCGTGCCCCCACCAGCCGGCGAGCCGCGCGCCGGGAAGGGCACCGCGGTGCGCGTTGCGCGGCAGGGCACTGGTGTGCCGCTCGTGCACGAAGCAACCCCCGAGGGCGCCCGGCCCGGCGTTGAGGTACTTGTAGCTGCACCACACGGCGAAGTCTGCCCCGCTGTCATGCAGGGCGAGCGGGGTGTTGCCGATCGAGTGCGCCAGATCGAAGCCTGCGAGACAGCCGTGCGCGTGCGCGGCGCGCGCGATGCGCGCCAGGTCGAAGGCCTGGCCGGTGCGGAACTGCACGCCGGGCCACCACACGAGCGCGATCTCGCGCCCGTGCTTCTCGAGGGTCTCTTCGATGGCGCGCTCGTCGATGAGGTCGCCGGCGGCGGGGGCGAGCTCGAGGAGATTGTCCTGCGGATCGAGGCCGTGCCAGGCAATCTGCGAGGCGACTGCGTGGCGGTCGGAGGAGAACGCCCCCGCTTCCATGAGGATGCGCCGCCGCGTCCCCGCCGGCCGATAAAAGCTCGCAAACATGAGGTGCAGGTTCACGGTGAGCGAATTCATCGCGACGACTTCGCCGGTTCTCGCGCCGGTGAGCTCGGCCAGACCGCTGCGCAGGTTCTCGTGATACGGGATCCAGGGCCGGCGCCCGTGCTCGTGCCCCTCGACGGCGCGCTGCGCCCACTCATCGAGCTCCTCGAGCACCAGCTCGCGAGCCGCACGCGGCTGCAGCCCGAGCGAGTGACCGCAGAGGTAGACGAGCGGTGCGCCGCGCTCGTCAGCGGGCAGCATGAAGCGCTCGCGGAAGTGACGCAGCGGATCGCTGGCATCGCGTGTGCGCGCTTGCTCGAGGGTGGCCGCGTGGCTCATGCGTGGCAGCTCCGCATCTACAGCAGCGGGTAGAGCAGCGGACGGCTCGGCACCGCATCGCCGCCGAGCGCCGGGAGCTGCAGCTCGAGCAGGTACGGTCCGTCGCGCAGCGCCTCGGGCACGAACGCGAGCTCGGTGACCGTGGCATCGGCGCGCGTCGCGCGCGCGAGCTCGGTCGCGCCGGGGGGCAGCCCGAAGAACAGGCGGTGCGCGGTGAGCACCCCTTCGTCGTGGGTGCGGTCGATCGAGGGCAGATCGACAATGAGATGCCGAATGCCGCGCTCCACGATGAGCGCGGCCGCCTGTTGTGACAGATACGGCGGGTTCTGCGCGGAGTAGTCGCGGCTGCGTTTGTCGGCCGTGTTGGGCCGGGTACGCACGATCAGGGCAAGCACCGCGAACGGAAGCGATGCCGGCCAGGCCTGTTCGAGCGCGCTGCGGGTGAGGAGCTCATCCCCCGCGCGCGGCGCCGGTGAGCTTCCCTCGTCACAGCCCGCGGCGGACTGCGGCGTCAGCGTCACGAGCAGCGCCGGCAGGAAGCCGAACGGAGCGACGCCGCTCACGTCGAGCCGCTCGCGGGTCAGGTGGCCGACGCATTCCGTATGGGTGCCGTTGCAGTGGGGGATGAGTGTGAGAACCTCACAGTTGCAGCTCGCGCCGCGCTCGACTGAGCCGGCGAACCCGGGCGCCACGAAGGGCCGGGCGCTGGCGGGAGGCGCTGCGAAATGCCGCGGCTGCGGACCCGAGAAGTCGAGCTCCACGGCAAGGCTCACCGGGTGGGCCGTATCGATACCGATCTCGCGCCCCTCGAGCGCGATGCGGGCATTCACGCCGGGCGCTCCAGCACCGCGCCGCAGCGCTTGCAGGTGCGCCGCTCGAGGCTGGAGAAGAAGCGCTCGAACACCGGCGGGAACTGCTTCTCGATGTCGGTGAGCTGGAAGAACTCCTCGTACAGGCGGTTGCCGCAGCGCTCGCAGTACCACTGGAAACCGTCCTGCTCGCCGGCGCGGCGCGCGCGCTCGACCACCAGCCCCACGGTGTTGGCAGGCCGCTGTGGCGAATGTGGCATGTTGGGTGGGATCAGCAGGATCTCGCCCGCACGGATCGGCACATCCACCGCGCGTCCATCCTGGATGGTCTTCAGCACCATGTCGCCTTCGAGCTGATAGAAAAACTCCTGGCCCGGGTCGACGTGGTAATCCTTGCGGGAATTGGGGCCGCCCACCACCATGATGATGAAGTCGCCGTCGCGAAAGACGCGCTTGTTGCCCACGGGGGGCTTCAGTTGCGCCCGGTTGGCATCGATCCACTGTCGGAAATTGAGTGCGTGTAACGATTCCATGGGTCCTCCACGCCTGATCTAGTATGGTACGCGTTATGAAGACGAAGCTGGCAACGAGCGCTGCGGCGCGCGCCATCCTGCTCACCACACTGCTCGCCGTGAGTGGCTGCAGCCATCTGCACTGGCCCTGGCACCGCAAGGCACCGGCGGCGCCGGTGCCGGTGCACGAGCTCGACATCGCGGGCGCCGCCTCCGATAGCTTCCCGCAATACTGGAAGCGCAACACCTTGCTCGTGGATCTGAGCGCGACGGGTGGCTCGGGGAGCCTGGTGCTCAAACCTGCCGCCGGCGGCTCGTGGCCCGTGCGCCTCGCTTTTCGCGTGCGGCCGGGCGCCATCGGTGCGCTCGAGGTGCGCGCGGCCCAGCGCGTGGTGCTGCCGATCCATCCGGCGGGTGGGGCGCCGGTGGACCTCGAGCTCACGCCGGGTGTTTATCGAGCCGACACACCGCAGATGACCGTCTCATGGGGACCTGCCCTCACCGCCGAGTGAGTGGCCCGCTTCAGTCACCCGGCCGCTGATAGCCGCGGCAGGAGACCTCGATCGCAGCGGGGTCCGCGGCGTCGAGATCGACAGCCGTGAGCGCTCCGCCCCACACGCAGCCGGTGTCGAGTCCGAGCACGCCTGGCTGCAGCACCAGCCCGAGCGCCGACCAGTGGCCGAAGATGACGCGGCTGGCGCGCGTGGCGCGCCCGGCGAACGTGAACCAGGGGCGCAGCGGCGACGATGGCGGCGGCGGCGGACCTTTCAACGTGAGATCGATGCGCCCGTCCGCCGTGCACACGCGCATCCGCGTGAGTGCGTTGATCGCGAAGCGCAGCCGTTCCATGCCTTCGAGCGCCGCACTCCAGGTATCGGGCGCGTTGCCGTACATGCGCTCGAGCAGCCGGCGCGGGTCGCGGCGCAGCGCGGCTTGCACCTCGCGCGAAAGCTCGAGCGTCATGGCCACGGTCCACTGCGGCACGACGCCGGCATGCACCAGCAGATCGTTCGCCTCGCTGTGCGCCAGTGGCCGGGTCAGGAGCCATTCGGTGAGCGCTTCCCGATCGGGAGCGGCCAGCACGGCATCGAGTGTGTCGGACCTGCGCTTCGGGCGCGCGCCGTGCATCACCGCCAGCAGGTGCAGATCGTGGTTGCCGAGCACCGTGACGGCGTTGTCGCCCAGGGCGCGGACCAGGCGCAGCGTCTCGAGCGACTGCGGGCCGCGATTGACCAGGTCGCCGACGAACCACAGGCGGTCGCGGTCCGCGGAGAACTTCAGCCGCGCAAGAAGGCCGCGTAGTTCCTCGTGACAGCCCTGGATGTCACCGATCGCATAGCGCGTCACTGCAGGATGCCGGGCATGGCGAGACGGAACGGCTCGATGGGCGCATCGAAATGTGCGCCATCGTCGGCCAGCATCCGGTAGCTCCCCTGCATCGCGCCCACCGGCGTCTCGAGGACCGCGCCGCTCGAGTAGCGGAAGCCCTGCCCGGGCTTGAGGTAAGGCTGTTCGCCCACCACGCCGTCGCCACGCACTTCCTCGACCTTGCCGTTGGCGTCGGTGATGACCCAGTGCCTGGTCAGCAGCCGCGCGGGAACCTGTCCCTCGTTGCGGATGGTGATCGTGTAGGAGAAGACGAAGCGGTGCTCGCGCGGATCGGACTGCTCGTCGAGATAGCTGGTCTCGACGTCGACGCGGATCTTGTGCCCCTGGAGCGTCATGGCGTCGATTCTAGCAAGTCCTCAGGGCCGCCCGACGCGCATCGCCAGCACGTCGCACGGCGCGGCGTGCAGCACGGTGTCCTCCGTAAGGTTCACCAGGATCGAGAGCCCGTGGCGCTCGCGGCTGCCCAACATAATGAGATCGACATGGCGCTCGCGCGCTACCCGCACGATCTCCGATTTGACATTGCCGCTCTCGACCCGGCAGGAAGCCCCGGCGAGACCCAGCTCGGTGGCGAGCGTCGCGAGGCGTTGCCGCGCACGCTGCAGCAGCTCTTCCTCGATCTGCACCGAGGGCATGAGAGCCTCGCCCATCGGCTCGACCGGCACGAACTCGACCACGTGGAGCAGCTCGATCTCGGCTCCCAGCGCCGCGGCCAGGGCCTGCGCGCGCCGTCCGAGAATGAGGCTGTCCTCGGTCAGATCCAGGACCAGCAGGATGCGACGGTAAACCGTCATCGTGAATCTCCGCTGCAGCGCCCCCCGAAACGCAAGCCTAGCCGGAGAGGTGCGCGCGGTCGAGCGCCTCCGCCAGGATGTTGAACTGCTGTGGTGCGAGAGTCTCCGGCCGGGCGCCCGGATCGATCCCGCAGGCACTGATCTGCTCGCGACTGAGCAGGCGAGCGAGGGCGTTACGCAGCGTCTTGCGGCGATGCGAGAAAGCGGCCTGCACGACCTCGGCGTAAGAGGGGCTCGGTGCGAAGAGCGGCACCGGGCGCACCGTGAGCCGCACGACTGCCGACCAGACCCTGGGGGCGGGCTGGAATGCGCCGGGCCCGATTTCGAACAGCCGCACGGCGCTCAGCCACGGCGCGAGCATCACACTCAGGCGGCCGTAGTTGGCTTCACCCGGGAGCGAGGCGAGCCGCTCCACGACCTCCCGCTGCAGCATGACGTGCAGGTCGGTGATCACCGACACGTGAGCGAGCAGCCGGAAGAGGAGCGGCGTCGAAATGTTGTAGGGGAGATTCCCGACGATGCGCAGTCGCCCGCCGCGCGAGGAGGCGAGCTGCGAATAGTCGAACTCGAGCGCATCGGCGACGTGGAGCGCCTGGCGCGAGGAGTCAACGAAAGACGGGGCGAGTGCCGCCGCCAGATCGCGGTCGATCTCGATGGCATCCAGCGTGCAATCCGCGAACGCGAGCAGCCGCTCCGTCAGAGCACCCCGCCCCGGACCGATCTCCACGAGGCTGTCGCCGGGACGCGGCGCGAGAGCTGCCACGATGCGCTCGATCGCGGCGGGATCGTGCAGGAAATGCTGACCGAAGCGTTTGCGACGCGGCGGCCGACGAAGAGGTGCGGCGCGGGCCAACCGCGCTTACCGCGTTGAGAGCTCGATCGCCAGGTGCACCGCGGCCGCAAGGCTCCCCGGGTCGGCGTGGCCGGTGCCGGCGAGGTCGAGCGCAGTGCCATGGTCGACCGAGGTGCGCACGAAGGGCAACCCGAGCGTGACGTTGACCGCGCGCTCGAAGCCCGCGTGCTTGACCACCGGCAGGCCCTGGTCGTGATACATCGCGAGCACCGCATCGAAGGACTCGAGAATGCGGGGCACGAAGACCGTGTCCGCCGGCAGCGGTCCGCTGACGCGCAGCCCCTGTGCCTTGAGCTTCTCGATGGCCGGTCCGATCACCTTGAGCTCCTCCTGCCCGAGGTAGCCGCCTTCGCCGGCGTGGGGATTGAGGCCGCACACCGCGATGCGCGGGGCGCGGATTTTCCAGTGCACACTGAGGTCGCGCGCCAGGATTGCGACCGTCTCGCAGAGCGATCCGACGGTGATGGCTGCGCTCACCGCCGCGAGCGGCACATGGGTGGTGGCCAGTGCGACCCGCAGCGTCCCGGTCGTCAGCATCATCACGGTGCGGGAAACGTGCGCGCGCTGCGCGAAATACTCGGTATGTCCGAGGAAGGCGATGCCGGCATCGTTGATGATGCCCTTATGCACGGGGGCCGTGACGATCGCGTCGAACTCCCCGGCGATCGCCCCGTCGATGGCGCGGTTGAGGAGCCCCAGCACGTAGGGCGTATTGGCCTTGTCGAGCTGGCCCGGCTGACTCGGCGCGCGCAGCGGGAAGTGCTCGGTGAGCAGTGTCCCCGGCACATGCCGGCTGCGCGCGGAGCTCGGCCGCCCTTGTGCCAGGTAGGGTCGCAGCTCGAGGTGCGCACCCGTGCGGCCTGCACGCTCGGCGAGGAGCGAGGAGTCCGCGAGGCACACGAGCTCGCAATCCAGCTCGCGCGCGGCCAGAGTCAGGCAGAGCTCGGGTCCCACCCCTGCGGGCTCGCCCGACGTGACGGCGATTCGGGGAATCATGGAGCAGCCGCGCCGCGGCCTAGGATTTGAACTCCACGTAGGCATCATCCCGCAGGCGGCGCAGCCACAGCTCCGTCTCCTCGTCCGCCTTGCTGGCCCGGATCGCCTCCAGGGCCTTGCGACGCTTGACCTCGTCCGTGTTGTCGTATTGGCGGTGGCCGAGCATCTGCACGAGGTGCCAGCCGAACTGCGTACGGAAAGGCTCGCTGACCTCGCCGTCCTTCATCTTCAGGACCCTCTGCTCGAAATCGGGCGCGAAAGAGCCGGGTCCGGCCCAGCCCAGATCGCCACCCGCGGAGGCGGAGCCCGGATCCTCGGAGTTGGTCTGAGCCAGCCCCGCGAAATCCTCGCCGCGCATGATGCGGTCGCGCAGGGTTTCGAGCTTCAGCTGCACGGTGGCATCGTCCGCGAGCGCAGTGGTCTTCATCAGGATGTGGCGCAGGTGCACCTGGTTCTCGATGGCCTTGCCCTCCGCCGTCCCGCGCACTTCATTCAGCCTGACGAGGTGAAAACCGGTGGGGGTGCGCAGCGGCTCGCTGACTTCGCCGGGCTTGAGCTTTGCGATGACCTCGGTGAGGAAGGTCGGGAGCTCGGTCTCCTTGCGCCAGCCGAGCGAGCCACCCTCGAGCGCGGTCTGGCTGTTGGAGTAGGCGAGGGCCAGGCGCGCGAAGTCCTGGCCGCTCTTGGCTTTCTGATAGACCTCGGTCGCGCGCTGCGAGGCGTTCTCCACCTGCGCCGGGCTCGCTTCCTGCCCGACCGCGATCAGAATGTGCGACACGTTGTACTCGTTGCCCGCCGAGGGCTTCTTCGCCTGCTTCTCGAGATACTGGTCGATCTCCTTGGGCGTAACGCTGATGCGGTCCATGACGTCGCGCTGGCGCAGCATCTGCAGCGTGATTTCCTTGCGCAGATCCTCGCGGTAGCCGGCGTAGTCGATCCCCTGGGCCGCGAGCGCCTCGGGCAGCTGCGACAGTGTCAGGTTGTTGCGCTTGGCGACATCCTGCAGCGCCGCGTTCAGAGTCTCGTCGGACACCTTCAGCCCGTCGTGATTGGCTCGCTGCACCTGGATCTCCTGCAGCACCAGCCGCTCGAGCACCTGCTGCCGCAGCACGTTCTGCGGCGGCGGTTCGAGCTTCTGCGTGCGCAGCCGCTCGCTCACCACCTCGAGCTGCGTATCCAGCTCGCTGTTGAGCACCACGCCGTCATTCACGATGGCCGCGATGCGATCGAGCATCACGCCCTTGGTATCGAGCTCGCGGGTCTGCGCCGCCGCCGGCCCGTGCACGCACAGGGCCGCCACGCCTGCGGCCAGGGCGCCGACCGCCCGCATCATTGTCCGTCGCATCGTTCTTGTTTCCTCAAAGGATCCTGGAAGGGGCCGTCACGGGGGCCTGATTCTCTGTAAATTCGCTTCCGCTGGAGTGTAGCCACGGATTTCCTCGCTGAGGGAGGTATCCGACGCCGATCCGACACCGGCAAGCCCCGCAAGTTCCAGCTGCAGCCAGATTCCGGTGTCGCGCGAGCCGGTAAAGGTGCTCACATAGCGCCGAGCGCCCAACCGCAGCCGCCAGCAGCACGCACGGTACTCGAAGCCGCCGAACCGCTCCAGTTCTTCGTGGTTGCGCAGGTCGAAGACCTCGCGCGCGAAGAGGCTCCAGGCGTGTCCGATGGGCCAGGCGGCCGAGCCGTCCACCTGATCGAACCCCTGCGCGTCGCAGCCGGCGGCGGCTCCCGGGACCGCCGTGGTACTGCAGGGCAGCTGCACGCCCTGCACGAATTCAGGCACCTGCTGGAAGCGCTCGTAGCGGTAGCCGAGGTTGATCACGGCATCGCTCTGGGGCTTGTACTGCAGGTTGACCTGCGTACGCTCGCTGCGCTGGTTCTGCGGGTCCCACTGCACGCCGGCATCGGCACTCCAGTTCTGGAACGCCGTGAGCGCGAGCTGCGCCACCATGTCCGAGTGCTTGCCGGTGATCGGCGTCTCCCCGGGAAGCGTCACCCGCGGGGTCTCGAAGTAGTAACTCTGCCCAAAGGTCGCGGCCAGGAACTGTCTGCCCGTCTGGGCGTCGAGCAGCCGGCTGGTGACCCCGACGCTCAGCTGATCGGCATCGCTCACGCGGTCGGCGCCCACGTAGCGGTTGGTTCGAAAGAGCTCCACCGGGTTGAGATCCGGAATGCCGGTGTCGAATACCGGCAGCGAATCCTGGTTGCGGTAGGGCACGTAGAGGTAGAGCAGCCGCGGCTCGAGTGTCAGGGTGCGCTGATCGCGCGATCCGGTCTGGCGCTCGAACACCAGGCCCGTGTCGAGGCTGTCGATGGGGAGGTTGCGCGAGGGGGAGCTCGAGGCGCCCGGGAGCGTATTGGCGAGCTCGTAGAAGGTGGCGCGCCAGGCGGCCGCCGGCCTGAAGAAATAACCGGGGCCGCTGAGATCGAGCGACAGCGCAGGGTAGAGATCCTCGCGCCAGCCGGTGGGGAGCGGCGGCACCCCCGGGGTGCTCCTCGCCGAGTGCTCGAAATTCACGACCTCGGAATCGAAGCCGTAATGAATGAGGCCGAGAGCCGTGTAGTCGCCGTCCGCGACGATGCGCGGCACCCGTGCATAAGGCCGCTCCTCTGCCAGCAGCGTCGTATCGATCGTCTGGTACTGCTGGGCCTGCGCGTCGATGCTCCAGTGCTCGTCGCGATAGGAGAAGGTGGCGCTGCGATCGAGGAAGGAGGTGCTGGTGCCCGCGGGGGTCTGGGAGAAGTCCTGGAAGTAGCCGGTGTCGCTGGCGTTCTGCGCATCGAGCGTCAGGCGCACGTCCGCCGGCAGCTCGACGACATCATCGAGCTGCACGCGGCTGCGGCTGCCGTGAAACACCTGATCGTTGGGCAGAAAGTTCCATTGCAGCTCGCCGTGCTGATCGGCGCTGAGAAAGCGCAGGTCGCCCCCGAGATCCGGTCCGCGCTTGCTGTACTCGACGGGCTGGAAGGTGAAGTCCGCCTGCGGCGCGATGTTCCAGTAGTAGGGCACCGCCAGCTGCGCGCCGCTGGTCGAGGTGTTGCCGATGCTCGGGAAGAGAAAGCCGCTCTTGCGCTCACTGCTCAGCGGGAAGGACAGCCACGGCAGATATACGATCGGCACATCGAAGAAGTCGACCCGGGCGTTGCGTCCCGTGCCGACACCGTTGCGGGTATCGAGCGTGATGCTGCTCGCCTTGAGGTCCCACGCCGGGTGCGCCGCCGCCGGGCAGGTGGTGAAGAACACGCCCTCGAGCCGCAGCAGGCCATCGGGGGTGAGCTGCATGCTGTCGGCGGCGCCGCGGGCGGCGCGTTGCTTCATGTCGAACTGCGCCTGCCGGAACTGCGCGCCGCTCGCCGCCGAGTAGCTGCCGCCGGCACCGGTCACGTGGGCCAGGGGACCTGAGTAATCGATCGTGCCGTCGCTCTTCACGGTCTGCGCGGGCTTGTCGATCTGCATCTGATTCGCACGCAGCTCGACATCGCCCTGACGCACCACCACGTTCCCCTTGAGCGCTCCTTTTCCCTCGACGCTGACGTCGGCACTGTCGCTCGAGATCTCGATGTTGCCCGTCGGCGTGGCTGGCTGCGCCGCGGCCGCGGGCGGTGCGTTGCGGCCGGGCGGACTGCCGCCAGAGCGCGCATCCGGTACCCTGAGCTGTGAGGGACAGGGCGGATCTTCCGCCCATGCGGCAGATGCGATGCTGCCGCACGCGAGGGTGACGAGAACGAATGGGCGCGGACGCAGCATCGAGGGCGGCATTATAATGATTCCCAACATGCCGCAGACCGATGCGCGAGTGGCGCTGATCGAGGATTGGTTGTCGCGCGAGCTGCGGCTGGCGCCACAGCGTATCGAGCCCGCCTCGAGCGATGCGAGCTTTCGCCGCTACTTCCGCGTATTTCACGACGGCGCAAGCTACATCGTGATGGACGCTCCGCCTCCCCGGGAGGACGTCCGGCCCTACCTGAAAGTGACGGGCCTGCTCGAATCCCTCGGCGTGCACGTCCCGCACGTGCACGAGGCCGATGCCGGCAAGGGGCTGCTGCTGCTCGAGGACTTAGGCACCACGCTCTACCTGGAGCGGTTGAACGCCGGCGACGACCCGCAGGCGCTGTACCGCGACGCCCTCGCAGCACTCGCGCTGATCCAGGTGCGCGGCGGCGAGGCCAGCCGCGAGCTCGCTCCCTACGACGAAGTGGCGCTCGGCAACGAGCTCGCGCTCATGCCGCAATGGTTTCTCGCCCGGCACCTCGAGGTCACTCCCTCGGCCGAGCAGGCCGCCATTCTCGCCGACAGCTTCGCCTTCCTCATCCGCGAGGGCCTGGCGCAGCCGCAGGTGTTCGTGCATCGCGATTACCACTCGCGCAATCTCATGGTGGTGCGCGCGCGCAATCCCGGCGTCATCGATTTCCAGGACGCGCTGCGCGGACCCGCAGGTTATGACCTGGTATCGCTCCTGAAGGACTGCTACATCGTCTGGCCGCGCGCGCGGGTCATCGAGTGGGTGCGCGGCTACCGCGCGCAGCTGCGCTCGCAGGGAGGCGCGGCCGGGGCGAGTGAAGCGGAGTTCCTGCGCTGGTTCGACCTGATCGGAGTGCAGCGGCACATCAAGGTGCTCGGCATCTTCTGCCGGCTCTGGTATCGCGACGGCAAGAGCGGCTATCTCGCTGACCTGCCGCGGGTGCTGGCCTACGTGCGCGAGACCTGCGCGCAGTATGCCGAGCTCGCGCCGCTCGGGGAATTCATCGCCAGCCGCATCGCCTCCGCCCTGCCGGTGGCCAATGCCCGGGTGGCAGCGGCGATCGCCACGGCGGTGAGCGCATGAAGGCCATGCTGCTCGCGGCTGGCCGCGGCGAGCGGCTGCGGCCGATCACCGACTCGCTCCCCAAGCCGCTGGTGCCGGTCGCCGGGAAGCCCCTCATCGCCTGGCACCTCGCCGCGCTCGCGCGCGCCGGCATCCGGGACGTCGTCATCAATCTCTCGTGGCTCGCGGAGCGGCTGCGCGCCGCACTCGGTGACGGGAGCGAGTGGGGTGTGTCGATCAGCTGGAGCGAGGAGGGGCCGGTGCCCCTCGAGACCGGGGGCGGCATCTTTCGCGCCGTACCGCTGCTCGGGCCCGGGCCGTTCCTGGTCGTGAATGCCGACATCTGGACCGACATCGATTTCGCGGCACTCGCACTGGAAGAGGGCGCGTTGGCGCATCTCGTGCTGGTGCCCAACCCGCCGCACAATTCCCGCGGAGATTTTGGACTCGACGGCGACCTCGTCGTGAGCCGCGACACCGACCGCTTCACCTACTCGGGTGTGGGTCTGTTTCGGCCCGAGTTCTTCCAGGGCTGCACCGGCGAGCGCTTTCCGCTGCTGCCGGTGCTGAACCGCGCCATCGCGGCGCGGCAGGTGCGCGGCGAGCTGCACCGGGGAGCCTGGAGCGACGTCGGGACGGCAGAGCGGCTCGCGCAACTTGAGGCGCGGCTCGCTGCGCTAAAATGAGCCGATGTCCGAGCTCAAAGGAATTCCGGTCGTAACGGCGCCCCCCGCCTCTCCGCGAAGCGGAGAGAAATACCTTACTCCTCAAGGGTTTACAGCCATACGGGATGGCGTCAAGGCGCGACCGCCGGAGCCGTTCTCTTCGCCGGCTGCCCGCCGCCTGCCCCCCTGGCTCAAGGCGCGCGCGCCGGCCGGGGAGGGGTTCCGCGACGTCAGGGCGCTGGTGCGCGAGCACCGACTGGCCACCGTCTGCGAGGAGGCCAAATGCCCCAATATCGGTGAGTGCTGGAACGCCGGCACCGCGACACTGATGCTGATGGGTGCGGTGTGCACGCGCGCCTGCCGCTTCTGCTCGGTGGACACGGGGAATCCCCACGGCTGGCTGGACGCCGGTGAGCCGGAGAACGCGGCCCGCACGGTGGAGCTCATGGGGCTGAAGTACGTGGTGCTCACCTCGGTGGACCGCGATGATCTGCCCGACGGCGGTGCCGCGCACTATGCGGCGTGCGTGCAAGCCATCCGCCGGCGCAATCCCTCGACCGCGGTCGAAGCGCTGACACCTGACTTTGCGGGAGTACTCGCCGACGTCGAGACCGTGGTCGACTCCGGCATTGCGGTGTTCGCGCAGAACATCGAGACGGTGCGGCGCCTGACGCACCCGGTGCGTGATCCGCGCGCCGGCTACGAGCAGACGCTCAGCGTGCTCGCGCACGCCAAACGCCACCGCCCCTCGGTCCTCACCAAGAGCAGCCTGATGCTCGGCCTGGGTGAGAGCGATGCGGAGATCACGCAGACGCTCGGCGAGCTGCGCGCGGCGGGCGTCGACATCGTGACGCTCGGGCAGTACCTGAGGCCCACCGTTCATCATCTTCCGGTCGAGCGCTTCGTCACCCCGGCGCAGTTCGACCGCTATCGCACCGAGGCACTGGGACTGGGGTTTCTCGAGTGCGTCTCTGGCCCGCTGGTGCGCTCGAGCTACCGCGCCGAGCGCGCGCTCGAGCGTAACAACGCCGGCCTCGACAATCAGGTCCTGTCGCGATGAGCGCCGTCCCCGCCACGGCAATGCCGGCCGCGGCGGCGGTGCCGGCGCCCGTCATCCGCCACCTCGGCCGCCTCGATTACGAGCCCGTCTGGCGCGCCATGCAGCGCTTCACCGAGGAACGCGGCCGCACGACGCCCGATGAGATCTGGTTCCTCGAGCACGAGCGCGTGTTCACGCTCGGGGTCAACGCGAGCCGCACGCATCTGCTCGCGCCCGGCGACATCCCGGTGGTGCAGATCGATCGCGGCGGCCAGGTGACCTATCACGGCCCGGGCCAGCTCGTGGTCTATCCGCTCATCGACCTGAAGCGCTTGGGACTGTCGATCCGGGGCTTCGTGAGCGCGCTCGAGCGCGCAGTGATCGACCTCGCCGCGGACTTCCGTATCGAGGCGGAGAGCCGCCGCCACGCGCCGGGCGTGTACGTCGCAGGCGCCAAGCTCGCGAGCATCGGCGTGCGGGTGCGCCGCGGTGGGAGCTATCACGGGCTCGCGCTCAATGTGGCGCTCGATCTGGAGCCCTTCACCCGCATCAACCCCTGTGGCTATCAGGGCCTCGCGATGACGCAGCTGGCCGCGCTCGGGGGCCCGCGCACGGTGGCCGCGGCGGCGCAGGCGCTCGAGCCGCACCTGCGGCGCGCGCTGGGATTCTCGGCACACGGCTAGCATGCCGTGACGATCACAGCACTCGCTTCGCGGCGCATCGTCCGCACGCTTGCCGCGATCGCCCTGATCGCACTGGCTGCCTCCTGCGGTGGCTCTTCCGATTCCGCCACGGCCGCCGGCCGCGTGACGCTGCTGAATGTTTCCTACGATGCGACGCGCGAGCTGTACGCGGACTTCAACGCCGCCTTCGCCCATTACTGGCGCACCCGGAGCGGTCAGAGGATACGGATCGACCAGTCGCATGGCGGCTCCGGCAAGCAGGCACGCTCGGTGATCGATGGTCTGGCGGCGGACGTCGTGACACTCGCCCTGGCCGCCGACATCGATGCCATCGCGGAGCAGGGCAAGCTCCTGCCCCTCAACTGGCAAAGCCGTCTGCCCGACAACAGCTCGCCTTATACCTCGACGATCGTGTTCCTGGTGCGCAAAGGCAATCCGCGCGGGATCCACGACTGGGGCGATCTGGTGCAGCCGGGCATCGCGGTCATCACTCCCAACCCGAAGACCTCCGGCGGCGCGCGCTGGAACTATCTGGCCGCGTGGGGCTGGGCGCTTGCGCAGCCCGGGGCGAGCGAGGCGAGCGCGCGCGAGTTCGTGAAGAAGCTGTACCACAACGTCCCGGTGCTCGACACGGGCGCCCGAGGCTCTGCCACCACGTTCGTGCAGCGCGGCCTCGGCGACGTGCTCATCGCCTGGGAGAACGAGGCGATGCTGGCGGTGCGCGAGATCGGCAGTGGCGAGCTCGAGATCGTGGTCCCGAGTGTCAGCATACTGGCGGAGCCGCCGGTGGCGGTGGTCGATGAGGTGGCGCTGCGCCACGGGACGCGCGCGGTCGCGATGGCCTACCTCGAGTACCTCTACAGCAAGGAAGGCCAGGAGATCATCGCGCGGCACTTCTACCGACCGCGCGACCCGGAAGTGGCGGCGCGCTACGCGCAGCGCTTCCCGAGCCTGAAGCTCGTGACCATCGCCGACTTCGGCGGCTGGGCGCGAGCGCAGGCGACCCACTTTGCCGACGGCGGAGTCTTCGATCAGATCGCTCCGCACTGAGTCGGTGCGCGCCACGGGGAGTGGCGGCATCCGCTGAGCGTCACTCCACGACCAGCTTGTAACCGGCGGCGGCCGTGCGCAGGAGCGAGGGAGCGGCCGGATCCGACTCGATCTTGTGGCGCAGCCTGTGCACCAGCTGCTTCAGCAGCTGGCGGTCGCCGCTGCTGCGATGTCCCCATACCTGTGCCAGCAGCCGCTCGGAGCTCACCGCCCGTCCCGCATTGGCCAGCAGCATCTGCAGCAGCCGCAGCTCGAGCCGCGTGAGGCGCACCGGCTGCCCGGCGCCGATGCTCACCGTGTGCTCCTCGAGGTCGAGCTTGACGCGGCCGGCCTCGAGCGGGGCGCTGCTCTCGAGGCCCGCACGGCGCAGCAGCGCGTTGACGCGCGCGATGAGCGTGCGGGGGCTGAAGGGCTTGGTGAGGTAATCGTCGGCGCCCAGACCGAGCGCACGCACCAGATCCTCCTCCTCGCCGCGCACCGTGAGCATGATCACCGGAACACGCGAGCGGGCGCGGATCGCCTCACAGACCTCGAAGCCGGAGAGCCCCGGCATGTTGATGTCGAGCACCACGAGGTCCGGGCTCTCCGCGGCGAAGCTGCGCAGCGCGGCCGTGCCGTCCGCGGCGCTCACCACCAGATGCCCGGCCTGGGAGAGCGTGAAGGCGATGAGCTCACGCAGGTCGGCATCGTCGTCCGCGACCAGGGTCTTCATGCGCTCGGCGCGGGCTGCACCGGCAGTGTCAGGGTGAAGCGCGTACGACCCTCGCCACTGCGCTCGAACGCCACGGTGCCTCCGTGCCGCTCGACGATCGACTTGACGATCGAAAGCCCCAAACCCAAGCCCGCTGGCTCGGGCTCCTCTCCCGTGCCGCGGCGGAAGCGCGTGAAGAGCGCGGTGTCGTCGCCGCCGGCAGGTCCCGGACCCTCATCCTCGACCCACGTGCGCAGCTCCTCGCGATCTGCCTCGGCGCCGATGCGCACGACACTTCCCTCGGGCGCGAATTTGTTGGCGTTGGCGAGCAGGTTGACGAAGACCTGGGTGAGACGCGGCTTGTCGCCGGACAGCTGCGGCAGGTCGCGGGGCAACGCCAGCTCGAGGGTCTGGCGGCGCTGTGCGAGGAGCGAGTCGACGAGCGCGCGTGCCTCGTCCACCACCTCCGCGAGCGACAGGCTCTGGTGGCGAATGGCGAGCTGGCCGGACTCGATGCGCACGCTCTCGAGCAGATTGTCGATGAGCTGCGTGAGGCGCAGCGTCCCGCGCTCGAGCGAGCTGACGAGCTCGCGCTGCTGTGCCGGCGGCATGTGGTCGAGCCCGCCCAGCAGCAACTCGATGGAGGCGAGCTGCGCGGCGAGCGGCGTACGAAACTCGTGGCTGATGTTGGCGAGCACCGAGTCACGGGCGCGGCGCACCGACTCGAGCTCGGTCTCGTCGCGGATCACCTGCACCTGCAGTCCCTCCACGGCGGGCGCGCTGGTGATGACGGCGGTGCGGGCCGCGCCCGGCGCGCTCTCGAGCTGCTCGACCGCCTGCACGTGGCCGCTGGCGCGCGCCTGGGTGATCGGACAGCGGAAATCGCACGGCCGACGGCCGTCCTCGCGACGCGGCTTGAGCACGTCGCCGCAGAAGCGGCCCACCGCCTGCTCGGCGGTCACGCCGAGCAGGCGCGCGGCCTGCGGGTTGAGGTAGCGGATGTTGCGGTTGCGGTCGACCGCATAGACGCCCTCGACGATGCCACTCAGCACCGCCTGTGCCTCGGCCTCGCGGGTGCGCAGCGTGCTCGTCAGGTCGATGAGATTGCGGCGCATGTCCTCCATGGTGCGCGCCAGCGCGCCGACCTCGGCGGCGCCGCCGGGGGGAATGGAGACGGAGAAATCGCCGGCGCCGATGCGCGTTGCGGCCGCGGTGAGCGCCCGCACGGGGGCCGCAACCAGCTCTGCGAGCACCACCCCGGCGAGCACGGCGACGAGCGCCAGGAGGAGCGCCGTCACCAGGAGCTTGTGAATCAGGGGCCGGGTCGAGGTGTCGACGGCGCTGAAGGGCAGCCGTGCCTCGATCAGGGCGATGGCCTCGCCGCTAGAGGCGAAAACCGGCACGCTCGCCGCGTAAGTCTGCTGGGAGGCGATGCGCTGCACGGCCGAGCGCCCGTCGGCGAGCGCCGCCGAGTAGAGCGGCGTGGAAGCGGTGACGGGCCCGCCGGTGTAGAGCCGATAGTCGATGAGCCGGATCTCGATCCCCGTCAGATGCGTGAGCGTCCCCGCCAGCCGCTCATCCAGCCGGCGCGCCACGTAGAGGCGTCGCTGCGTATTGCCGAGCGGCGCCCAGGCGCCGAGCACGGGCACGCGCTCGAGCGCCGGCAGCGCCATGAATATCGCGCCCTGCTCGCCGCTGGCCGTGATCGCCTGGCTCCAGTCGACCGCCGGGCCTGAAAGCGCCACCACCTCGGTGCCGGAGACGACGGCGCAGGCATCGACGGCGAGGCCTTCGCAGGCGCGCAGCAGGAAGGGTGTCAGGGCCTCGCTCTGGCCTTCCGCTACCAGCCGCTGCAGGGTGGGGCGCGCGGCCAGGGCGCGCGCCGCGGCCAGGGCATCCTCGCCCATGCGTCGCAGGTCCTCGCGCGCCATGGTCGCGGCGAGCTGCGCGCGCGCCATGCTCTGCTGGTCGGCCTCGGTCTGCAGCATGCGGCTCGCCGACCAGGTGATGCCTCCACCGACCAGCAGCACGATCAGCACGTGGATGGCGATCAGCCACCAGCCGAGGCTGGTGCGGGCCGGGTCCGGCCACACGGATCTCCACAGGCGCAGGACTCTCTCGAGCATCGATCAGCGACGCCGGTAACCGGTGCGTTCCACCAGAGTTTTCACAGCCAGGGTGAGCGCTGCCAGCATCGTAAGGAGCGAGGCTACCGCAAAGGCGGCCACGAAGTTGTATTCGTTGTAGAGGATCTCGATGTGCAGCGGCATGGTGTTGGTGAGCCCGCGGATGTGCCCCGAGACCACCGAGACTGCGCCGAACTCGCCCATGGCGCGAGCGTTGCACAGGATGACCCCGTAGAGCAGTCCCCAGCGGATCTTCGGCAGCGTGACGCGGAAGAAGGTCATCCAGCCGCCGGCGCCGAGGGTGATGGCGGCTTCCTCCTCGTCGTTGCCGAGCTGTTGCATCAGCGGGATGAGCTCGCGCGCCACGTAGGGAAAGGTGACGAACATGGTCGCCAGCATGATGCCCGGAAGGGCGAAGATGATGCTGATGGCGTGCTCCTGCAGCCACAGACCAAACCAGCCGTGCAGCCCGAACAGCAGCACGAAAATCATGCCGGAGATGACCGGCGAGACCGCCAGGGGCAGGTCGATCAGGGTGATCAGCACGCTCTTGCCGCGGAATTCGAACTTGGCGATGGCCCAGGCCGCCGCCAGGCCGAACACGGTGTTGACCGGGACAACCACCGCCGCGGTGGTGAGCGTCAGGCGGATCGCAGCGGCGGTGTCGGGATCGGCAAAGTTCGCGAAGTAGGCCTCGAGGCCGTGGGCGAGGGCCATGGCGAAGACCGTCGCGAGCGGTGCGATGAGCAGAGCCGCAAGAAAGATGAGCGATACGCCGATGAACGACCCGCGCACCAGATGGCTGGTCCAGGTGTGATGCCCGGGACGCGCCCGGTCGGCGGCCACCGCACTCACGAGCTCCGCACGAGGCAGCGCCGTCGCCATCAGTGTGCCGCCCG
>DATGJR010000123.1:0-7986 GCA_035295065.1 Steroidobacteraceae bacterium
GATGTCGTCCTGACCGGCACGCACGTGCGCCTCGAGCCGCTCGCACGCGATCACGTTCCGGGCCTGGTGGCGGCGGCGGCCGAAGATCCGCTGCTCTACCGGTGGACGCCTCTGCCCTTCGATGTCGATGGCATGACGCGCTATGTCGACACAGCGGTGCGCTGGCGCGAGGAGCGTACGGCGCTGCCTTTTGCGACACTGCGCCTCAGCGATGGCAAAGTGATCGGCTCGACCCGTTTCTTCCTCATCGAGCGCTGGGACTGGCCGGCCGGCCACCCGCAGGCGGGGCGGGAAGGCCCCGACGCCTGCGAAATCGGCTACACCTGGCTCGCAGCCTCGGCCGTCCGCACGGCGGCCAACACGGAGGCCAAGGTCCTGATGCTGAAGCACGCGTTCGAGCGCTGGCACGTGCACCGCGTATGTTTCCACACCGACATGCGCAACGAGCGCTCGCGCGCCGCCCTCGCCCGGATCGGAGCGGTGTTCGAGGGAACGTTGCGCGCGCATCGGCTGGCGAGCGATCTGATCCCGCGCGACTCGGCGCGCTTTTCGATCATCGCAAGCGAGTGGTCAGGCGTGCGTCAGCGCCTCGAGCAGCGGCTCGCGGCCTGAAGCCGGCCGCCGGCGAGGGCAAGCACCGGCTTGCCTTACTTCCGCTCCCAGATCCTGAGTACGTCGGGCGAGCCCTGGGCGCGCACCCCGTTGTCGGTCAGGATCTGCTCGGTGGACGCGAGCACTTCCTCGCGGCGGAAAACCAGCGCCTCCCCGAGTCGCCCGTCGAACTCGAACGACACGAACTCGTCCTTGAGGTCGCGCAGCCGCGCCACCAGGTCCGCGAGGCTCCTGACCGGGGCGCCGTTGACGGACTTCACGACCGCGCCCGCGGGCGACCCGTAGCCCTTGGAAAGGCGATGAGGGAACAGCGGTGCGGGAACCAGCACGAGCTCGCTGCGCTCGGGCTGCGGCGGCTCTCCCCACAGGGTCATCAGAGGGCTGCCGCTGGCAAACATCAGTGCACCGAGATCCTTGGCGCGTGCGCCGAGGAAGTCCTGCGAGGCCGCCTCGAACACCAGGGGCCCGTAGATGAAATAGCGCGGGTAGGTCCCTTCCAGCGCGCTGATCATCAGCGGGTACTGCAGGGGCACGGGCTCATCGACGTGCAGCGTCTTGCCGGCGCGCACGATCGTGAGTGGCAGCATGCCGTTGTGCGCCTTCGTCTGCACCAGGTATCCGGCCGAGAGACGCAGCTCCGGGGCGATGTTGATCATTCCCTGATCGTCGACCGCAACGTCCGCGATGTGGGTGACGACGTCCCACTGCTTGAGGGCCGAGGGTGACCGGGTCTCGTGGGTGCGGCGCACCACCAGGCCGTGCACGGCGGGGTCGAGCTTGAGGAAGGAGCGCAGCGCCGGGTTCTCGAGTGTCTGGAACTCATCGCGCAATGCAGGCTTGCCGGTGTAGCCACCGGCAGCGACCTGCTGGAGGAAGCGCTCGATCTCCTCGTCCGGAATGATGTAGCCGATGTTCTCCGAGTTAGAAAGCCGGCTGAAGGCGAGCCCGATCATCCTGCCGTCGGCGATGGCGGGGCCGCCGCTGTTGCCGGGATTGATCGCCGCGTCGATCTGGATGCGCAGCCCCGAAGTGGCCAGCTGGTAGGGCACGAACTCGATTCGCGAGACGATGCCCTTGGTGATCGAGAGCGAGGTGCCGCCGGTTGGAAAGCCGTACGCGAGCACCGCGTCCTTGATGTGCGGCAGCGCAGTGGCGCGCGGCAGCGGGGGGTGGGCAGTGAAGAACGATTCCTCGTCGAGCTTCAGGAGCGCGAGATCCATCCCCGGTGCCACCGCTGCCACCGTTGCCGAGATCTTGTCGCCCGCCTGGTTCGCCTGGATCTGGACCTCGCTCGCGTAGGTCACCACGTGGGCGTTGGTGAGTATGCGCTTGCCCTCGATGACCACTCCCGAGGCGCTGATGTCGATCGGCGGCTGTTTGGACCAGGGCCGCGACAGATCCGGCGCGCTCACGGTGGCGAACACCTTGACGACGCTGTTGTCCGCCTCGTGTGAGGTGGCCGTCGCAACCTCGGGCGGAGCGGCCTGAGCGAGGGCGGACGCGGCGCAGGCGCACAACGCGGCCACGAGCATTGGGGGAAGCTGACTGAGCATGCGGGCCCTTCGTCGATGACTGGCGCGGGTAAGCAGTCCGCTGGTGATTCTGACACAGCGGCGCTTGACCTTGCGGTGCAACGCCACGGCCACGCGCCGGGACGATGGTGACGGCAGTCGCGCTCCTGCTAGAGTGGCGCGCCCTACGGACCAACCGGTTCACTCAGGAGGCGATCCATGGAACGTGCAGCGATTCTTGCCGCCGCAGCGCTGCTGAGCGCGGCGCTCGTGGCCCCGGGCGCGTACGCCGCCCGTCACGGGAGCATCCCGAAGTACATCACCGAGGCGGTGGCCGACAAGGCTCGACCGGCGGCCGATACGGAGCGCGACGCCAATCGCAAGCCCGCCGAGACGCTGGCTTTCGCCGGCGTCAAGCCCGGCGATGCCGTGGTGGAGCTGGCTCCCGGCAAGGGCTACTACACCCGTCTGCTGAGTGCGGTCGTGGGCCCGAAGGGCTCCGTGACCACCGTGTCCGGAGTGCCGAAGCCCGATGCGCCGCCGCCTGCGGTCAAGGCGATTGCCGAGGACCCTCATTACGCCAACGTGCACCCGACGTTCCAGAAGCTCGGTGAGCTGGCACTGCCGGCAAACGCCGATGTGGTGTGGACCACGCAGAACTATCACGACTTCCACAACATCCCGGACCTCAACGTGGCCACCCTCAACAAGAAGGTGTTCGACGCCTTGAAGCCCGGTGGCATCTATTTCGTGCTGGATCACGCCGCCGAGGCCGGCTCGGGCACGCGTGACACCAACACCCTGCACCGGATCGATGAGGAGACGGTGAAACAGGAAGTGAAGGCGGCGGGCTTCGAGCTCGCCGGCGAGAGCGCTGCGCTGCGCAACAAGGAGGATCCCCACACCGCCAAGGTGTTCGAGGGCCCGATCCAGGGGCACACCGACCAATTCATGCTGAAGTTCAGGAAGCCTAAGTAAGGAGTCTGAGCGTCAGCGGATCGGATTCGCCCCCGAAGTATTTCGCCAGCGCCTCGCCGAAGAGTCTCTCCTCCGGCGAGGCGCAAGCGAACAGCGTGAGGCAGGAACGGAGCTTGAGGTCATCGGGACTGCCGAAGATCTCGTGGGCAGTGCGACCCCCGAGCGCGAGCAGCACGCCCGTGCATTCCCGCAGCCGCGCGCCGAGCGTCGGATGCCCGAGGTACGCACGCGCTTCCGCGAGTCCTGAGAGGGCGTAGCGACGCGCCATGGGGCTCGAGCCCAGTCCCTGAAGCTGCGGGAAGATGAACCACATCCAGTGGCTGAGCTTCTCGCCCGCGGCCAGCTCGGCCAGCACCCGCGGGTAACACCCGGCCTGCGCCTCGAGGAAGCGCCCGAGATCGAAAGGATCGCTCACCGGACCTGACGCGGCAAGATCGGCCGCAGCTCAGCGGCGCTTGTGGAACACCATCACGAAGCGGTCGGTCTTGCCCAGCATCGGCCCTTTGTAGGTGAGCTGGTCACGCGCATCGTCCGGCCGGCGCAGCACGTCGCTCGCCGTGACGAATTCGAAGCCATGCTTCTCGAAGTCGGCGCGCGCAAAGGCCTCGTCGATGCGGTGGAGACTGCCGGCGTGCCTGTTGCCGGTGCCGGGTCTGGCGGAGTGATCGACCAGCAGGAGGATTCCGCCGGGCTTCAGCACGCGCGCTATCTCATCGAGAACGGTCTGTGCGTTCATCTTCGGCCACGGGCTCTTGGGGTCGGGATCGAACCAGTAGAAGTCGTGATAGACCTTGATGACGATCTCGGCGTCGAGCGAGCCGTCGCCGAGCGGCAGGTGCTCGAGATCGATGGTTCGGTGCCTGACGTTCGGCAGCCGGTGGTTCGCGAGACGCTTCTCCCAGTAGTTATCGCTCCAGTAGTCGGTGGCGCGGTTGTTGAGCATCAGCACCTCGCCCCTGGATCCGACGATGAAGCTCAGCAGCTCGCTGTAGTAGCCGCCCGCGGCGAGGATATCCCCCACCCGCATGCCAGGTCCGATGCCGGACAGGCGCAGCACCTCCGCCGGGTGGTCGATGGGGTCGCGCTTGAGATCCTCGGCGGGGCGGCCTGCATGCGCCACGGCCGCATCATAGATGTCCGCATGGGCGCCCGCGGTGGCGAGCGTGCAGAAGGTGACGAGGGCGGCGAGGAAGCACACGCGAGGCATGACCCACTCCCTTGCACGGCTCAGCTGTGCCGCGGGGCTGCAGTATGAAGCAAGCGGGGCGCTGCCGACAGCAGCGCGCACTCCCTCATCGCAACGCGACTTCAGCCCTCGGGGCGTTCCCCCGTGAGCTCCTTCTCGAGCAACCGGTAACCGCCGCGCGCGCAATAGCCGTGGCGCTCATAGAAAGCCTGTGCACCGGCATTGTCCACCCCGAGCTGTAACTGCAGCCGCACATAGCCGCGGGCGGCCAGTGTTGCTTCCGCTGCCGCCAGAAGTTGCGCACCGATCCCGCGCGCACGTAGCTCCGGCAGCACGAAGAGCTCGTCGATCTCGGCCATGAGCCCACCATGCTCGAGGCTCAGCACCGCCGCGGCCACGAGGTAGCCGGCGATGCGGCCCGACTCTTCCGCCACCCAGGCGGCCCCGAGCCGCGGCTCATCGAGCAGTCGTTGCAGCAGCATCTCGATCCGCAGCGCCTGAAAGTCCGCGATCTGCTCGAACTCCCAGTAGCGGCGTATCAGGGAAAGCAGCTGCGGGATGTCGCGGGGCGCTGCGGCGCGGATGTTCGTGGGCGTCACCGCCCGCATGCTACGCCGCCAGCGCGCTCGCCTGCTGCACCTGGTTGCGCCCCGACCGCTTGGCGGCGTACTGCGCCGCATCGGCCTGGGCGATCAGGTGCTGACCCCAGACCCCGAGGGTGTCGCTGCTCGCGCTGCCGATGCTGCAGGTCAGGCGGATTGGAGCGCCGAATCCCTCGACCCGGATTCCCGCGACGCCCTGGCAGATGCGCTGCGCCACGGGAGCGGCGGCGCTCGCATCCGCACCCGTCAGCACCACCACGAACTCCTCGCCCCCATAGCGCCCGATGATGTCCGACTGGCGCAGCTCCGCCTGGATCGGCGCCACCACTGCGGCGAGGCAGGCATCGCCCGCCGCATGACCGCGGGTGTCGTTGATCTGCTTGAAGTGGTCGAGATCGATGAACAGGACCGACACCGGCAACCCGCGCCTCTGCATGCGGATGCACGCCGCGTCGAAGCGCTCGATGAGCGTGTGACGATTCAGGACACCCGTGAGGGCGTCGGTCTGCGCGCGTCGCTGCGCCTCGGTGAGTGCGACGGTTTGCGCCCGCATGCGATCGGCTACGCCGAGTGCAATGAGCACCGCAGCGGCGACCATCGAGGGAGCGAGGCCATAGTAAAAGAGTGCATCCGCATTGTCGGCGCGCCCGTAGAGCAACCACATCACGGTCGCGATCTGGAACAGGCTCATCAGCGACCAGGCGATGAGGAACCAGCCGGCCGCGCGGTTGCCGCGCCGCCAGGCGAGGTAGGAGACGACCAGCGTGAAGACGAGACCTCCGAGGAACATGAGGTTGCCGGCGGCCGCAACCACCGACGCCAGTCCCAAGAGGCGCAGCACGTTCGAGGCCGCGAGCACGATGAAGCCCACCGCGAGCCAGCCGAACGCCCGGTAGATGCGCTCGGAGAAGAGGCGCAGGTTGGCGAACTCGCGCACGAAGAGCGATGCGGCCGCGCCATTCACCGCCACCGGCACGTTCCACGCGTAGCTGCCGAGCGGGCGCGCCAGATCGAACAGCGGCCAGCCGAAGGCCTCACCCGAGCCGTAGGCGAGGTAGAGGGCGTGCAGCCCAAAGAGCGCGCCGTAGAGCGGATAGAGCGCCTCGCTCAGCACGAAGCGCACCAGGAGCGCGGAGATCGCCATCGCCATGAGCGCGCCGAAGGCAAAGGTGATCATGCGGGAGTGGTCGGCGGCGCGCGTCAGCGTGCGCTCGAGGGTCGCGGTGGCGAATTGGAGGTCCGTGGCCGTGCTGCCCGTGCGGGAGATGCGGGCGTAGAGGTCCGTGCCGGCATCGAGCGGTGGGCCGAGTGAAAAAACCGTGTCATGGGCCCCGCCGAATTTCGGCACCACGGCGGCGGGTTTGAGGGGCACCCACCTGCCGGCGCGTCGGCCGAAAGCCTCCACCGGCTGGTCGAGTCCGGAGCGCACGAGCAGCACCGGGGTCTCGCCCGCCGGGGCTGCGGCGGGGGGTGCCAGTCTGAACCACAGAGCCTTCTTAATAAGGTGGGAGCCGCGCACCTGGAATTCATGGAACCGCCCGTCCAGGGCACCGCCCGCGACCTCCTCGATCGTGGGGGAGGCGGCTGAGGTCTCGAGAACCTCGGCCGGCAGCGGGGAGGTGGTGGCGGCCGCGGCCGTCGCAGGCGCAAAGAGCCCCGCGAGGCACACGGCGAACCCAAGAGGTATGGTGACGCTCCTCAAGAGCACTGATTCCCTGAGCCCCCTTAAGGGGGTCGGCCGGGTGTCCGAAACCCGTTTATGGCTATCGTAACGGCCGTCCATGGCAAATCAATCGCAAAGCAGCAAGGCGCAGGCTGAGGCGGTTGACACTCCAGGGGTCCCTACCTAGAATCGCCGGCCTTTGTCGGGCCGGCCCTTAATTGCTCGCCGGCACCGGAAACAGCGACTTAGAAGCCCCGGGCCGCCTGACGTAGGCGGCCCGGTGTTCTTCTAGGTCGCCTATTGTGCGAGTACCCAACCTGCGCACCTGATTGGAGACGAGTGTAACGATGGCGACCACGGGTCAGCTCATCCGGCAACCACGCCGGCTTGGGGCAGAGAAAACCAAAGTTCCGGCGCTCGGGGCATCCCCCCAGAAGCGCGGCGTCTGCACGCGCGTCTACACGACGACGCCGAAGAAGCCGAACTCGGCATTGCGCAAGGTCTGTCGCGTCCGTCTCACCAATGGCTATGAGGTCACCAGCTACATCGGTGGGGAAGGGCACAACCTGCAGGAGCACTCGGTAGTGCTGATCCGCGGTGGCCGCGTGAAGGACCTCCCGGGTGTCCGCTACCACACCGTTCGCGGCACTCTCGACTGTGCCGGGGTGGGTGAGCGCAAGCAGGGCCGCTCGAAGTACGGCGCCAAGCGCCCGAAGAAGTGAGGGGTTAACCGCTTATGTCCCGTCGCGCGCAAGCACCGGTCCGCAGCATCCTGCCGGACCCGAAGTTCAACAACGATATGCTGGCCAAGTTCATGAACGTCATCATGAAGAGCGGCAAGAAGTCCGCGGCCGAACGCATCATCTATGGCGCTCTCGACCGCATCGCCGAGAAGACCGGCAAGCAGGGGGGCGAGGCGATCGAGGTGCTCTCGGCTGCCCTCGATAACGTGAAGCCCGTGGTCGAAGTGAAGTCACGCCGCGTGGGCGGTGCCACCTACCAGGTGCCGGTCGAGGTGCGCGCCACCCGCCGTCAGACCCTCGCCATGCGCTGGGTCATCGAGGCCGCACGCGATCGGAGCGAGAAGTCCATGGCGTTCCGCCTGGCGCACGAGCTGATGGACGCCTCCGAGAATCGCGGCGCCGCGGTGCGCAAGCGCGAGGACACCCATCGAATGGCGGAGGCCAACAAGGCCTTCGCTCACTACCGCTGGTAATTCACCAAGGATCGTGACCGTGGCCCGCGCGACGCCCATCGAGCGCTATCGCAACATCGGAATCTCCGCGCACATCGACGCGGGCAAGACGACGACGACCGAACGCATCCTGTTTTACACAGGGGTGTCGCATAAGATCGGTGAGGTTCATGACGGCGCCGCTGTCATGGACTACATGGAGCAGGAGCAGGAGCGCGGTATCACCATTACCGCGGCCG
>DATGJR010000124.1:0-8364 GCA_035295065.1 Steroidobacteraceae bacterium
GCGGCGTGCCAGGTCGAGCCGCAGGTGAGCTCATCGCGCTCGAGGAGCGCCACGTCCGTCCAGCCGAGCCTGGTGAGGTGATAGAGCGCGCTGCAGCCCACCACTCCGCCGCCGATGACTACGACGCGTGCGCGGCTCCTCAGCACTTCACCCGCTCACTCGCGGGATCGTAGAAGGGCCGGAGCGAGACGCGCGCCGCAAAGCGCTCCGCGGCAACCTCGAGCTCGTAGTGTCCGGCGGCGATCCACTCGGGCGTCACGAGCTCGCCTTCATTGGCGAGATAACCGAGGGCGAGCGGCCGGCCGAGCGTGTGACCGAACATGCCGGAGCTGGTCTTGCCAACCAGCCGGCCGTTCCGCCAGATCGGCTCGTTGTGGTAGAGCAGCGGCTCATCATCCTCCAGGGCGAGCGCCACCAGTCGCCGCCGCTCGCCCGCCCTGCGTTTCTCGAGGAGCGCTTCGCGGCCGACGAATCCTCCGGCCTTGTTCCAGGCGATGGCGAATCCGAGTCCCGCCTCGAGCGGAGTGTCCTCATCGGAGATGTCGTGGCCCCAGTGGCGATAGGCCTTCTCCATGCGCAGGCTGTTCATGGCGTGGTAACCGGCCAGGCGCAGCCCAAAGGGCGCGCCGGCCTCGATGAGCAGATCGAACAGCGCGGGGGCAAATTCGGTCGGTACGTAAAGCTCATAGCCGAGCTCACCGACGTAGGTGATGCGGCTCGCGCGCACGCGCGCATAGCCGAGATCGATCAGGCGCGAGGTACCGAAGGCAAAGCCGGTATTGGAAAGATCCGCATCCGTGAGGGTGGCGAGAAGCTCACGGCTCCTCGGGCCCATGAGCCCGAGCACCGCGTAGGATGAGGACACGTCCGTGGCAACCGCGCGCGCGGCGGCCGGGATGCTGCGGGAGAGCCAGGAGAAATCGCGCGTCTGCGTGGCGCAGGAGCTGACGATCAGATACGAATCCTCGGCCTCACGCGTCACCGTGAGGTCCGCCTCGATGCCGCCACGCTCGTTGAGCCACTGCGTATAGACGATTCTCCCGACGGGCACGTCGACATCGTTGGCGCAGATCCGCCCGAGAACCTGCGGCGCGTCCGCCCCCTTGAGCGAGAACTTGGCGAACGAGGACTGATCGAAGAGCCCGACGCCTTCGCGCACCGCGCGGTGCTCGGCGGCCGACTGCGCGAACCAGTTTTGCCGGCCGTAGGAGTACTCATAGTGCGGAGTGCTCCCGGGGGGGCCGAACCAGTTGGCCCGCTCGTAGCCTGCGACCTCGCCGAAACAGGCGCCTGCGGCGCCAAGCCGCTCATGCAGGATCGAGCGACGCACGCCGCGCGCGCTCTGCGCCTGGCGGAAGGGCCAGTGCATGGCATAGAGCAGGCCGAGGGTCTCCACCGTGCGGTCACGGAGGTAGCGGCGGTTGCGCTGAAATGGCGCGCAGCGCCGAATGTCGACATCCCAGAGGTCGAACGGCGGATGGCCGTCGACGATCCAGTCGGCGAGCACCTTGCCGGCGCCGCCCGCCGACTGGATGCCGATGGAATTGAACCCCGCGGCCACGAAAAAGCCGCGCAGCTCCGGCGCCTCCCCCAGAAGGTAACGATCGTCGGGCGTAAAGCTCTCCGGACCGTTGAAGAAGACCTGTACGCCGGTCGACTCGAGCACGGGCACACGGCGCATGGCACCGGCGAACAGCGGCTCGATGTGCGCAAGGTCGGGCGGCAGCGTCTCGAAGGCGCAGCTCTCGGGAATACCGGCCTCGCCCCAGGGCTTCGCGACCGGCTCGAACCAGCCGACGAGGAGCTTGCCCGTATCCTCCTTGAAGTAAGAGCAGGCATCCGTGTCGCGCAACACGGGCAGATCCGCCGGCAGGCCCGGGATCGGCTCCGTCACGATGTAGAAGTGCTCGGCGGCATGCAGCGGCACATTGACCCCGGCGAGAGCCCCGACCTCGCGCGCCCACATGCCGGCGCAGTTGACGACGACGTCGGCGCGCACGTCCCCCGCCTCGGTGCTGACGCCCGCTACCCGTCCCTGCGCCGTCCTGATCCCCGTCACCTTCAGGTTCTCGAGGATGCGCACTCCTTTCATGCGTGCGCCGCGGGCCAGGGCCTGCGTCGTGTCGACGGGATTGCAGCGGCCGTCCTTGGGCAGATAGACCGCCCCCACCACTCCCTCGAGCGAGATGAGCGGCCAGCGCTCCTGCGCCTCGCGGGGCGAGAGGATCTGCACCTCGAGGCCGAAGCAGCGCGCCATCGAAGCGCCGCGCTTGAGCTCCTCGAAGCGCGCGGCGCTCGCTGCGATCGAAATCGAGCCCACCTGCCGGAAGCCCGTCGCCTGCCCGGTCTCGCGCTCGAGCCCTTCGTAGAGGGCGGTCGTGTACTGGGCGAGGCGGGTCATGTTGTGCGTCGCGCGCAGCTGCCCGACGAGCCCCGCGGCGTGCCAGGTGGTGCCGCACGTGAGCTGCCGCCGCTCGAGCAGCAGCACATCGCTCAAGCCCCGCCGCGCGAGGTGATACGCGAGGCTGCAGCCGACGATGCCGCCGCCGATGATGACGACGCGCGCGTGCGACGGAAGATCCGTCACGGCTTCAGAACTCGGTGATCGCCTCGCGCAGCATGTCTGCCATCTGGTCGATGTCGGCGCGGCTTGCGATGAATGCCGGCGCCATGATGGCCACATCACCCGTAGTCTTCACGTGCAGGCCGCGGTCATAGAGCTTCGCCTGCAGCTCGTTACCACGCACGCCGGGCGCCTTGCCGGCCTTGACCTCGACACCTGCCAGCATGCCGTAGCCGCGCACGTCGGCGACCGTCGGGAGCTCCCCGAGCGCATACATCTTGTCGAGGAAGTACTCCGACAGATCCCGTGCCCGGGCAAAGAGCTGCTCCTTGCGGTAGATCTCGAGCGTCGCAAGCCCCGCCGCACAAGCGGCCGGATGGGCCGAATAGGTATAGCCGTGGAAGAACTCCGGCAATCCCGCCGGAGCGGCATCGACGATGGTGCGGTAGATGTCGGCGTGCACGGCCACCGCGCCCATGGGCTGCGCCCCGTTGGTGAGCGCCTTTGCCATGGTGATGAGGTCGGGTGTAACGCCGAAGGAGATCGCCCCGAAGGTCTCTCCGGTGCGCCCGAAGCCGCAGATCACCTCATCGAACACCAGCAGGATCCCGTAGCGGGTGCAAAGCTCCCGCAAGCGCTCGAGGTAACCGCGTGGCGGCACGATGACGCCGGTCGAGCCTGCAACCGGCTCGACGAAGACGGCCGCGATGCGCTTCTCACCGACCAGATTGACGAAGCGCAGGAGGTCGTCGGCGAGCTCGACGCCGCGCGCGCCCTGTCCGCGGGTCAGTCGGTTCTCGGGCAGGAGCGTGTGGCGCAGATGCAGGATTCCGGGCATCAGAGCCCCGAACACCTCGCGGTTGCGCACCATGCCGGAGAGCGCGGTGCCGCCAATGTTGACCCCGTGATAGGCGCGCTCGCGCGAGACGAAGTAGTTGCGCTGTCCCTCGTTGCGCGCCAGGTGATAGGCAAGCGCGACTTTCATCGCCGTGTCGACGGCCTCGGACCCCGAGTTGCAGAAGAACACGTGGTCGATCCCCTTCGGGGTGAGCGCCGCGACGCCATCCGCGAGCGCGAAGGCCCCGGGGTGACTACGCTGGAAGGAGGGGGTGAAATCGAGCGTCGCGAGCTGTTCGCCGACCGCGCGGGCGATCTCCGGACGACAGTGTCCGGCGGCCGTGGTAAAGAGGCCGGCACTCCCATCGAGCACCTTGCGCCCATCGGGTGTGAAGTAATGCATGCCGCTCGCGCGTACGAACAAACGCGGCGTGCGCTTGAAGTCCCTGTTGCTGGTGAAGGGCAGCCAATGCTGTTCCAGGTTCCCGACAGTCGTTTCCATCAGTATTCTCCCCTTCAACCGAAGGTTGAGCCGATCTCAGACGCCGCGGCCTTGAGCCGCGGCACGAATTCAATGGCACGCATCAGCGGCAGCCGCGCGGTCGCTCCCTGCACGGCGAGCGATGCAATCACCTCGCCGCTGCGGTCACGCACCGGCACGGCCACGCAGGCGACGCCGAGCACGTATTCCTCGTTGTCGACCGCATACCCGGCGCTGACGATCCGGTCGAGCTCCGACTCGAGCACCGCGCGCTCGGTGATGGTGCGCTCCGTGAAGCGCTCGAGCGGCAGGAGCTCGAGCAGCCGCTGCCGCTCCGCTGTCGGCAGATGGGCCAGGAGCAGCTTGCCGCTCGCACAGCAGTGCGGCGGCAGCGCGCCGCCGCCTTCGGGTACGTGCAGGCGTAACGGCCACGGGGCCTCGACGCGATCGAGATAGATGAGGACTCCCTTCTTCAATACCGCCAGATTGCAGGTCTCGGTGATCTCGCTCACCACGCCGCGGAGGATCGCGCGCCGCTCGGCGGCGGCGCCCTCGCCCCTCAGCACATCGAGAGCGAAGCGCGACAGCCTCTCCCCGACGATGTAGGCGCGGCCGCCGGGCTCGCGCGCGAGGAACCCCGCCTCCTCGAAGAGCGCGAGTGTACGGTGCAGCGTCGGTTTGGGAAGCTCGGTCGCCTGCATGAGCTCGGAGAGGGTGACGGCCCGGCCCGTGCGCACCAGCACCTCGAGCACGCCGAAGGCCTTGAGCGTAGAGGAAGTTTCGGTCGCGACATCGCTCGACTCGACCGGCAGGGAGAGCACTCGGCTCGTCAACGGGACTCCCCTATTTCAATAAACGGTATGAATGGTCCTGCACAGAGAAATATTATGCGCTCTGGACGGCCCATTGTAATATGAGCCCTGTAAAAGAGACAAACCATCTCATTTGAAGAAACCGGCACAGGAGCTGTCCGCATGACCGACCCCCAGAAGATGGGCCCCTCCGAGGCGCTCGTCGAAACACTCGCCGCCAACGGCGTCACTCATGTGTTTGGCATCGTGGGCTCGGCTTTCATGGACGCGCTCGATATCTTCCCTGCGGCGGGCATCCGCTTCGTGCCCGTCGCCCACGAGCAGGGCGCGATCCACATGGCGGACGGCTACGCGCGTGCCTCGGGACGTCACGGCGTATGCATTGCGCAGAACGGTCCCGGGGTCACGAATTTCGTCACCGGGGTGGCCGCCGCCTTCTGGGCGCACTCCCCCGTCGTCTTCATCACGCCGGAGACCGGCTCTCTCACCATGGGGCTCGGCGGCTTCCAGGAAACCGAGCAGCTGCCGATCTTCTCGAAGATCACCAAGTACCAGGGACACGTCAACAATCCCCGCCGCATGGCGGAGATCGCCGCGCGCTGCTTCGACCGCGCCATGCTCGAGATGGGTCCCACCCAGCTCAACATCCCGCGCGATTACTTCTACGGGGAATTCGAGACCACGATTCCGACGCCGATGCGCATCGCGCACGGCGCCGGCGATGCGGCCGCGCTCGATGACGCCGCGGCGCTGCTCGCCCGCGCGAGCTTCCCGGTCATCGTGGCCGGCGGTGGCGTGATCGCCGCCGGCGGCACCCATGAGGCGATCGCGCTCGCCGAGGCGCTCGGCGCCCCCGTATGCAGCAGTTATCTGCACAACGACTCCTTCCCCGCTTCGCACGCGCTCGCCGCCGGTCCGCTCGGCTACCAGGGCTCGAAGGCCGCGATGAAGCTCATCGCCCGTGCCGATGTGGTGCTCGCGCTCGGCACCCGCCTCGGCCCCTTCGGCACTCTGCCGCAATACGGCCTCGACTACTGGCCAAAGCAGGCGAAGATCATCCAGATCGACGCGGATCCCCGCATGCTGGGGCTGGTGCGTCCGATCTCGGTCGGCATTCAGGGCGATGCGCGTGCCGCGGCCGCGGCACTCATCGAGCGCCTCGAGGGGCGGCAGCTCGCCGGCGGCGCGAGCCGCGCGGAACGCCTCAAGCGCATCGCGGCGGAGAAATCCGACTGGGAGGCCGAGCTCACCGGCTGGACGCACGAGCGCGATCCCTACTCCCTCGAGGTGGCCGCCGACTCGAAGTACATGCACCCCCGGCAGATGCTGCGTGCGCTCGAGCAGGCCATGCCTGCGGACGCCATGGTATCCACCGACATCGGCAACATCTGCTCGGTCGCCAACTCCTACCTGCGCTTCGACAAGCCACGCTCGATGTTCGCCGCCATGAGCTTCGGCAACTGCGGTTACGCGTTCCCCGTCATCTGCGGCGCGAAGATCGCCGCCCCCGAGCGCCCCGCGTTCGCCTACGTGGGAGACGGCGCCTGGGGCATCAGCTTCAATGAGCTGCTGACCTGCGCGCGCGAGAAGATCGGTGTCACGCCGATCGTCTTCAACAACGGCCAGTGGGGCGCGGAGAAGAAGAATCACGTGGACTTCTATTCGCGTCGCTACCAGGGCGTGAATCTCGAGAACCCGAGCTGGTCGAAGGTGGCGCAGGCCTTCGGCTGCGAAGGCATCACGGTCGAGCGGCTCGAAGACATCGCGCCCGCGCTGCGCGCCGCGACGGCCGCACAGAGTGAAGGCAGGACCACGGTGCTCGAGGTCATGGTGACCCGGGAGCTCGGCGACCCCTTCCGCCGTGATGCGCTCTCGAAGCCCGTGCGGCACCTCGCCAAGTATCAGAAGTTCACCTGAGGCCGTGAGCGCCAGCGTAGAAGCACAGATGCCGGCGGCGGCGACCGGGCTGCGCCGCTCATTGCAGCGCCGGCACATGCAGATGATCGCGCTCGGCGGCGTGATCGGTGCGGGCCTCTTCGTCGGCAGCGGCGTCGTCATCGGCTCGGCGGGACCGGCCGCCGTGCTCTCATTCGCGCTCACCGGCACTCTGGTCGTGCTGGTGATGCGCATGCTCGGCGAGATGGCGGTCGCCTACCCCGCCGTCGGCGGCTTCTACGAGTACAACCGCCTGGCGCTCGGCGAGCTCGCCGGCTTCCTCACCGGGTGGATGTACTGGTACTTCTGGGTGATCGTCGTGGCGCTCGAAGCGGTTGCGGGCGCCCGCATCCTCAATAACTGGTGGCCGGGCATCGCGCCGTGGGAGTTCACCCTCGCGCTCATGGCGCTCTTCACCGTCGTCAACCTGCTCTCGGTGCGCTCCTACGGCGAGGCCGAGTTCTGGTTCGCCTCGATCAAAGTCGCCGCGATCATGGTGTTCCTCGGAGCGGGCGCCCTGTTCGCCCTCGGACTCTGGCCCGGAGCGCACGCCGGGCTCCCCCAGCTCACCGCCCACGGCGGCTTCATGCCGAAGGGCATCGTCCCGGTGCTCACCGGTGCGGTGGCCGCCACCGGCTTCTACTTCGGGGCCGAGATCGTCACCATCGCCGCCGCCGAGTCGGCCGAGCCCGAGCGCGCGGTCGCCGAGACCACGCAGTCGGTGATCTGGCGCGTACTGGTCTTCTACATCGGCTCCATCTTCCTGGTCGTGGCGCTCGTGCCGTGGAACGACACGCTGCGCATGGCCCAGCCCTACGTGAGCGTCATGGAGGTGTTGCGCATTCCCTCCGCCGCTACGCTCATGAGCCTCGTGATCCTCACCGCCGTGCTTTCGGCGCTCAACTCGGGACTGTTCGCCTCCTCGCGCATGCTGATGGCGCTCGCCGGACGGGGCGATGCCCCGCGCAGCATCGCCCGCCTCGACCGCCGCGGGGTGCCGGTCGCGGCGATCCTGGCGAGCACCGCCTTTGGATACCTGACGGTGGCGATGAGCTATCTCTCGCCCGACCGGATCTTCGCCTTCCTGGTCAACTCCTACGGCACGGTCGCGATCTTCGTCTACGTGCTGATCGCGGTGGCGGAGCTGCGGCTGCGCCGCCGGCTCGAGCGTGAGGCGCCCGAACGCCTGCGGATCCGCATGTGGGGATATCCCTGGCTGACTCGTATCGCAATCGCCGGCATGGTGGCGATACTCGCTGCCATGGCGGTGATTCCCGACCAGCGCGTCTCGCTCGGCTTCGGGGTGATCAGCGCTGCGGTGATGCTCATCGCCTATGCTCTCCGGCGCGGTTTGCGACTGCTGTGATGCGCTTCCTGATCCTCAACGCGGGCAGCTCCTCGCTCAAGTTCGATCTCATGGAGACCGCGGAAGGCACTTCACGCCGCCTCAGGTCCGGCTCCTTCGTGGATGCGCACGGCGCGCTGCGACTCGAGACCGATGCCGCATCGCCCGCAGCGCCGGGAACACTCCGTACGCTCGATGCCGCCGCGGATTTCCTGCTCACCTGGCTCGCAGGTGAGAAGCTCCTCGGCGACCTGAGTGCGACGGTGCATCGGATCGTGCACGGGGGTGAGAAGTTTCGCGCCACCACGCGCCTCAACGACCTCGACCTCGCCACCCTCGCCTCCCTCGATGAGATCGCCCCGCTCCACAACCCGCCGGCGCGGGCCGTGAT
>DATGJR010000125.1:0-2463 GCA_035295065.1 Steroidobacteraceae bacterium
TCACTCTTATATATACAGCTCAGGAGCCCCTCAGTACTGTATATAAGACCAGGTGGGTCCTGAAGGTGACGCCGACCTCCAAGGCCGCCGGGGACCTCGCGCTCCTCATGGCGACGGCCGGTTTGAGCCGCGCGCAGCTCCTCGATGCGCAGACCGAGGTCGCCTTTCCGCGAGTGCGTGGGGCGCGCATCTGCCGCCGGTCGATCTCGAGGCTGCGGATTCCGCTGATGATGAACGGGCGCGCCGGAGGATCGTGAACGGTGCGGCGGCCGTGGATGCTGGCGTGTTGGTTTTTACGTCAGGTGTTCACGATGCGTCAAGTTCTCGAGCGATATCCCCGTAGTCCACAGCCCGCAGCCGGCTGACGGCGCGCGGCTTTGACACCGAAGCGCGCCAAGCGGCCGGGCGAGCGGAGCGAGCGGCTGTGGACCCACGGGGATATCGCGGGGTGGGTGAGTTTTTGGGCGCAGCGGTCGGAGAGCGGCTTCACAGGAAGGCGCAGGAGCGGCGATCGCGAGGTGGTTCATGGTGTGGCTACCCCTGGATTTCGCGGTCACGCATCGAGGGGCCGGTGAGCGCGAGTCGGTGACTGCGATGCACGAGGCGGTCGAGGATGGCGTCAGCAAGGGTGGGTTCACCGAGATAGTTGTGCCACTCCTCGACGGGCAGCTGCGAGAGGATGGCGGTGGATTTCTCCCCGACGCGATCGTCAAGGACTTCGAGCAGGTGCGCGCGGTCCTGGGCGGTGCTCGGAGTAAGACCCCAGTCGTCGAGCGCGATCAGGTCCGTTTTGGCGATCTTTCTGAGCAGTCCCATGTAGCTGCCATCGGCGTGTGCGATGCGCAGCTGTTCGAGGAGCCGGGCGAGACGCCAGTAGCGCACGGACTGGCCTTGCCGGCAGGCCTGCCGGGCGAGTGCGCAGAACAGCCAGCTCTTGCCGGTCCCGGTTTTGCCGGTCATGAGCAGTCCCTGACCGCGGCGGATCCACTCGCCGGCGGCCAGAGTGGCGATGAGGCGCTTGTCGAGTTTACGGTCGGCGCGGTAGTTGATGTCCTCGACGGCAGCCTGCGAGAACTTCAGGCGCGCCTGACGCAGGAGGCGCGTGGTGCGGCCGTTCTCCCGGTGCAGCCGCTCACGATCGACCAGCAGTCCCACACGCTCCTCGAACGCGAGGCTCGCGGTGCTGGGGTTCTGGAGCTGCTCCTCGAAGGCGGCGGCCATGCCCTGGAGCTTGAGGGCCCTCATGGTCTCGAGGGTGGGATTGCTGAGCATCGAGTTCTCCTTCGCTTAGTGGTAGTAGCCCGGGCCCCGCACGTTCTCGTGCGCCGGCAGGGCGAGTTCATCGGCGCCGCTCACCGAGCGTCGATCGAGGCCGCGCTCGAGGATCGACTTGACGCTGTGCCGCGTGAGGGAGCCGATCGAGACGGCGCGTGTGGCGGCGGCTTCGAGCCGCTCGGGGCCGTATTGCTTGGCGAGTGCCAGGAGTCCCAGGCACGCCCGATACCCCTGCTCCGGGTGCGGCTTGTGGGTGAGCTGGTAGGTGACGACCGCCTGGGTACTCGGGCCGATGGTGCCGGCCCAGTGGATCAGTCGACTCGGGCTCCACTCGGCGTGCCGCTGGTGCGCCTTGGGCATGTGCTCCGGGATCGTCGTGTGCTTGCCGACCTGGTAGCTGCGCTCATGCACGGCGATGCGCCGCGCGTTGAAGAAGCACTCCACCGTCGCGGCGCTGAAGCGCGCCTCGACCTCATGGCCGACCAAGTGGTGCGGGACGCTGTAGTAGTGGCGCTCGACTTCGACGTGGTAATCGACGCCGACCTTGGCTCGCTTCCACAGCGCGTATTCGTACGGGGTGGGCGGCAGGGACTTCATCGCCGGCCGGTCGAGCGTCTCGAACGCCGTGCGCCGGTTGCCGGGCAGTCGCTTGAAGGGACGCTGGTTGAGTTCGACCATGAGCATTGCGATCGCGGCGTTGAGCTCCTCCAGGCTAAAGAAGCGCCGGTGCCGCAACCGCGCCAGCACCCAGCGCGAGACCAGGAGCACCCCTTGTTCTACCTTGGGCTTGTCCCGCGGGCGGAACGGACGCGCGGGGATGACGACTCCGCCATAATGCCGCGCGAGCTCCTCGTAAGAGCGTTGCAGGATCGGCTCGTAGCGATCGGCCTTGGTGACCCCGACCTTCGGGTTGTCGGGCACGTAGATCGCCGGCGCACCTGCAAATGCCGTCAGCGCCCGAACGTGCGAGCCCAACCAGTCGGGCAGCGATTGCGTGCGGGTGGCCTCCGCGTAGGTGTAATTGCTCGCGCCCCAGACCGCCACGAACACCGAAGCCCGGATGACCGGCTCGCCGAGCGCGCCGTAGATCGGCACCTGCCTCCCGGCGTAATCGACGAAGAGCTTCTCCCCGGCGATATGCCGCTGGCGCATCGAGCGCGCCGCGTGACGCTTCCAGCGCCGGTAGTG
>DATGJR010000126.1:0-4404 GCA_035295065.1 Steroidobacteraceae bacterium
CTCGTGGACAAGACCGACGTCGGTCGTCTCGAGCAGCTTCTGCCCCACCACCGTTAAGCGAGCACCACCATGGCACGAGTTAAGCGTGGCGTGACGGCCGGGCGCCGTCACAAGAAAGTTCTTGGCAAGGCGAAGGGCTATTACAACGCCCGCCGCAAGGTCTATCGGGCGGCCAAGCAGGCCGTCATCAAGGCCGGGCAATACGCCTACCGCGACCGGCGGCAGAACAAGCGCGAGTTCCGCGCTCTGTGGATCGCGCGCATCAATGCCGCCGCGCGGCTCTATGGACTCTCCTACAGCCGCATCATCAATGGACTGAACAAGGCCGGGGTGCAGATCGACCGCAAAGTGCTGGCGGATATCGCCGTGCACGACACTGCGGCCTTCGGCGCCATCGCCCAGCAGGCAAAGACCGCCCTCGGCATGAATTGAGGGAGGGCCTTTGGACCTCACGGCCCTTCTCAGGCAGGCGCTCGAGGAAATCGCCGCCTGCGCCGATCCCGGCGCGCTCGAAGAGACGCGCGTGCGCTGGCTCGGCAAGAAGGGGACCTTCACCGAGCAGCTGAAGGCGCTCGGCACGCTCGCGGCCAGCGAGCGGCCGGCGGCCGGCGCGCGCATCAACGAGGCGAAGCAGGAGCTGCAGCGCGCGCTCGAGGCGCGTCGCGCCGAGCTCGAGCGCGCGGACGTCGAGCGCAAGCTCCACGAGGGTCGCATCGATGTGACCCTTCCCGGCCGGGGAGAGGAGCCGGGAGGGCTGCACCCGGTGACGCGCGCGCGGCTGCGCATCGAGACCTTGTTCCGTCGCGCCGGCTTCGACGTTGCCTCGGGGCCGGAGATCGAGGACGACTTCCACAATTTCGCCGCGCTCAATATCCCGGAGAATCATCCGGCGCGCGCGCTCCATGACACCTTCTACTTCCCGGACGGGCGGCTGCTGCGCACGCACACCTCCCCGGTGCAGATCCGGGCGCTGCTCGACCGCGGTGCGCCGCTCGCGATCATTGCTCCGGGACGCGTCTACCGCTGCGACTCGGACATGACGCACTCGCCGATGTTTCACCAGCTCGAGGGACTGGTGGTGGGGGAGAACGTGAGCTTCGCCAACATGAAGGCGGTCCTGCACGGGTTCCTGCAGGCCTTCTTCGAGCGAGACTTCGCGATGCGCCTTCGCCCTTCGTACTTCCCCTTCACGGAACCCTCGGCCGAGGTCGACATGGAGTGCCTCTTTTGTGCGGGCAAGGGATGCCGCACCTGCAAGCACACCGGCTGGCTCGAGATCTCCGGCTGCGGCATGGTCCATCCAAACGTGCTCAAGGCGAGTGGCGTCGACCCCGAGCGCTACACCGGTTATGCCTTCGGCGCCGGCATCGACCGGCTCGCGATGCTGCGCTACGGCGTGAACGACCTGCGGCTCTTCTTCGAGAACGATCTGCGCTTCCTGACGCAGTTTCGCGCGTTCGGCTCATGAAGCTTCCATACTCCTGGCTCGGCGAGTGGGTAAAGCTCCCCTGGGAGCCGGGCGAGCTCGGCTCGCGGCTCACCATGGTGGGCTTCGAGCTGGAATCACTCCAGAGCGCGGCCCCGCCCTTCACCCAGGTCGTCGTGGCGGAAATACTCTCCGCTGAGCGCCACCCGCAGGCGGCCAAGCTCAGTGTCTGCCGCGTATCGATCGGCAGGGGTGAGGCGTTGCAGATCGTGTGCGGCGCTGCGAATGCGCGCGCGGGACTCAAGAGCGCACTCGCGACCGTCGGAGCCGAGCTTCCGGGCGGCCTCAAGATCGGGGCGGCGAAGCTGCGCGGCATCGAGTCCCAAGGCATGCTGGCTTCGACCGGGGAGCTTGGACTCGCGGAAGTATCCGAGGGAATCCTCGAGCTCCCCGCCGATGCGCCGGTAGGCAAGCCGCTGCGCGAGTACCTCTCGCTCGATGAGGCGGTGCTGGAGGTCAACATCACGCCCAATCGCGGCGATGCCATGTCGATCTTAGGCATCGCGCGAGAGGTCGCGGCACTCGCCGGCACCCGCCTCACGGGACCGAGGATTGCGGCGGCCCGAGGCAGACGCAGCGATCGCTTCCCGGTCAGTCTCGACCGGCCGGCCGGGTGCCCGCGCTTCGCCGGCTGCGTCGTGCGGGGCGTCGACAATCGAGCCGCGACACCGCTATGGCTCGCCGAGCGGCTGCGGCGGGCAGGGCTGCGCTCCATCAGTCCGGTGGTCGATGTCACCAACTATGTGATGCTCGAGCTCGGGCAGCCGATGCATGCCTACGACCTGAGCAAGCTCAAGGAGCGCATCAGAGTCCGGCTCGCGCGAGCGGGGGAGACCTTGACCCTCCTTGACGGCAAGAGCGTCACGCTCGCGCCCGACATGCTTCTCATTACGGATGCGGAAGGTCCGATCGGCCTGGCCGGCATCATGGGCGGTCAACGTTCGGCGGTGACCGAGAGCACGACGGATATTTTTCTCGAGAGTGCCTATTTTGCGCCCGAGGCACTCCTTGGCCGGGCGCGCAGTCTGGGGCTTCTCACCGATGCCACCCAGCGCTTCGAGCGCGGCGTCGATCCCACCCAGCAAGCGCGCGCCATCGAGCGCGCGCTGGCACTGCTTGAGCCGATCGCCGGTGGAACGGCGGCAAGGGTCGAGGTCACGCAAAGCGCGCGCCATCTCCCGAAGCGGCCTCGCGTGGCGCTGCGCGCCGCGCAGCTGCAGCGTCTCTTGGGCACCAGCGTGCCGGCCGGCCGTGTCAGGCGGGCTTTGACCGGGCTTGGTATGGCCGTCGCGCCCGGTAAGGGCGGTTGGCGTGTGACTCCCCCGGCGCATCGCTTCGACATTGCGATCGAGGCAGATCTGATCGAGGAGGTGGCTCGCCTCACGGCATGGGAGGAAATTCCCGAGACCGACGCCACGGTGCCGCAGTGCTTTCGACGGCTCCCCGAAGAGCTGCCCGCGGAGCGCACGGTGCTCGAGTCGCTCGCGGCGCGCGGCTACACCGAGGCCATCACTTACGCCTTCGTCGACCCGAAGCTGCAGCAGAAGCTCTTTCCGGGCAAAGCCGCGCTCGCCCTTTCGAACCCCATTGCGAGCGATCTTTCGGTGATGCGCGTATCGCTGTGGCCGGGCTTGCTGCGTGCGGCGCTCGAGAATCAGCGTCGCCAGCAGGATCGCATCCGCCTTTTCGAGTACGGCACGCGCTTTGAGGTGACGGGGAACGCGACCCACGAGATCGAGGCGCTCGCGGGAGTTGCCTGTGGTGCGCGGCTCCCGGAGCAATGGGGCGTGTCGAAGGATGCCCGTGGCGCGGCAGACTTCTACGACGTCAAGGCCGATGTCACGGCGCTCGTTCTGGAGACGGGCGCCGCGGAAACCTTCACCTTCGAAGCCGCCACGTGCGCTGCGCTGCACCCGGGGCGTTCCGCGCGCGTGCTGCGCCGCGGAATTCCAGTGGGATGGGTGGGCGAGTTACATCCCGCGCTGGTGAAGGAGCTCGACTTTACATATGTGCCGGTGCTCTTCGAGCTCGATATGGCGGCGCTCGCCGTCAAAAGGGCGGAGTACCAGGAGATCTCGCGCTTTCCGCAGGTGCGACGCGACCTTGCGGTCGTGGTCGATGAGTCGGTGACTTTAAGTGCCTTGGCCGAGCGTGTAACCTTGGCGTCATCAAGCTTGCTGCGTGGTCTCCGGGTCTTTGACGTGTACCGTGGACCGGGTCTCGAACCCGGTCGAAAAAGCATTGCTTTAGGCTTGATTTTTCAAGCTATTTCTCGCACCCTTACGGATGAGGACGTGGAGCGTCTCATGACCTCCGTGGTGCGGGACTTGCGCGAGAGTTTGAACGCAAGAATCAGAGAATAAAGAGATGGCCCTGACTAAAGCGGAGATGGCGGAGGCGTTGTTCAACCAGCTCGGGCTCAACAAGCGCGAAGCGCGTGAGCTCGTGGATCTCTTCTTCGAGGAGGTTCGTGCTGCGCTCTCGGGCGGCGAGCAGGTGAAGCTTTCAGGCTTCGGGAACTTCGATCTGCGCGACAAGAACCAGCGCCCCGGGCGCAATCCGAAGACAGGGGAGGAGATTCCGATCAGCGCGCGACGTGTCGTCACGTTCCGCCCGGGACAAAAACTAAAAGCGCGGGTCGAAGCCTATGTTGGAGCCAAAGAATAACGCCCAGCTGCCGGTCATTCCGGGCAAGCGGTACTTCACCATCGGTGAAGTGAGCGAGCTGTGCGGGGTGAAGCCGCACGTGCTGCGCTATTGGGAGCAGGAATTCCCGCAGTTGAAGCCGGTGAAGCGCCGCGGCAACCGCCGCTACTACCAGCGCCAGGACGTGATCGTCATCAGGCAGATACGCAGCCTGCTGTACGATCAGGGCTTCACCATCGGTGGTGCACGCAACAAGCTCACCGGTGAGGAAG
>DATGJR010000127.1:0-21585 GCA_035295065.1 Steroidobacteraceae bacterium
GTCTCGCAAACTGCACGGCGAGACTCCCGACCGCTCCCGAGGCGCCGTGAATGATGAGAGTCTCGCCCGGCTTGATGTGCAGTGCGTCATCGATCCCCTGCAGCGCCGTGAGCGCGCTCACCGGCATCGCTCCTGCCTCCCGCAGAGTCATGCCCGGCGGGACGTGCCCGACGCCTTTCGCGGGCACGGCAACGTACTCGGCGTAGAACCCGCCGCTGGGGTTGTTCCACGCGTAGGAGTAGACCGCATCGCCCACTTTGAAGCCCTGCACCTGGGCCCCCACTGCCGCCACCGTGCCGGCGCCGTCGACGCCCAGCACGACGGGAAAGCTCTGGCCCTTCCAGTAATCGAGACGCTCGCGCACGTCGATGTCCCAGGGGCCAACACCGGCGCTATCGAGTGCAATGAGCACCTCGTCCGCGGCGGGCTTGGGCACCGGCAGCACGTGCAGAGTCAGGACCTCTGGACCGCCCTTTCGATCCAGGGCCGCTGCGCGCATGGTCGGCGGCACCGCGCCGGCGCCTTCGGCCCCGGTGGAGATGACGATGCAGGCGAGCACCAGCACCGGTGCGATGCGTGAAATCGACATGGCGGCGATCCTCGAATCCTGACGGTGATTCATCATACGTCCGTGGGCTTGCGCGCGTACTCGCGGTCGAAGAGGGCCTCGAGCTCCGCGCTCACGCCGCGCATCGGGTCGACCACGGCTTTCGCCCAGTCGAAGTACTCACGTTTGCGCTGAGTCGACCAGTCGGTGGGCGGAGAGACGGCGATGTCGTGCAGGTTGCAGATCTTGTCGGCGAGCTTCACCAGCTTCGCGCGGCGGCTCAGGCGCGCGGCATGCTCGATCTGCAGTCGTTTGCGCTCGGCTTTCGGCAGCGACTTGTCGTCGGTCACTTCGCGCACGATGTCCGCCACCTCCGTGCCGAAGCAGCGCTCGATGTCCTCGAAACTGGTGGCGGTGTCCTCGACGGTGTCGTGCAGCAGGGCTGCCATCAGCAGCACCGGATCCCGCTCGCCGCGCGCCGCCAGCAGGTTCGCGAGAGCCAGCGGGTGATTGATATAGGGTGAGGCGTCCTTGCCCTTGCGGCGCTGGTCGCGGTGGCGTTCGGCGGCGAAGGTCGCGGCGTCCAGGATCCTCGAGATCGGATCCGCCGGCGTGGCTGTCATGAGGACATTGTGCCAAAGGCACGCCCGCCCTGCCGGCCTTGCGCCGCCGGAATGGCACACGTAGTGTTCCCCCATGCAGACGCTGAGCGGCGGGTGCCATTGTGGCAACATCCGCATTACGCTTACGCTGTCGCGCGGTGCCGGCAGCTACAACCCGCGCGCGTGTGACTGCGAGTTCTGCCGCAAGCATCGGGCGGCCTACCTCTCCGACCCCCAGGGCTCACTCCTCATACTCATCAGAAGCGAAAGCGACTGCAGCCGCTACACCCAGGGAAGCGGTCAGGCGCAGCTGCTGCTGTGCAGAAAATGCGGCGTACTGGTGAGCCCCCTGTACAGCGAGGACGGCCACCTTTATGGCGCCGTCAACGTCAACGTTCTGGAGGGCTCGGCACTCTTCGGCGCGCATCAGCCCGTGTCGCCGCGAAGCTTGTCCGCAACCGACAAGTCGCAACGCTGGAAGCAGCTTTGGTTCCACGACGTGACCATCCGATCGGAGGCGAAATGAGAGCGTCTGTGTGCCTCGCCCTGGTCACGCTCGGCGCATCGCTCCCCGCTGCCGGGCAGTCCCCCGCCATCGCAAAGGCGCTCAGCGCGCTCAATTCGGTGCACGCGATCAATGAGGTCGCACTCTCTCCCGACGGCCGGCATCTGGTCTATGGCGCCCTCGAGCGCGGCAAGCGCGGCGGCGCTGACGTCGACGTGTCGGCGCTCTGGATCGTCGATGCGCGCGATGGCTCGCATGCCGCGCGTCTCACCGCCTGTGCGGGCTCGACGTGCGATGAGCATGGCGCAGCCTGGTCGCCCGATGGAACCGAGATCGCCTTCGTGACGACCGATGCCGCCGAGCAGCCGCAGATCGCCGTCGCGGCCGCCTCCGGTGCCGAGGTGAAGGTCATCACCCAGGCGCATGGCCCCCTCGATACGCCGCGCTGGTCACCGGACCGCACGCGCATTGCATTTCTCTACTCCGAGGGAGCGCCGAAGACCCCGGGTCCCCTGAATCCGCTCGCGCGCGATGCCGGCGTACTGTCGGAGACGGTGTACGAGCAGCGTCTCGCGGTGATTCCCGCACAGGGAGGAGCGCTGCGGCTGCTGGGACCGGCGGACCTCAACATCTATGAGTTCGACTGGTCACCCGACAGCCGCCGCTTCGTGGTGAGCAGCGCGCATGGCTCGGGCGATGACAACTGGTGGATCGCCGAGCTCGACCTGCTGGATGCCGAAAGCGGCGCGGTGACCACCCTCGCGAAGCCGAAGGAGCAGATCGCCTCGCCGCGCTGGTCGGGCGATGGCCGGCGCATCGCCTGGATCGGCGGCATCATGAGCGATGAGACGATCACCGGCGGGGATGTCTATCTGATGAGCGCCGCCGGCGGCTCGCCGCTCGATGTCACCCCGGGTCTCGCCGCCTCGGTCCACACCATCACCTGGAACGGCTCGGCGACGCGCCTCATGGCGACCGAGTTCTCGGCGGGCGAGGAGGTGCTGGCTGCGATCGACGTCGACACCCCCGCGCAGCGCGAGCTGTGGCGCGCACCGGAGATGATCTGGGCCAACAACATATCGGGATTCACGCCCGGCGACGCGGGCATCTCGCTATCCAGGAACGGCGCGTTCTCGGCGGTCATTCGCCAGTCCTACACCTCGCCTCCGGAAGTCGCGACCGGTGCTCCGGGAAAGTGGCGGACGATCACCCACAGCAACGCCGCCGTGAAGCCGATCACCGGCCGCGCCACCAACCTCCAATGGAAGAGCGACCGCTTCGACGTGCAGGGAATGCTGATCGAGCCCGCTGCGGTCGAAGCGGGAAAGACCTATCCCATGGTGGTGCTGGTGCACGGCGGCCCCTCGCATGCCCACTATCCGGTGTTCCCGTCGAGCCCGGAGTCCTTCGACGCGGTGCTCGCGAGCGAGGGCTACTACGTCTTCGAGCCCAACCCGCGCGGCAGCTACGGCCAGGGCGAGGCGTTCACGCGCGCCAACGTCAGGGACTTCGGCTACGGCGATCTGCGCGACATTCTCGCCGGCGTCGACACGGTGCTGAAGAGCGCCGCCATTGATCCCGCGCGTATCGGAATCGCCGGCTGGAGCTACGGCGGCTACATGACGATGTGGGCGGTGACGCAGACCCAGCGCTTCCGTGCAGCCGTGTCGGGCGCCGGGCTCTCCGACTGGCTGAGCTACTACGGAACCAACAACATCGACACCTGGATGATCCCCTTCTTCGGCGCCTCGGTGTACGACGACCCGAAGGTCTACGAGCGCAGCTCGCCCCTCACCTTCATCAAGAGCGTGCACACGCCCACACTGCTGGTCGGCGGAGATCGCGATGCCGAGGTGCCGATCACGCAGTCGTACGAATACTGGAACGCGCTCAGGCGGCTCGGGGTGCCGACCGAGTTCGTCGTCTATCCCGACGAGGGGCACCTGTTCTTCAAGCGCGAGGACCAGGCGGATGTCATGACACGGCTGGTCGGCTGGTTCGACCGCTACCTGAAGCCCGGCAATGCCCAGACTACTGCTCGATAGCGCGGGGCTGCAGGCCTATCTCAGTGCGCGCATCGCGCCGGCACGAGCGCTGGGGCTCGAGGTCGAAGCCGCCGAGCCGGTGATCATCGCGGCGCCTCTCGAGCCCAACGTCAACGACAAGGGAACCGGCTTTGCCGGGAGTCTCTTCTCGGTGGCGGCGCTCGCGGGCTGGGCGCATGTGATGCGCTGGTGCGCCTCGCAGTCGCTCGAAGCCGAAGTGATGATGCAGGCCGCGAAGGCGCAGTTCCTGGCGCCCGCGCGCGGGCGCTTTCGTGCCACCGCGCTCGAGCCTTCGCGCACGCAGCAGGAGAAGGTCGCGAGGATGCTCGCGCGCAGTGGCCGCGGCCGCATCGAGGTCACGGTGTCCGTCAGCTGCGAGCAGACGACGGTCATGACTCTGGCAGCGGTCTACGCGGTGATCGTCAGCGCCGCCGCCCCGGAGCCGGCCGCAAACCACGACCGCTGATGCGCCTTTGAGGCGCCTCCGCTAAACTGCGCGACCTTCACAACTCGAACAAGCAAGGACCTCCCATGAGCCGCTGCCATCTGAAGAGCTGCCTCACGCTGCTCGCGGCCTTCGCCGTCGGTGTCGCACTGGCCGCGCCGCCCGAAGAGCCGGAGAAGACCGACAAACAGGAAGGCCACAAATTCGAGCCTTTCAAGAGCGAGTCGGTGACCAGCAACGGCAGCGTCACCATCGGCGGCCGGGCGATCGCCTACCAGGCAGTCGCCGGCACGATCATCGTTCATCCGCGCGGCTGGGACGATGTGCCGACCGACCCGAAGTCCAAGGGAGGCGAGGAAGGCGCGGAGCACAACCCCACGGCGGTTGCCTCCATGTTCTACGTGGCCTACTTCAAGAAGGATGGCGGGACGGGACGTCCCGTTACATTCCTTTACAACGGCGGTCCGGGCTCGGCGACCCTGTGGCTTCACATGGGCGCTTTCGGGCCACGCCGTGTCGTGACCTCCACCGATACGCACACTCCGGCGGCGCCCTATGCGCTGGTCAACAATGCCGAGAGCCTCCTCGATGCCAGTGACCTGGTATTCATCGATGCGCCCGGCACTGGCTTCAGCCGTATCGCCGGCAAGGACAAGGAAAAGGAGTTCTTCGGCGTCGATGCCGACGCCTACGCGTTCACTCAGTTCATCACCGAGTTCTTCACCAGGTACGGCCGCTGGAACTCGCCCAAGTATCTTTTCGGCGAGAGCTACGGCACGCCGCGCTCCGCCGTGGTGGCGCGTTACCTCGAGTCAGAGCGCTCCGTGGACTTGAACGGGGTCATCCTGCTCTCCCAGATCCTCAACTTCGATCTGAGCCCCGATCGCCCGACCGGCAATCCCGGCATCGACCTGCCCTACCAGACCGCGCTCCCGACCTATGCGGCGACGGCGTGGTATCACAAAAAGCTCCCGGGCCAGCACGCGAATCTCGAGGCGTTCATCGCCGAGGTCGAGCAGTTCGCGATGGGCGACTACGCGCGGGCACTCGCCGCCGGCTCCTCTCTCGGCGCCAGCGAGCGCACCGCCATCGCCAACAAGCTCCACGAGTACACGGGCCTGCCGGTCGAGTACATCCTCAAGGCGGACCTGCGCATCGACGGCGGCGAATTCCGCCAGAACCTGCAGGCCGATGGCGACATCACCACCGGGCGACTCGACACCCGCTTCTCCGGCCCCGACATCGATCCGCTCAGCCAGCGCGCCGACTACGACCCGCAGTCCGCCTCGATCGGCTCGGCCTACGTAGCAGCCTTCAACGACTACGCCCGCAAGGAGCTGCACTACGGGATGAACCAGGAGTTCCATCCCAGCATCCAGACCTTCCGCACCTGGAACTTCGCGCATCAGCTGCCGGGACAGACCGGCGCGCCGCTGTCGGCGCGGCAGGCGGCCAACGTCATGCCCGATCTCGCCGATGCGATGAAGCGCGACCCCAACCTCAAGGTTCAGCTGAACGCCGGGTACTTCGATCTCGCGACGCCATTCTTCCAGGGCGTCTACGAGATGCAGCATCTGCCGATCCCGCAGAGCCTCGTCGGCAACATCGAGTTCCGCTTCTACGACTCCGGGCACATGGTCTACGCCAAGGAGAGCTCGCTGAAGCAGCTGCACGACAACGTGGCGGACTTCATCCGCCGCACGAGTCACTCGGAGTAATTTCAGCTACGTAAATAAGACGCGCCGTTTACGTCGAGGATCGCGCCCGTCATGGCCGGCGGCGCATCGAGAACACAGAAGGTGACGGCTTGCGCCACCTCCTCGGGCGTGGCCACGCGCCCGAGCGGCTGATCGGCGATCACCGCCGGCTCTTTCACCTTGCCCGCGACTCGCGCCGTCGACACCCAGCCCGGCGCCACCACGTAGAGATACACACCCTTGCCGGCGAATGCCTTGGCCATCGACTGAGTGAAGGCATTGAGACCGGCCTTGCTCGCGGCATAGGCGGGAGCGGTCGGCTCGCCACGAAATGCGGCGCGCGATGAGATGCTGACGATCCTGCCAGCCGCGCGCTGCGCCATGGCACGCGCGGCAAAATAGGCGAGATGCGCCGCGCCGGTGAGATTGGTCGCGAGCGTGCGCTGCCAGGCCGCCGTCCACGCCGCGTAATCCGTCGCGAGCGGCGGGTGCTCGGGGAAGATGCCGGCGTTGTTCACCAGCGCATCGATCGGCTGTTGTGCCGCCGCGGCCTGCCAGAGCCGCTCAACGGATGCGGGATCGCCGAGGTCGGCCTGGATGAGGCCGTGGCCCTCGCCCTGGAGCGAGCGCCGGGTCGCCTCCGCGGCGTCGCGGCCGGACTGATAGTGCATGAGCAGCGTCACACCGCGGGCAGCGAGCGATCGGGCGATCGCTGCGCCGATTCCGCCGGAAGCCCCGGTGACCAGTGCACGAGTCATAAGCTGACCTCCTGTCCCACGCCGCGCTGCCGCGCTGCTTCATGGAGCGCGCGTGCGACGTAGAGATCGAACAGTGCCATGCCGGCCGACTTGTAGACGGTCGTGCGAGTGATGTCGAGGGTGCGCCGTACGGCCACGAGGTCGCCGATGGTGAGCACGCTCGCCTCGGTGAGGATGCCCTGCTCCACCGGCTCGACCGCCTCACCGACCTCATGACGCGCAAACTCCGAGTCGAGCACCAGATGCCCGGACAGGCGAAACACGCTGTCGGGAAGCTCGCGCATGTGCCGCTCGTAGGAGCCGATCGCGATGAAGTGCCGGCCCTCGAGCAAGGGAGCTTCGTCAGGCAGCACCGGCACGGCCGAGGTGGTTGCCGTCACGATCAGTCCGGTGCGCGAGAGGAGCTCGGCGGCATTCGCACAGGCGACCACGTGCACTCCCGCCGCGTGCTCGGCGAGCGCTTTCTCAAAGGCCGCGAAACTCGCAGCGTTGCGACGCACGGCGAACACCGTGCGAACCGGCCGCACGGCGCACGCCGAAATCGCGACCCAGCTTCCCTGAACGCCCGTGCCGACCACCCCGAGCGATGAGGTGTCCGCCGGGCTCAGGTACTTCACCCCGAGCGCGCCCACCGCCCCGGTCCTCACCGCGGTGAGCGCCGCGGCGTTGAGGAGCGCGAGCGGCAGCCCGGTCCGGGCATCGCTCAGCACCAGCAGTCCGTTGGTCACGGGGAGCTCTCGTGCCGTGTTGCCCGGCACCACCGAAACCAGCTTGACCGACATGACATCCGGTGCGATCGCCGGCATGGTCAGCAAGGTGCCGCCCGGCCAGCGGATATGCTGCCGCGCGGGCACGACGCACTCGGGGTCGCCCGCGGCAAGCGCCGCGGCCTCGACCAGCGCCACGGTGTCAGCCGGCCTCAGTAGCCGCAGAATGTCGGCGGGGTTGAGTGCGATCATTCCGCGATAATATCGAAGGCCCACCGGGCGGGCTCGGAGATCGCGAGGCAAGCCATGACTTCAGGGTGCCCAACCAGAGGCAACTGTGTGCCGGGCGCGGCATGGGCCGCGCTGTTTCTGCTCACGGCAGGCAGGCTCGCCGCCGCGCAGGTCGCGCCGACCGCCTCGCTCGATGCGCGACTCGATGCGATCGTCAGGGACGCGGCAGCGAAACAGCAGATACCCGCGATTACCGTCGCGGTGTCGAGCGGCGATCGGATCGTGTACTCCGGGGCCTTCGGTATCGCCGATCTCGAGAACGCCATTCCGGCGACACGCGAGACTCTCATCCGCACCGCCTCCATCGCCAAGCCGATCACGGCCGTGGCCGCGATGACCCTGGTCGAGTCGGGCAAGCTCGATCTGGATGCGCCGGTGCAGAGCTACTGCGCGCCCTTTCCGCCCAAGCAATGGCCGATCACGACGCGCGAGCTCCTCTCCCATACCTCGGGGATCCGTCACTACAACCCCGGCGAGATGGAGAACACGCGCCACTACCGCTTCATGGCCGATGGACTCGCGATCTTCGCGGCCGACCCCCTGCTCTTCCGCCCGGGGACCGGCTACCAGTACAGCACTTATGGCTACACCGTGGCGGGCTGCGCGATCGAGGGCGCGGCGGGTGAGCGCTTTGAGGACTACGTCGCCGCGCACGTGCTGCGGCCCGCCGGAATGACCCATACCTTCGTCGACGATGCCTTCGCCATCGTCGCGCACCGCGCGCGCGGCTATCAGAAGATCGACGGTCAGATACGCAATGCGAGTCTCATGGACTCGAGCTACAAGATTCCCGGTGGCGGCTACGTCTCGAGCGCCGAGGACCTGGTGCGTTTCGCACAGGCGCTGCTCGATGACAAGCTGGTGAAGCCCGCCACGCGCGCACAGATGTGGAGTGCGACCGCGGTGAGCGGCAAGGAAAGCTACGGCCTCGGCTTCGAGGTGCGCCAGGGCGGAAGATTCCTGATCCATACCGGCGGACAGCCCGGCACGAGCACGGTGCTCTTCATCGTCCCCGAGTCGCGTTTCGCGCTGGCAATCATGGCCAACCTGGAAGGGGCGCCCGTGAGAGAGCTGATCCGTCCGCTCACCGCGGAGATGAAAATACCGTCCCCCGATCCGGTACAGTAGCGCGCGGCCCGGCAGGCTGAGAGGTTCACACCATGTCGATGCGAGTCCCCGCGACACTGACGCTGCTGTGGCTGCTGCAGACGGCGGCAGCCGCGCAGGAGCCCCCGATGGGGCCGCTGCGAGCGGACCAGGTGGCGTTCCGTGCTCTCTTCAAGGAGATGGTCGAGACCAACACCGAGCTCTCGGACGGCAGCTGCACACTGCTCGCCGAGCGCATCGCGGGGCATCTGCGCTCGGCAGGCTTCCGCGACCGCGACATCACGCTTTTCTCGGTACCCGACCATCCCAGGGAAGGGGGCGTGGTCGCAGTGCTCGAGGGAAGCTCGAAGACCGCAAAACCCATGCTGCTGCTCGGGCATCTCGACGTGGTCGAGGCGAAGCGTGCCGACTGGACGCGCGACCCTTTCACGCTGATCGAGGAGAACGGCTACTTCTACGGGCGCGGCACCGCCGACATGAAGGGCATGGATGCGACCTGGGTCGACGCCCTGATGCGCTTCAGGCAGCAGGGCTACCGGCCTAAGCGCACCATCAAGATGGCGCTCACCTGCGGCGAGGAGACGACCGGCGCTTTCAACGGCGCCAACTGGCTGGCGCAAACCAGGCCGGAGCTGGTCTCCGCGGCCTTCGCGCTGAATGAGGGAGGCGGCGGCCGCACCGACGGTCACGGCAAGCTCCTCGTCGAGTCGATGCAGGTCGGCGAGAAGGCGTCCCAGAACTACCGGCTCGAGGCCACCAACCCGGGCGGCCACAGCTCGACACCGGTGCGCGACAACGCGATCTACGAGCTCGCCGAGGCGCTGGTGAAGGTGCGCGACCACGAGTTCCCGTTGAAATTCACCGATACCACACGCGCGTTTTTTGCCAGGGCCGGGGCGGCGCGCGACGATGAGCTCGGGCATGCGATGATGAGCCTCGCGAAGAACCCCGACGACCGGCAAGCCGAGGCGATCGTTTCCCGCGATCGCAGCTACCACAGCATGCTGCGCACCACCTGTGTGGCGACGCTGCTCTCGGGTGGGCATGCGGAAAATGCGCTGCCGCAGCGTGCCACGGCCAACGTCAACTGCCGCATCTTCCCCGGCGAGACCGTGGACGGAACGCGCGCGGCGCTCGTGGCCGCGATCGCCGATCCGCGCATCACGGTGACCGCCGATCACCCGAGAGGGCCAATTGCCCAGCCGCCCCCCCTCGATCCGAAGATCATGAAGCCGGCCGAAAAACTGGTGGCGCGCTACTTCCCCGGTGTGCCGCTCGTGCCCACCATGTCGACGGGCGCAACCGATGGCATCTATCTCGAAGCGATCGGCATTCCGGTCTATGGAGTGCCGGGAATCTGGGGCGATCCCGACGGCAACGGTGTGCACGGGCTCAATGAGCGCCGCAGCGTGCGCGCGCTCTACCTCGGACGGGACTTCCTCAACGACCTGATCAGGGCGTACGCCGAGCACGAATGAGGCGCGCCGCTCCCTGGCTGTGTGCGCTCGCGCTCGCCGGCGGCGCGGCTGCACACCATGGACAGCCCGCCGCGACGGCGGACGGCGTCTATCACGTCACGCCGGTGCGGCCGGTCGCCGACCTCCTGCCCGCGGCGCTCGCCGCCACGCCGCCCGCGGAGAGCGGGGAGTTCCGCGCACCCGATCTCGTCGAGCTGACTTCTCTCGATCCGACCATCCGGCTCGACATCCGCTATGCCTCAGCGCGCAATCTGCTCGGCACGCCGATTTACACTCAGGCGCGTGCCTTCCTGCAGCGCCCGGCGGCCGAGGCCCTGGTGCGCGTTCAGCGCTCGCTCGCCGCCGCCGGCTACGGGCTCCTGGTGCACGATGCCTACCGGCCCTGGTATGTGACGAGGCTCTTCTGGGACGCGGTGCCGCCGGACCTGCACCGCTTCGTCGCCGACCCGGCGCAGGGGTCGCGCCACAACCGAGGCTGCGCCGTCGATCTGACGCTCTACGAGCTCAAGAGCGGGCGCGAGGTCGCGATGCCGAGTCTCTACGACGAGACCACCGAGCGCGCCTATCCCGCCTACACCGGCGGCACCGCCGCGCAGCGCGCGGCGCGTGACCTGCTGCGCCGGCACATGGAAGCCGAGGGCTTCACGGTGTATGAATTCGAGTGGTGGCACTTCGATTACCGGGACTGGAAGTCCTATCGGCTGCAGAACGTGCGCTTCGAGGATATCGGCCGCTAGCTCTTGAGCTTGTAGCCGGTCCGGAAGATCCAGCTCACCACGGCCACGCACAGCGCAAGAAAGGCCAGGATCGCGGCGGCGCTCGCCACCACGTTCACGTCGGAGGCGCCGAAGAAGCTCCAGCGGAAGCCGCTGATCAGGTAGACCACGGGATTGAACAGCGTGATCTTCTGCCACACCGGCGGCAGCATGCTGATGGAGTAGAAGGCGCCCCCGAGAAAGGTGAGCGGCGTCAGGATCATGAGCGGCACGACCTGCAGCTGCTCGAAGCTCCCCGCCCACACCCCGAGGATGAAGCCAAAGAGACTGAAGCTCAGCGCGGTGAGGATGAGAAAGGCCGCCATCCACACCGGGTGCAGGATCTCGTAAGGCACGAACACCCGCGCCGTCGCCAATATGAGAATCCCGAGCATCACCGACTTGGTGGCCGCCGCACCCACATAACCGATGAGCACCTCCACATACGAGACAGGCGCCGAGAGCAGCTCGAAGATGGTGCCGGACCACTTCGGCAGATAGATGCCGAAGGAGGCGTTGCCGACGCTCTCGGTGAGGATCGACAGCATGATGAGTCCCGGCACGATGAAGGAGCCGTAGCCGACGCCATCCACCTTGCCCATGCGCGCGCCGATCGCGGCGCCAAAGACCACGAAGTACAGCGCCGTCGACAGCACGGGAGCGGCGATGCTCTGCATGAGCGTGCGGAAAGTGCGCGCCATCTCGAATCGATAGATCGCGCGGATCGCATACACGTTCATGGCCGCTCGCTCACCAGGTCGACGAAGATGTCCTCGAGCGAGCTCTCGCTCGAGTGCAGGTCGCTCACCTCGATGCTGAGCTCGCTCAAGCGCTTGAGGAGCGTGGGGATCCCGGTCTCGCGGCTGTGGGCATCGAAGGTGAACACCAGGGTATGTCCCTGGTCTTTGAGCTCGAGCGCATAGTCCGCGAGCGCTGCCGGGATCTGCGCGAGCGGCCGCGGCAGGTTGAGGGTCAGCTGCTTCTTGCCGAGCTTGCGCATGAGCACGGCCTTCTCCTCGACTACGATCAGCTCTCCCTTGTGGATCACGCCGATGCGGTCGGCCATCTGCTCGGCTTCCTCGATGTAGTGCGTGGTGAGAATGATGGTGACGCCGCTGTCGCGCAGCCGCCGCACCACCTGCCACATCTCGCGGCGCAGCTCGACGTCGACCCCGGCGGTCGGCTCATCGAGAAACAGGATCTGCGGCTCGTGCGACAGGGCCTTGGCGATCATGACGCGCCGCTTCATGCCGCCCGAGAGCGTCATGATCTTGGCGTCCCTGCGGTCCCACAGCGACAGATCGCGCAGCACGCGCTCGCAGAAGGCGGGATCGGGCGCGCGGCCGAAGAGCCCGCGGCTGAAGCTGACCGTGGCGATCACGCTCTCGAAGGCGTCGGTGTGCAGCTCCTGCGGCACCAACCCGATGCGGCTGCGCGCCGCGCGAAAGTCGCGCACGATGTCGTGACCATCGGCCAGCACGGTGCCGGCGCTCGGAGTCACGATGCCGCAGATGATGTTGATGAGCGTGGTCTTGCCGGCGCCGTTGGGGCCGAGCAGCGCGAAGATCTCCCCGCGGTGGATGGTGAGGTCGATGTCCCTGAGCGCGGTCAGACCGTTGGCGTAGGTCTTGCGCAGGCCCGCCACCGTCACGACCGGTGCCGGCTGCGGGTCAGAAGCGCCGCTTGCTGTGGTTGCTTGCATCACGATGACTTTCGGGACCCAAATATCCTAACCTTGCCGGCCAGACTTGTGCTTGCGCCATCATGACCGACGCCGCCCCTGAGAACACTGCGCGCCCGCCGCCCACGGTATTCCTCAGTTATGCCACCGAGGACCGGCCGGCCGCGCGCAGCATCCGCGAAGCCCTCCAGGGCCTCGGGGTCGAGGTGTGGTACGACGAAAGCGCGCTCGATGGCGGGGACGCCTGGGACCAGAAGATCCGCCGTCAGATCCGCGCCTGCGATTTCTTCATGCCGGTCATCTCGGCGCAGACCGCGGCCCGCCCCGAAGGGTATTTTCGCAGAGAATGGCGCCTCGCCGTCGAGCGCACCCTCGACATGGCGGACGATCACCTGTTCCTGCTGCCGGTGATCATCGACGACACGAGCGAAGCCGGCGCACGCGTTCCAGAGAAGTTCCTCGCGGTGCAGTGGACCCGCGTGCCCGGTGGCCGGTCGAACGCCGCCCTCGAAGGGCTGGCCCGGCGCGTGGTCTCGGGCCAGGCGCCGGCGCCGAAGTCCCCCACGCCGACCCGACCCGCCCCGCCGAGGACCGGGGGCCGAGGCCCGAAAGGGGGCGAGCCGCCCCCGGCCGCACCGGGACTGCCGGAATTTCCGCGGCAGGAGCCGGGGCAGAAGATCCGTTTTCTGTTTCAGGTGCTCGGCTGGACGCTGCAGTCCGGATGGACATTCTTCCGGCGTTTCCCACGCTGGATCAGGATCATCGTGTATCTCTGGGTCGCGGTGCTGATCCTCTCGGGCAGGAGCTGCATCCCATCCTCGGAAGAGCATCATTCCGAGAAGCTTTCGCGCGCCGACCCCGCCGCCATCGCCGGGCAGGTCGAGGCGCAGGTGCCGGACCTGGAGGACGACTGAGCCGCCCTCGCCTTCAGGCCCCTACCACATTCGGATCACGCCAGGCGCGCTCGAAGGGCAGACGCCAGGTGTAAGGCGCGATCAGCTGGTGGATGGCGTTGGGTCCCCAGGACCCCGGCGCATACGGGCGCACGGGTGGGGGCGCCTCGAGCAGCGGCATCGACACTTCCCACAGCCGCTCGATGCCAACCGCGCTGGTGAAGAGCGTGTGATCGCCACGCATGGCATCGAGGATCAGCCGCTCGTAGGCCTCCAGCACGTCGCCGACCAGTTTGGTGTCGTGCATCGCGAACTGCAGGCTGAGCTTGTCGAGCCGCATGCCGGGGCCCGGACGTTTGCCATAGAACGAGAGAGACATCTTCGATGCATCGGCGAGATCGAAGGTGAGGTGATCCGGCCCCTGTGCGCCGACACCGGAGTCTCCCGGGAACATGCTGCGCGGGGGTTCGCGGAAAGCGATGGAGATGATGCGCTGACCCTCGGCGAGGCGCTTGCCGGTGCGCAGGTAGAACGGCACGCCGGCCCACCGCCAGTTATCGATCGAGCACTTCAGTGCTATGAAAGTCTCGGTATCCGACTCGGGATCGACTCCCGCCTCGGTGCGGTAGCCACTGAACTGGCCGCGCACGACGTCGGTCGGCCTGATGGGCAGCATGCTGCGGAAGACCTTGTTCTTCTCCTCGCTGATGGCAGCCGGCTCGAGCGCAGTCGGAGGCTCCATCGCCATGAAGCCGAGAATCTGGAACAGATGCGTCACCACCATGTCGCGGTACGCGCCGATGGTCTCGTAGAACGCGACCCGCTTGCCGAGATCCAGCGTCTCCGGCACGTCGATCTGCACGTGGTCGATGAAGTTGCGATTCCAGATGGGCTCGAACAGGCCATTGGCGAAACGAAAGGCGAGGATGTTCTGCGCGGGCTCCTTGCCGAGAAAATGATCGATGCGAAAGATCTGCTCCTCCCTGAAGACCTCGTGGAGACTGCGGTTCAGCTGCACGGCGCTCTTCAGATCGACGCCGAAGGGCTTCTCCATCACCACACGCGCGCGCTCGACCAGCCGCGCCTCCCCGAGCATGCGGACCGCCGAAAGCGCCGCGTTCGGCGGCACGCTCAGGTAGTGCAGGCGGCGGATTTCGGCTGCGCCCAGATCCTTCTCGGCCTTGTCGACCGCGGCGCGCAGCGCCGCCGCGCCCGCAGGCAGCGGCACGTAGCCGAGCTTTGCGGCGAAGCCCTGCCAGGCCTCCTCCGAGATCCTGCGGGAGGAGAATTCCGTGAGCGCGGAGCGCGCAAATTCGCGAAAGCCATCCTCGGTGAGATCGTCGAGTGAGACCCCGATGATCCGGTAGTCGGGGATGAATCCGGAGCTCGAGAGGTGAAACAGTCCGGGGAGGAGCTTGCGCCGTGCCAGGTCGCCGGTGGCGCCCACGAGTACCACCACGTGCGGGTACTTCGGACCAACGCCTGCGGGAATCTTCGCCATGATGTACGGCCTTCAGGCAGCCGCACCGGGCTGCGCGGGTGCGAGCATAGCAATCCCTTGCACCCGCGCGGGCGTCGGCGAGGTGCTGGGGGCGGGGTGCGCGCGCATGAAGGTCCGCCGCGGCATCGTTAGATGCGCATCGAAGCCACTCGGGTAAGTGCTTGATTGCAGGCGCGCTGTTGCAGCGAGTTAGACATTCTTCTAACCAAGGCCAGCCGGAACATCTCACGCGCGCCTCCAGGCGAACGGCTCTTGCGGCGCCCGACGGCAAAAAGCTCAGGGCAGCTCGCGCACGGCGGTGTTGAAGAGATACTGGCTGCTGAAATTCGTCCGGTCACCGGGGCGGGCTCCCTTGACCGGCAGCAGCCGCGCTGACAATGGCTTGTGCCACTTCCAGGCGAGAGCCGCCACATCTCCCAGGATGCGCGCGAGCTGCGCCTCGCTGATGTCCCCGGGATAGGGAACCGTATCGAGGCCAGTGCCGCAGACGGCGGAGTAAGCCAACAGAGAGTCGGTATTGATCGCACCTTCCGCCCAGCGCTGCGCCAGGCGCTTGTCCTCCAGGACCGGCACCATGAGGCCCGAGTAGCCGATCTGCCGGACCGGGACGCTCCTGACGGCAGTAGTGATGATGAGCGCCGCCGTCAGCGTGCCGCTCGATCCGAAGCGCGCGCCGGTATAGGTCTCGATGGCATCCGCGATGGAGACATCTCCCAAGGGAGCGGGCGTCGGATCCACGCCCATGAAGGTCCAGCTATTCGCGGCAGCCACCGCGGCTCCAACCGACTCGGCGACCTTCGCGTGCACCGTGAGCTGCCTGGTCAGCTCGGCGACCGACCCGGCGAAATCTCCGCGCGTGCGCGCGAAAACTTCCTGCACCACGCTCGCGCCCTGAAAGCCGATCGATAGCCGCCGCCCGTCACCGAGGTGCCAGGCGCCCGGGTAGAACGGGCCGTAGGGCTTGAGCATCGCCGCTGCCGAGAAGTTGAAATTGCCCTGTCCATGGGGACTCATCTGCGAAAGATAGTGCACCAGGGCGGCGGTCTCACGGATCACCTTCCAGTGGATGCCATCGTCGGCGGCGATGATCGAGCTGGCGTTGGTGTGCTGCAGGGAAACGAGCGCGCGCTCGAGCAGCCGCATCGTGCGTGGGTCGTCGCCATCGCGCAGCATCGCGGGGCCGACATTTGCGATGAAGCCCTCCTTGTCCGCCGTCTCATCCAGCTTCGTCAGGTACGCGAGCGCCTCGCTGTCACCCAAACCCTCTACCAGCTGCGCCAGCGGCTGCGTGACGATGCGCAGGGTCTGCACCTCGTAGCCGCGCCTCTCCAATTGCGCTTTTGCATCGCGCAGCACCTTGAGCGCGGCCCCGATTTGCTGCGTATCGCTCTGCCGCTCGAGGCGCACGAAGGCGGTGATCGCCCGCACCTTAGGCTTGGTGTACTCCTGCGCCTGCGCCACGCCCGCGGCGGCCACGAGGAGCATTGCGATCCAGCGCACGCGCACGATCATCGACCGAGCATATCCGGCATCGACCCGCGGCGCGAGCGCGGCAGGGTCGCGCGGGGATTAGAATCGCAGCCGTGAGAACCGCCTTCCGCCCTGCCGGCGCGGCAGCCCTGGCCGCGCTCCTCCTGCAGTCGAGCTTGCCTCCTGCGGCGCTCGCGGCCGCCCCGGAGAGGCCCCTGACTGCGATCCTGCTGGTGGCGCGCGCCCGGCTACCCGACCCCAACTTCGCCGACTCCGTCGTGTTGGTCATGAATAACCTCGGCCCCGCGCCCGTCGGAGTGATCATCAACCGGCCAACACCGGTCTCCGTGGCGCAGCTCTTTCCGGATCTCAAGAGTCTCGCGCGGCTGCACGACAAGGTCTACTTCGGTGGGCCCATCGACATGGGCTCGGTCTGGTACCTCGTTCGCGCCAACGCGCCGCCGCGGCATGCGATCCGGACCTGTCAGGGCGTCTACCTGAGTGCGGACCGCGAGCTGCTGCTCGAGCTCCTGCGCCGCGAGAAGCCCATGGAGGGACTGCGGATCTTCGTCGGCCACGCCGGTTGGGCGCCTGGCCAGCTCGAGAGCGAGATCGGGCAAAAGGACTGGACACTCGAGCACGCCGCACCGGCAGCCATCTTCGGCGGCAAACCCGATGCTCCCTGGCCGACGCCGCCCTCTCCCGCGGCGCCACAATCCTGATAACCTGCCTCGTCGCACAACTCGAACAAGAGCAACGAGGGGTACCCATGAGCTTCGACCGCAAATATCTGATCTGGGCGCTGGGTTACGCCGTGGCCGGCATGTGCGTCGGCATGTACATGGCGGCGACCGAGAATCATGCGGAATTTGTCGCGCACGCGCACATTCTGCTGATTGGCTTCGCCGTCTCCTTCTTCTACGGAATCATCCACAAGCTGTGGCTGGCTCAGCCGGGCAAAACCGTGGCGTGGGTGCAGTTCATCCTCCATCAAGCCGCCACCTTCGGGGTATCGGTGGGACTGCTGTTGCTCTACGGCGGCGTGGTGCCGGCGGCGACCATCGGTCCTTATGTGGGCGTCGCAGCCGCCGGCGTGCTCGCGGCCATGCTGCTGATGATGTACATGGTGATCAGGTCAGGGCCGAGGACGGCCTGACGAGGCCTCGCCTCTTCCGGCCGGCCACATGCGCGACAGCAACCCGTCGCGCCGCACGAACTGGTGCCACAGCGCGGCGCAGAGGTGCAGGCCGATGAGCGCGAACAGCGTATAGGCCAGATAGCCGTGAATATCCTCGGTCGGGTGGAAGATCGCGGAGTTCTTCGCGACGCCGAAATCCACCTTGAAGAGGCCGAAGTCGAACGCCCGCCCGTGCCAGATGAAAGTCACGATGCCGAGGATCGGGGTCGCGAACAGCAGCAGATAAAGCGCCAGATGCACCGGCGTGGATAGCCCTCGTGCGAGCGTGCCTGCCGACGCCGGCAGCTCGGGCGGCGGGTGCCTGCGACGCCACCCGAAGCGCGCCATCAGCAGCGCCCAAACGAGCAGCCCGATGAGCGCGTGCAGGTTGATCCACCAGGCCTGCGTCGCCTTGGGCCAGGAGTCGTGCAGTAGCCCCAGCACGCCCACGACGACTACCAGTACCACCATGATCCAGTGGAATGCCATCGCCCCGCCGTCGTAGCGAACGCCACCGCGAGCGTCAAGCTCACTCGTATTCACCGGTTGCCTCCCCCTGCGGCACATGTTATCAGGCCGGCCAATGACAGACAGGCAAAGCTCCGTCGCCTCGATGATCGAAGAAGGCGATGCGCTCAGGAAAGCGGGCCGGCTCGCAGAAGCCATGGCTCGCTACGATGCTGCCGTGCGCGCCGACCCGCAATCGGCGGCCGCGCATCTGAGTCGCGGCAACCTCCTGCAGGCGAGCGCCAGGATCGCCGAGGCTCGCAGCGCCTACCAGAACGCGATCGCCTCCGACCCCCGCTCTGCGGCGGCCCACTTCAATCTGGGCAATCTCAACTACCGCGCCGGTGAGCTCACGCAGTCGGTGCGCAATTACCGCGCGACCATCGACCTCACACCGCAGTTCGCCGATGCCTTCATCGGGATGGCCAATGCGCTGCTCGGTCTCGGGCACGTCGGCGAAGCGAGGCAGAGCTACCAGCACGCGGTCACCATCGATCCGCGCCACGCCGAGGGCCATTTCAACCTGGGGGTGCTCGAAGTGATGCAGGGGCGGCCCTACGAAGCCGCGGCCAGCCTGTCGCGGGCGGTCGAGTTTCAGCCCGACCATGCCCCGGCGCACCGCATGCTCGGTGTCGTACTCAACGGGCTCGGAAATCTCGAGGGCGCGGAGGCGAGCCTGCGCCGCGCCTGCGCCCTCGATCCGCAATCCGCCGAGGGCCTGTACAACCTCGCCATGCTGCTGCAACACCGCGGCGGCTACACGGAAGCGGCGCATCTGCTGGCGCTCGCGCGTCAGCGCGCATCGAATCCGACCACGAAGGGAGCATTTGCAGCCTGCGCGGCGCGCGCGCGCTTCACCGCCCGCGATCCGCTGGTGCGCGCCGAGCTTTTCCGGGCAATCACCGAAGCCTGGGCGATGCCCCATGAGCTTTGTCGCCCGGCGCTCGAGCTCATCAGGCTGGATGAGCCGATGGCGGCCTGCATCGCCCGGGCGAATGCATCGTGGCCCGCGCGCCCCTCGCGGGCCGATCTCTTCGGGCCTGACGGCCTCGCGGCGCTGGCCGCCGACTCGCTCCTCACTGCATTGCTCGCCGCGGTGCCCCTCGACTCGATCGAGGTCGAACGCTTCCTCACCTGCACACGCCTTGCATTGCTCGAGGTCGCGGCGAGTCGCACGCCCGATCCTGCGGACCTCGCGGCGCTGAGCTTTTACGCGGCGCTCGCGCGGCAGTGCTATCTCAATGAGTACGTGTTCGATTGTCCCGGGGACGAGGCGCTCGCGGCGGCCGCCTGTCGCGCGAAGCTGCTCGAGCGGCTGGATGCCGGGGAAGCCGTACCTGCGCTGATGCTGCTCGCGGTGGCCGCCTACTCTCCGCTTCACCTCTTAAAGGGAGCCGATCGCTTGCTGGGCCGGACGTATCCGGCCCCGGTGGAGGAGGTTCTGCGGCAGCAGATCCGCGAACCGCTCGAGGAGCAGGCGCTGCGCGCCGACATCCGCTGCCTGACTCCGATCACCGATCAGGTCTCGAGGGCGGTGCGTGAACAATACGAGGAGAGCCCCTACCCCCGCTGGACCGCCATGCACCTGCGTGAAGACCCGCCGCGTTTCAACGAGGGATTGCCTCGCCTCCTGCCCGCAGCGCAGTTCACGCCTTTGCCCGACGATCGCGCCCCGGAGGTCCTGGTCGCCGGCTGTGGCACCGGCAGTGATGCGATCTTCGTCGCCCGGCAGTTTCGCGGAGCGCGCCTGCTGGCCATCGACCTGAGTCTGGGGAGCCTGAGCTACGCCAGAAGAAAGACGCAGGAGCTGCGCCTCGGGAACATCGAATACGCGCAGGCCGACCTTCTCGAGCTCGGATCTCTCGGACGCACGTTCGACGTCATCGGGGCGATCGGCGTACTGCATCACCTGGCCGACCCCTTCCTGGGATGGCGCACGCTGCTGTCGCTATTGCGGCCCGGCGGATTCATGTGTCTCGGGCTCTACAGCGCTGCGGCGCGCCGCGTCGTGAGGCAGGCGCGCGAATTCATTGCGGCAGGCGGCCACGCGGCCACCCCGGAGGGCATCCGTCGCTTCCGCCAGGAGGCGCTGTCGGAACAGGCGCCCGCCGAGGTGCGCGCGTTGAGCAGGAGCCGGGCGTTCTATTCGATGAGCGATTGTCGCGACCTGGCGTTCAACGTCCAGGAGCGGCAGCTGACGCTGCAGGAGATCGGGACTTTTGTGAATGATGCGGGCCTGCGCCTCATCGGCTTCGAGCTGGAGCCGCAGGTGCTGAATCAATACCGAGCACGTTTCGGCGAAGACCCCACGTGCACCGATCTGCGTAACTGGTCCGCTTTCGAGGCCGAGCATCCGGATACGTTCACCGGCATGTATCGTTTCTGGGTGCAGCGCCGCTGAAGCGCACCCTGTAGGCGGCTTCCTTCCCCCGTTCAACGGTCATCGGCGTAGGGGTGCTTTCGCAGCTCGTGAGCGCATCGGTGGCGTACCTGGCTTTCGCACTGCTCCTGGCCGCGCTCGCGGTCATGGCCTGCGCGGTGGGCTTGCGCTATTCGCCCCGGAAGCAAGCGCGGCCGCTCACCGCACCCTAGCGCATTGCGTATCGCAGATTGCGCCTCGCTTAACATAGGGCGGTGGCCGGATGTTTTACGGGCCGCGGCGGCATAAACTCAGCGCCATGCATAAGCTCTCGATCAAAGAATTAAAGGCGGAAAACGCCCGACACCTCCTCCACCCGATGACGAATCCCGCGACGGCGCGCGAGACCCCGCCCGATATCATCGCGCGCGGCGATGGCAGCTGGATCTGGGATGTCGACGGGCATCGGCTGGTCGACGCCGTCGGGGGGTTGTGGTGCGCGAACCTCGGCTTCGGGCGCAAGGAAATCCGCGATGCCATCGTCGCGCAACTCGACGAGCTGCCCTTCTACAACACCTTTCGCGGCGCCAGCCATCCACGCGCCATCGAGCTGTCGCAACGCCTGGTCAAGCTCATGGAAGTCGACGGTGTCGGCGCCGTGCACTTCAGCAGCGGCGGCTCGGATGCCGTCGACAGCGCTCTGAAGCTCGCGCGCCAGTACTGGAAAGTCGTCGGTCAGCGTGACCGCACCAAGTTCATCTCGCTCCGCCAGGGCTATCACGGCGTGCATTTCGGCGGCGCGAGCGTCAACGGGAATACACCGTTTCGCCGCGCGTACGAGCCGCTGCTCCCGGGGTGCTTCCACGTCGACACGCCCTGGCTGTATCGCAACCCCTACACCCAGGATCCCGAACAGCTGGGCCGAATCTGTGCCGAGCTGCTCGAGCGCGAGATCGTGTTTCAGGGCCCGGATACGGTTGCCGCGTTCATCGCCGAGCCGGTCCAGGGTGCCGGAGGTGTCATCGTTCCTCCACCGAACTACTGGCCGCTGGTACGCGAG
>DATGJR010000128.1:0-27350 GCA_035295065.1 Steroidobacteraceae bacterium
GGCGCCGCACCGGCCGATCCATCCTCCCGATTACGGATGCGGGGGCTGGCTTGAGCGCGGAGGAGGCAACGGCGCGCACGCCCCTAAACTCGCCGCACCTTACGCTTCAGCCTGCCCGCGAGCCCAGCAAGCTCATTCGCATCAGCAAATCCGGTATCCACAAGCGCCAGCAACACCCTCTCGAGCGATCCTCCACAGAAACGCTCGACGATGCTCTGCACGGCGGTAGCGGCAGTAGCTTCGGCCGACTCCCTGGCGCTATATATGAACGTGCCGCTCACTACCGAGTGCGTGACGTAGCCCTTCTCTTCCAAGCGACGCAGTACAGTGCGGATCGTAGGGTCCTTCAGCTTCCGCGCGACGTGCTTCCGCACAGCGGTCGCTGTCATTTCTCCATGCTTCCACAGAATCGTAAGGAGCTCATGCTCTAGGTCGCCTAGCGGTGCTCGTGGGGGCTTCATACTGTGACGTCCGGTAACGTGTTACTGTTTGTAACATCTAGCGAAGCAAATAGCAAACAACGGGAAATGCTTAGTCCCGGGAGAAGGTAACGGGCTAGTTCCGATTTCGTCTGGCCTGCCAGCCAGGGACGCCCAATCGAGTGTTGCTTCCCGGGATTCTGACTGGCGGGTTTGGAGGCGTGCCTGTCTGGCGGAGGGTCAAGCAGCCAATTGACTTCCCCGCTCTTGGACTCTCGATCACTCCAACGGCGATTTGATCCACCAACCGCCGAATCGAGCCGGGTCGCGGGCGTCTAGGCCATCAAGCCCAGGTCTTCGCGAGCCGCCCTCCCAGTAACACCGCCGGCACCGCGGGGATGACGACGCCGAGGTTGTACCACCAGGGGAACCGCGACCAGTCGAGCCCCAGGTGCACGGCCGCGAGATAGATCCCGATCAGCCCCGCAAGCACCCATACGACTTGCCGCCGCCTGGCGATTTTCGCCGTCGCCCACCCGGCGCCGATCTCGGCGAGCACCCAGAGCACGAGGTTGCAGACGGCCATGGGAGCCGTGAACGTGAAGAGGCCTGCTCTCACCCACTGGCGTGCGTGAACGCCATAGTCCGGCCACAGCTGTGCGAGCGCGGTGGCGAGCAGCAGGAACCCCACCATCCATACCAGGGCGCCCGCGATAAAGCCCAGAACACTGCGCACCATGTCGGTCCCTCAGGTTTGCGCCTGCTCGCGCAGCCGCGTGATCCGCACGAGCGGAGGCGGGTGCGAGTAGTAGAAGGCGACATACAGCCGGTCGGGCGTGAGCGTGCTCGCGTTATCGCGGTGAAGCTTGACGAGTGCCGTCTCGAGCTCCGTGGCGCTTGCATGCTGGCTCGCGAAGGTGTCCGCGGCGAACTCGTGGTGTCGGGACCAGAGCGAGCTGAGCGGAGTGATGAAGAAGGTGAATGCCGGCACCGCGAGCATGAAGAGCAGGAGCGCCGCGTGCACGGAGGGAATGGGAACTCCGAGCGCGTGGTAGAAGCCCGGCTGCTGCGCGAGCCAGCCGAGAAGCGCGAGCCCCGCGAAGGCCGTTGCCACCGACACGAGGAGCCGCGCGCGCACATGCTTGAGGCGAAAGTGCCCGAGCTCGTGCGCCAGCACCGCCTCGACTTCGCCGTGGCCTAAGCTCTTGAGCAGCGTATCGAAGAACACGATGCGCTTGTGCCGGCCGATGCCGGTGAAGTAAGCGTTGCCGTGCGTGGAGCGTCGCGAGCTGTCGACCACGAACACTCCCTTGGACGCGAAGCCGCAGCGCTCGAGCAACGCCTCGATGCGCTCCTTCAGCGCCTGGTCGCCGAGCGGCGAGAAGCGATTGAAGAGCGGCGCGATGAAGGCGGGCCACGCCCAGGCCATGAGCAGCATGACCGCGAGCCACAGGACCCACGCCCACAGCCACCACCATCGTCCCGCCCTTTGCATCAGCTCGAGCGTGACCAGGAGCAGGGGGCCGCCGATCGCCACGGTGAGCGCGAGGCCTTTGGCAAGGTCGGTGAGGTAGAGCGCCACGGTCGTGCGGTTGAATCCGAAGCGCGCCTCGAGCACGAAGGTGCGCCAGAGCGAGAGCGGCAGACTCACGAGCCGCATGACGAGCGCGGCACTCGCGATCACGGCGAGCCCCAGCCAGGGCTCGGAGAGGGCGGTGCGCCGCCACAGCGCATCGATCGCGGCCAGGCCCCCTCCCACGGTGAGCGCGAGAGTGAGCAGCGCGTCGATGACCAGAGTGATGCGGCCGAGCCGCACTTTGGCGACGGTGTAGTCGGCCGCGCGGGCGTGCTCCTCGGCCGAGATGCTGGCGGCAAAAGGGTTCGGCACTGCGCCGCGATGGCGCGCGGCAGCCCTCGCCTGGCGATGCGACAGCCACAGCTCGAGTGCGAGCCCTGCGAGCACCGCGGCAATGAAGAGCGCCGTCAGCCAGCCCATGGGAAACCGAAGCTCAGTTCGGGGCGCCGCTCGGGGCGGTGCGTGCCAGGGGAGATGCGCCGTGATCGAGCAGCCATAGAATGAGCGTACACGCGAATGCCGTGAGACTCACCAGTCCGAAGAACCACAGCATCGGCATGTAGCCCTCGGGGTTCGCCGCGCTCGCGTGGTTCGAATCGTTGAGGTAGCCGGCGGCGAAGTTGGCGAGCGTGAGGCCTGCGTTCTGCAGCGCCGTCATCGCCCCATAGGCGGTGCCGAGGTGTTCGGGCGGGGCGTAGCGCACGACCGTCGGCCATAAGACCGCTGGCAGGAACGAGAAGCTCACGCCGAGGAGCGCGCTCGACCAGGCGGCGCCACCGCTCACCATGCCGAGCACCAGGAAACTCAGCGGCAGGAGGCAGGAGCCCGCAACCAGCATCGTGGTGTTGCGACCGAGGCGATCGAGCAATAGCCCGAAGACCGGCGTGGCGAACACGGTCGCCAGGAACACGAGGCTGTTGATCCGGCCGGCCGCCGCCTGAGTGAGGCCGTGAGCCTCCTGCAGGTACTTGATGGCGAAGGTGCTCCGGAACGGGAAGATCACCGAGTAGAAGGTCACGCACACCGCCACCAGCACCCAATACTCGGTCCGGAAGGTGAGGAGGTGCCGCCAGTCGAAGCGCTCGGGGGGCGGCGGCAATGCCAGCGTGCCGCGCGGCGCTTCGCGCCGATCGCAGTAGAAGTAAATCAGGGCGCCGGCGAAGGAGACCACCGCAAAGCCGAACGCGAGCCACAGGGGCGGCTGCCAGCCGCGCGCATAGAGGCCGCTGGCATACGAGGTGGAGAGGTCAGCCAGGGACGACCCGAGGCGCGCCAGGCTCAGGTTGGCCGCGAAGAGGAAGGCGAAGTAGCGTCCGGTGAACCACTGCGCGAGCGCCACGGTGGTCGCGACCGCAAGGGTCTCCGAGCCGATGCCGAAGAGCAGCCGACCCGCCGCCATGACGGGGAACTGTGCCCCGAGTGCGGTGATCAGGGCGCCGACGAGGCACAGCGCCGTGGTCGCGAGCACCATGCCGCGGGCGCTGAACCGGTCGACCAGCACCCCGCCGAGCAGCACGAGGAAGATGTTCGGCAGGCTATAGATCGCATTCAGTGAGCCGATCTGCGTGTCGCTGAAGTGCAGCTCGCGCGAGAGCTGCTCGGCGACCGGTGCGATGCTGTCATAGGCGTAGTAGTTGCCGAGCATCACCAGCGCGGCGCCGGCGAACATGAGGGCCTGGATCGGCAGCGCGGGTGAGGCGGTTCGCGGTTGGCTCATGCCGGGGGGTGCTGCGGCTCGAGCAACTCGATGCGATTCCCGAAAGGATCGGCGACGAACAGGCGATCGTAGCCGCTGAGCTCGTGGTCTTCGCGACACTCGTGCTTCGCCGCCCGCAGCCGGCTGGCGAGGGTGGGCAGGTCTTTCACGACGAAAGCCGGATGGGCCTTGCGCGCCGGCCGGAACTCGGCCTCGACGCCCAGGTGCACGCGCAGCGTGCCGCGCTCGAACCAGCAGCCGCCGCGTGCCGCCATCGTGGGGGGCTTGGCGACTTCTGGAATGCCGAGGAACCCGTGGTAGAACTCACGCGCGCGAGGCTCGCCGCCGGCGGGCATGGCGAGCTGAACGTGATGCAGACATTCGACCAACATGAGGGGCCATTGTACTCAAAGGGCGACCGTGGATGCGGCTTTCAGCGCGCCACCCAACCGGACTCGAGCAGCTCCTCGTTGAATTCGCGCACGACGCGCGGATCCGGCCGCACGTGCTTGCGCGCGACGTCGGGCGCGGGAACCCGGGCGAGGATGTCACGGATGATGTTGAGTCGCGCCTGGTGCTTGTCGTCGGCGCGTACCACGATCCAGGGCGCTGCCGGGGTGTGGGTGCGCGCGAACATCCGATCGCGCGCCTGGCTGTAGTCGCGCCAGTGCCGCTGGGCGGCCTCGTCCACCGGGCTGAGCTTCCACTGCTTGAGCGGATCGCGGCGCCGCTCGCGCAGCCGTCGCGCCTGCTCGCGGCGGCTGATGTCGAGGTAGTACTTGAGCAGGTGCACGCCCGAACGGACCAGCATGCGCTCGAACTCCGGGGCCGACTCGAGAAAGGCGCGGTATTCGGCCTGGGTGCAGAACCTCATGACGTGCTCGACGCCGGCGCGGTTGTACCAGCTGCGGTTGAACAGCACGATTTCCCGCGCCGCCGGCAGATGCGCCGAGAAGCGCTGGAAGTACCACTCGGTCTCCTCGCGGTCACTCGGCTTGCCGGGCGCCACCACCCGCACCTCGCGTGGACTCAGGTGCTCGGCGATGTGCTTGATGGTGCCGTCCTTGCCGGCGGCGTCACGCCCCTCGAGGATCACGAGGAGCTTCAGGCCGCGGTCGATGACGTGGCGGTGGAGCTTCACCAGCTCGATCTGCAGCTGCCGCAGCTCACGCCGATAGCGGTGCGGGCCGATCCTGGGGATGGATGCCGGGGAGCCGGTTTTTCGCCCCATGGGACTGCTCCGTGAGTGAGAATGGCGTGCATTATCGCGTCGCGGGCGGCGCCCGCCATACAATACCCGACCGATGCCGCACTCCCCCGACAAGCCACGGCTGGTCGTCAGCAAGAACGGGCCCTATCTGGTGAGCGGCTCGGTCCCCATGGCCCGCCAGACGATCGTCGCTGACCCGGAGGGGGGCTCCGAGCAGTGGCGCGAGAGCGAGCCTTTCCCGCTCCAGAAAGGCTATGCGCTGTGCCGCTGCGGCCACTCGGCAAACAAACCCTTCTGCGACGGCACGCACAAGAAGGTCGGATTCGATGGCACCGAGACCGCAAGCCGCGCGCCCTATCGCGAGCAGGCGCAGATCACCGAGGGGCCGGCGCTCGCCTTGTCGGATGCCCAGGCCCTGTGTGCGTTCGCGCGCTTCTGCGACCCGAACGGGCAGGTGTGGAGTCAGGTGGAGCACACCGATGAGGAAGCGGTGCGCTCGAGCTTCGTGCGCCAGGTGAACAACTGCCCCGCGGGACGTCTGGTTGCCTGGGACCGCAGTACCGGCCTGCCGGTCGAGCACCCGCTCCCGGTCTCCATCGGGGTGATCGAGGATCCACCCGAGGGCGTGAGCGGGCCACTCTGGCTGCGCGGAGGGATCCCGGTGGTTTCCGCCGACGGCTTTGCCTACGAGGTACGCAACCGCGTGACGCTGTGCCGCTGCGGCGCCTCGAAGAACAAGCCCTTCTGCGATGGCTCCCACGCCGCCATCAAGTTCAAGGACCGATGAGCATTTACGACGAGGGCCTCGACCGCAATGCCGCCAACTACGTGGCGCTCTCGCCGGTCAGCTTCCTCGAGCGCAGTGCCGAAGTGTTCGGCGACCTGCCGGCGGTGCTGCACGGTGCCCGCCGCTATACCTGGTCCGAGACGCGCGAGCGCAGTGCGCGGCTCGCCTCGGCCCTGAGGGCGCTCGGCATCCGGCGCGGTGGCACGGTGAGCGTCATGCTCACCAACACCCCGGAGATGATCGAGGCGCACTACGCGGTGCCGGCGCTCAATGCCGTCCTCAACACCCTCAACACCCGCCTCGATGCGCCGCTCCTCGCCTGGCAGATGCAGCACTGCGAGACCGAGGTGCTGATCGCCGATCGCGAGTTCGGCAAGGTGATGGGTGAGGCGCTGCGCCTGTTGCGCGAGGAGCACGGCCGCACACCGAAGCTCATCGAGGTCCACGACAGCGAGTATTCGGGCGCCGGCGCTGCGATCGGGGGCGATGAATACGAGACGCTCCTTGCGCGCCATGCCCCGCTCGGGTCTCTCGATGGACCGGGCGATGAGTGGGACGCGATTGCGATCTCCTATACCTCGGGCACCACCGGCAACCCCAAGGGCGTAGTGACTCATCACCGCGGTGCCTATCTCAACGCCGTCGGTAACGCCATCGACTGGTCGATGCCGCGCTTCCCGAGGTATCTGTGGACGCTGCCGATGTTCCACTGCAACGGCTGGTGCTTCCCGTGGACGGTGGCGCTGCTCGCCGGCACCCACGTATGCCTGCGACGCGTCGAGGCGGGCGCCATTCTCGATGCCATGCGCCGCCACGGCGTCGATCACTACTGCGGCGCGCCCGTCGTGCACAACATGCTGATCAACGCGGACCCGGCCTCCCGGGAAGGCATCCGCCAGCGCGTGCGTGGCATGGTCGCAGCGGCCGCGCCTCCCGCAGCGATGATCGATGGCATGGCGAAGATCGGCTTCGATATCACCCACGTATATGGCCTCACCGAGACCTACGGTCCGGCGGCGGTGGCCGCCAAGCGCGCCCATTGGGAGAAGGAGAGCCTCGCCGAGCAGACACGGCTCAACGGCCGCCAGGGCGTGCGTTACTCGCTGGAGGAGGGCATGTCGGTGCTCGACCCCGGAACTCTCGAGCCGGTGCCGGCGAACGGTGAGGTGCTCGGGGAGATCATGTTCCGCGGCAACATCGTCATGAAGGGCTACCTGAAGAACCCGGCCGCGACCCGCGCGGCCTTTGCGGGCGGCTGGTTCCACACGGGCGACCTCGCGGTGCTCGAGCCAGACCGCTACGCGAAAATCAAGGATCGCAGCAAGGACGTGATCATCTCGGGGGGTGAGAACATCAGCTCGCTCGAGGTGGAGGATGCCCTTTACCGCCACCCCGCCGTCATGGCCTGCGCGGTCGTGGCACGTCCCGATCCGAAATGGGGCGAATCCCCGCTCGCCTATGTCGAGCTCAAGAGCGGGACTGCAGTCACCGCGCAGGAGCTGATCGCGCACTGCCGCGGGCTCCTGGCCAGCTACAAGCTGCCGCGCGAGGTGCGCTTCGAAGAGATTCCCAAGACCGCCACCGGCAAGATCCAGAAATTCCTGCTGCGCGAGCGCGCCCGCTCCGCGAGCGCGATCGAGTAGACATCAGCCATGAGTCGCGCAGAGGTCATCGTCGTAGGTGGCGGCCTGGCCGGCCTGTCGAGCGCCTGGGCGCTCGCCGAGTCCGGCTACGCCGTGCGCGTGCTCGAGCGGCGCGAGGACGTGGCGCTCGAGACGAGCTTCGCCAACGGCGGGATCCTGACCCCCTCCATGCCCGATCCCTGGAACTCCCCGGGCGTGCACTGGCAGCTGCTGCGCTGGCTGGGGCGCGAGGATGCGCCGATGCTGCTGCGGCCGGGAGCGATTCCCCATTACTTCACCTGGGGGCTGCGCTTCCTCGCAGGCTCCGCGCCGCGCTCCTATCACGCCGCGATGCAGGCTAACTTCAGGCTCTGCGCCTTCAGCCTCGAACGGCTGCGCAGCTGGCGCACCGCGCTCGCGCTGGAATATGCGATGGGCGCGGCCGGCACGCTCGAGATCTATCGCGATCAGCATTCCTTCGATCAGGCGGTGGAGGAGGTGCGCGGTCTGGCGCCTCTCGGTCTCGTGAGCCGCGTGCTCGATCCCGCGGACACCGCGCGCCTCGAGCCGCTGCTGGATGAGACGCGCGCGAGCTTTGTGGGCGCGCTGCACTTTCCGGCGGATGAGAGCGGCGATGCCTGGCTCTTCTGCCGCGAGCTCCGTAAGCGTCTCGAGACGCGTGGAGTCGCCATCGAGGTCGGCAGAACGGTGAGCGCCGTGCGCCTCGCCGGGGGTCAGGTTGCCGGGGTCGAGACGCGCGAGGGGTTCCTTCGGGCAACCAGGTGGTCATCGCCAGCGGTCCCTGGTCGACCGCGCTCCTGGCGGCCTGCGGGGTGCGTGTGGATGTGCGACCGGTGAAGGGCTATTCGCTCTCGATTCCCATCGATCCGGCACAGGGCCCGCGGCACGCACTCGCCGACGACTCGCTCCATGCCGTGATGACGCCTCTCGGGCCGACACTGCGGCTCGCCGGCACCGCGGAATTCAGCGGCTGGGACTTCGAGCTGCACGCGGGACGGGTGCGCCCGCTCTGGAAGCTGCTCGCGACCTTGAGTCCGACGCTCGCGCGCGCCGTCGATCCGGCAGCGGCGCGCCCCTGGTGCGGGCTGCGGCCGATGTCTGCGGACGGCAAGCCCTATATTGGTGCGACCCCGATCGCGGGGCTTTACGTGAATACCGGTCACGGCCACCTCGGCTGGACGCAGGCGGCAGGTTCCGCCACGCTCCTCGCGCAACTGATGACGGGTCAGCCCACCTCGATCGATGCGCGACCGTTTGCGCTCGTGCGCGCCGAGCGCAGCGCACGTCACGGCGTCCCGCAACCCACGGAGCAGCACTCATGAGGTCTCCCGACGCTTTTCTTGCGCTCGTCCTCGCGCTGCCGCTGGCGGCGAGCGCGGCATCACAGCCGCCCGCCGCGCAGTCGCCGATTTACGACGTCATCATCCGTGGCGGCACGATCTACGACGGCTCGGGCGATGCGCCGTTCGTGGGCGATGTCGCGATCCGCGGCGACCGCATCGCCTACATCGGACCGCACGCATCGGGACACGGCGCCGAGGAATTCCCGGCGCGCGGCAAGGCGGTCGCGCCCGGCTTCGTCAACATGCTGGCGCACCCGGAGGAATCGCTGCTGGTGGACGGGCGGGCGCTGAGCGACCTGCGCCAGGGAGTGACGCTCGAAGTGCTGGGCGAGGACTCCATGGGTCCGCTGACCCCTGAGATGCAGCACCTCATGGTGCAGCGCCAGGGCGACATCCACTTCGACGTCGACTGGACGACGCTCGGGGAATATCTCACCAGGCTCGAGAAGCGCGGCATAGCTCCCAATGTCGCCTCCTACGTGGGGGCAGGCACCGTCCGTACCTATGTGCTGGGCGAGCGCGACGTGCAGCCGACCCCTGCGCAACTCTCCGAGATGCGCGACCTGGTGCATCAGGCGATGGAGCAGGGCGCCCTCGGGGTGACCACCGCGCTCATCTACAGCCCCAACGACTATGCCCGGACTCCCGAGCTCATCGCGCTCGCACAGGAGTCCGCCCGCTGCGGAGGCATCTACAGCGCGCACATGAGGAGCGAAGGCGATCGGCTGCTGGAAGCGGTCGCGGAGACGGTCGACATCGCGCGTGCCTCGGGCGCCCCGGCGGAGATCTATCACCTGAAAGAAGCGGGCAAACGCAACTGGGGCAAGCTCGATGCACTGATCGCGGCGGTGAACGCGGCGCGCAGCTCGGGCGTGCGCATCACGGCCGACATGTACGTCTACACCGCCGGTGCCACCGGGCTCGATGCCGCGATGCCCCCCTGGGTGCAGGACGGCGGGCTCGAGGCGTGGATCGAGCGCATGAAAGATCCGGCGACCCGCGCGCGCCTGATCGCCGACATGCGCAATCCCTCCTCCGACTGGGAGAATCTGCTGCTCGCGGCAGGTCCTGAAGGGACGCTGCTGCTCGGCTTCAAGAATCCCGCGCTCAAGGGCCTCACGGGCAAGACGCTCGCGCAGGTCGCCAGGGCGCGCGGTGTCAGTCCGCAGGACGCCGCGATCGATCTGGTCATCGAGGATGGCTCCCGGGTCGGCGTCGCGTACTTCCTCATGTCGGAGGACAACGTGCGCCGCGAGGTGGCCCTGCCCTGGGTGAGCTTCGATTCCGACGCCGACGCGCCGGCGCCGGTCGGGGTGTTTCTGAAATCCAGCCGCCATCCGCGCACCTACGGCAACTTCGCGCGCGTGCTCGCGCACTACGTGCGCGAGGAGAGGGTCATCACGCTGCAGGAGGCGATCCGCAAGCTGGCGGCGCTCCCTGCGGCGACCCTCTCGATCAGCGATCGCGGGCTGCTGCGCCAGGGCTACTTCGCGGACGTCGTGGTATTCGATCCCGCGAGGGTCCAGGATCACTCGACCTACAAGCGCCCCCAGGTGCTCGCGACCGGCCTCGACGATGTCTGGATCAACGGCGTGCGGGCGCTGCGCCACGAGGTGGCGACCGGGGCTGCGAGCGGCCGCGCGGTGCGCGGTCGCGCCTGGACCGGCACGCCCTCCGGAGGCTGCCGCGGAAGTGCCAGGGACTGGAGCTGGTCGCCCTGACCTCGAGGTCAGCTCTCGAAGGGCTTGCGCAGATCCATGGAAGCGGTCACGGGCGGCATCGGGTACTTGAGGCCGCTCGCGCAGTTGAAGAGCACCACACGCTCGGTGGCGGCGATGCGACCCGCGCGCGCGGCGGTGAGATACGCCGCGTAAGTCGCCGCTCCCTCAGGGCTCAGCAGCAGTCCATCCCGCGAGGCAGCCTCGCGGCGCGCCCGCTCGATGTCGGCATCCTCCACGGCGATCGCGAAGCCGCCGCTCGCGCGCAGCGCCCTCAGGATCAGAAAATCACCGAGGGCCGCGGGCACGCGGATGCCCGAGGCGATGGTGTGGGCGTTTTCCCAGGGCGTGGCGCTCTCGGCGCCCGCATCGAATGCGCGCACGATCGGCGCACAGCCGGTCGATTGCACCGCCACGAGGCGGGGCAGGGGGCCTGAGATCCACTTGAGCGCGAGGAGCTCCTCCCAGGCCTTCCACATGCCGATGAGCCCGGTGCCGCCCCCCGTCGGGTAGAAAACGACATCCGGCAGCTTCCAGTCGAATTGAACGGCAAGCTCGAGGCCCATGGTCTTCTTGCCTTCGATGCGATAGGGCTCTTTCAGCGTCGACATGTCGAACCAGCCGAAGCGCTCCTTGCCGAGAACGACCAGCCGGGCGCAGTCGTTGATGAGCCCGTCGACACGCCACACGGTCGCGCCTTGCATCGCGATCTCGCTCAAATTGATCTCAGGGGTGTCGTCAGGACAGAAGCAGTAGGCCTCGATACCGGCATGCGCGGCGTAGGCGGCCATGGCGGCACCGGCGTTGCCGTTGGTCGGGATGGCGACGCGGCGCACGTCGAAGCTCGCCGCCATCGAGACGGCGAGCGCGAGCCCGCGCGCCTTGAAGGACCCGGTGGGAAGTCGCCCCTCGTCCTTGACGAGCGGCGCTGCGAAGCCTGCGGGCCGGGCGCTGCGCTCGAGCGCGATGAGGGGCGTCTCGACTTCGCCGAGGCTGACGACGTGCTTCTCACTCCTCACCGGCAGGAGCTCGCGCCAGCGCCACAGCCCCGGCGCGCGCCGCTCGATCTCATCGCGCGACACCTCGCGCGCCAGTGCCGCGAGATCGTAGCGGGCGAGCAGCGGTTTGCCGGCGGCCGACAATCCCTGCAGCCGGCCGATGTCATAGCGCTCGCCCGTGGCGCTGCATTCGAGGTGGGTGGCGTAGGAGTAGCGCACGTGTTGCCTTGGTCCCGGGAGCCGGTGTTGTGATACAAGGGCCCGATGACACCTGCAACACCGCAGAGCGCGGCACCGCAACTGGTGCGTGCCATCGGCCGCTGGAGCATGGTAGCACTCACCGTGAATTGCATTATCGGCAGCGGGGTGTTCGGCCTGCCCTCCGTGGTCGCCGGATTCGTCGGCTCGTGGAGTCCTCTGGCGGTCCTCCTCGCCGGGCTCGCGATGGCGGCGATCATCGGCTGCTACGCCGAAGCCGCCTCCCAGTTCACGGCGACCGGCGGACACTATTTATACGTGCGGCATGCCTTCGGGCGCTTCGCCGGAGTGCAGGTGGGGTGGATGACGCTCCTCAGCCGCCTCACCGCCTGCGCCGCGGCGGTGAATCTCCTCGTCATCTCGCTGGGGGAATTCTGGCCGGGGGCGGGCGCACCGTTGTCCCGCTGCGCCGTGGTGACGCTCTTCGTGGGCACGCTCGGCGTCGCCAACTACCGGGGCGTGGCGGCCGGCACTCTGGTGAGCAATGTGTCGGTCGTCGCCAAGCTCGTGCCGCTCTTTGTGATCTGCGCCGTGGGCGCCCTCTACATCACCGCTCATCCGGCGGTGTCGCAGCCTCCTGCCGGGGGAAGTCTCGATGCCTGGCTGCGTGCGGTGCTGCTCCTGATCTTCGCCTACGGCGGCTACGAGACGGCGCTCTTTCCCATGGGGGAGGCGCGCGACCCGCGCCACGACGTGCCCTTCGCGCTCTTTGCAGCGCTCCTCATCGTCGCGCTCCTTTACGCCGCGCTGCAGCTCGTCGTGGTCCAGGCCCTGCCCGATGCCGCGCACAGCGAACGGCCGCTCGCCGATGTGGCGCGGGTGATGATGGGCAAGGGGGGCTCGGCGCTCATCTCCCTCGGCGCGATCATCGCGGTCTACGGGTACCTGAGCGCCAATCTGCTCGGCAGCCCACGGGCCACCTTCGCGCTCGCCGAGCGGGGGGATTTCCCGGCACCGCTCGCGGCGATCCACCCACGCTACAACACCCCTTACGTCTCGATCGCCCTGTACGCCGCATTGGTGTGGGCCTTTGCGCTTCTCGGAAGCTTCACCTGGAACCTCACGCTCTCGGCAGTCGCGCGGCTCTTCTACTATGGCGCGGTGTGCGCTGCGGTGCCGGTGTTGCGCCGGCAGCAGCCCGGTGCGGCGGCCTTTCGCCTGTGGGGCGGGCCTGCCATACCCGTCTTCGGGGTGTTGGTGTGCCTGGCGCTGCTGACGCGCGTCGACTTCAGCAAGTCGCTGATCCTTCTCGCGGTGATTGTGACCGCCGCGGTGAACTGGCTGCTGGTCAGGGGCCGCGGCACAATGTCCCAAGGAGGCAACCCATGAGCAGTGTCGAGCCGCTGATCCTGCGCACGCAGGATGAGCGCGGTGCGGTCACCCTCACCCTGAACCGCCCGCAGGCCTATAACGCCTTGTCGGAGAGCCTGCTCGCGGCGCTGCAGCGCGAGCTGGACACGATCGCGGCGGACGACTCGGTGCGCGTCGTCGTGCTAGCCGCCGCCGGCAAGGCCTTCTGTGCCGGGCACGACCTGCGCGAGATGCGCTCGAAGCCCTCGCTCGATTACTACCGGGCCTTGTTCGCCCAGTGCACGCGCGTGATGCTCAGCATCCGGGGGCTGCCGGTGCCGGTGATCGCGCGCGTCCAGGGCATTGCGACCGCCGCCGGCTGTCAGCTCGTTGCGCAGTGCGACCTCGCGGTGGCATCGAGCCTCGCGCGCTTTGCGGTGAGCGGGGTCAACCTCGGCCTCTTCTGCTCGACACCGGGCGTGCCCCTCTCGCGCAACCTCTCGCGCAAGCAGGCCTTTGAGATGCTGATGACCGGGGAGTTCATCGATGCGCGCGAGGCGCTCTCGCGCGGGCTGGTGAACCGTGTCGTCGAGCCTGAAGAGCTCGAGGCCGAGACGGCGAAGCTCGCCGCCAGCATCATGGCAAAACCAAAGGTGGCGGTGCGCATGGGTAAGGAGCTCTTCTACCGCCAGGGCGAGCTCGGGATCGAAGCGGCCTATGAGGCGGCGGGCGAGACCATGGCGTGCAACATGATGGAGGAGGCGGCGCTCGAAGGGGTGCAGGCCTTCATCGAGAAGCGCCCGCCGCGCTGGGGCGGTTGAGAGCCATGAGGGGGAAGGCGGGGCGGGTCAAGGTCCTCGCGGCGCTGCTGCCGGTATTCGTGCCGTGCCTGGCTCACGGCGGCGAGAGCGGCATCGTTGCCCCGGTCTCAGTGAGCCGCGATGTGATGATCCCGATGCGCGATGGCGTGCGCCTCGCGGCGGATGTCTATCGACCGGCGGCGGCAGGCACGCCCGCGGAGGGTCGATTCCCCGCGCTTCTCATGCGCACCCCCTACAGCAAGTCGGTACGTGCGCCGCCCTTTGCCGAATACTTCGCCTCGCGCGGCTACGTGGTCGTCGTCGAGGACGTCCGCGGACGCTACCAGTCCGAGGGGCGCTGGCGGCCGATGTACGACGACGGCCTCGATGGCTACGACACGGCGCAATGGATCGGCCACCAGAGCTGGTCGGACGGTGGCATCGGGACACTGGGCACTTCCTACGAGGGCGCCACGCAGCAAGCGCTCGCCATCGCCGGCGCGCCGTTCGTCAAGACCATGATCCCGCTTTTTTCCATGTCGGATGCGGGTCGCTACGGCGTGCGCCACAACGGGGCCTTCGAGCTGCGCTGGTTCAACTGGGTGTTCTCGCTCGGCAACGCGACCGGCGAGGAGAGCCTCGTGGCGGCGACGCGTGCGGCGAGCGATCCGGCGGCGGCACCGGCTCTCGCGGAGCTGGCAAGTCGCGTGCCCGAGTACGTGCGTGCGCTGCCGCTGCGCGCCGGGACCACGCCCCTGAGGTTCGCGCCCGACTATGAGCGATGGCTCATCGATGCCATGAGCCATGGAGGAGGCGATCCCACCTACACCGCGATGGGGATCGATATCCCCGATCACCTCGCCGATTACAAGGACATTCCGGTCTACCACGTGACCGGCTGGTACGACTCCTGGGCACTGCAGGTGGCGAATCTCAACTTCGTGCAGCTCCATGCCGCCAAGAAGAGCCTGCAGCGCCTCATCGTCGGTCCCTGGATCCACAGCCGACCGGGCTCAAGTTTCGCGGGCGACGCGCAGTTCACGCCCGACGCGGCCATTGACCTCAACGCCTTCGAGCAACGCTGGTTCGATCATTTTCTCAAAGGCATCGACAACGGCGTCGAGCGTGAGCCGCCGGTGCGCCTCTACGTCATGGGCGGCGGAGATGCGCACAAGACCCCCGAGGGGCGGGTGTTTGTCGGCGGCCATTGGCGGGATGAAAGCGAGTGGCCGCTGTCACGCGCCCGGGCGACGCCCTTCTACCTGCACGGAGGAGGGGTGTTGTCGCGGGAGAGTCCTGCGCCGCACGCGCCGCTCCGCTATCGCTTCGATCCGAGCCATCCCGTGCCGACGCTCGGCGGGAACCTCTCGTCCCAGGGACCGCTCGCGAGCCAGGGCGCGACCGACCAGCGCTGCCACGTGGATCTTTGGACCTGCACCGACTCCATGCCGCTGTCCGCGCGCAACGACGTGCTGGTGTTTCAGACTTCCCCGCTCAAGGACGATATGGAAGTGACGGGGCGGCTCATCGTGAAGCTATGGGCGGCCTCCGACGGGCCCGATACGGACTTCACCGCGAAGCTGATCGACGTCTATCCGCCGAATGCCGACTTCCCTCACGGCCTCGATCTCAACGTCGGTGACAGCATCGTGCGCGCGCGTTATCGCAATGGCTCCGCGCGGCCGGAAATGCTGCAGCCGGGCAAGCCCTACGAGCTCACCATCGAGCTTTATCCGACCTCGCTTGTCTTCAGGCGCGGCCATCGCATCCGCCTCGACGTCTCGAGCAGCAATTTCCCGCGCTTCGACGTGAATCCCAACACCGGCGAGCCGCTCAACGACAATCGTGGCCTGCGCGTGGCCGGCAATTCCATCTTCCTCGACCCGGCGCATCCGTCCCGCATCCTGCTGCCGGTGGTGCCCGCCTCGCCTTGAGCAGGCTGTCCTATCGGGTCACGCCGTTCGAGATACCATTGCGCTCGAGTTCGAGTTGGTTCGCCACGACTCCTGTGACGCCCGGCACCGTTGCGGCGATCCGGCGCGCGGCAAAAAGTGCATCTGAGCTCCATACGTAACCGCTCAGATAGGCGACACCGGCGTCGTCGACTCTGACCTCGACGTGGCGATAGTAATAGTAGGGGTCGGCGTTGAGCTTCGAATACACCGCGTTCGCAAGAGCCCGGTCCGCGATGAGCCGCTCGGGCGTCGCCGCCGGGGCGGGACCAGCCCGCGGAGGCGCTGTCGCGCAGGATGCCGTGAGGACAGCGGCGCCGACGAGGAGGGCGCTGACGCTCTTGCCCCTTACGTTCATTACTGTGACCCCGCGCTGTCGCCGCCGCCCCGGTTGGCCTCGCGCTCGAGCTTCATTTCGTCACGTACCGCGGTGACTCCGGGTACGCGGCGAGCGATCATCTGGGCGTGATACAGGGCGTCGGTCGACCAGACGTAGCCGCCGAGGTGTGCGATCCCGTCATCCACGTCCACATCGACGTCCCGGAAGTAGTAGATAGGATTGGCTTGCAGCGCTGCATAGACCCGATCGGCGAGAGCGCTATCGGCTCGCTCCTGCTCCGGAGATTTGGGCGGTGTCATCGAGCAACCGGCGATGACTCCCGCGATAACTGCGAGGAGCGCGAATGCGTTCTCTCGTCCCCTGATCTTCATGGCGAACTCCTCGAAGGCCGCGCGAAACCAGGTGGCCGACCCTCCTGGGACCTCAGTTAGGGCTCGTGCGTTCAAAAATCAAGCGTCAGGGCCGCGGTCCGGAGCCTTCGTTACATTCGGCAGTCCTTTGTCACACGCCGCACGAGCACCCGGGCTGCCGCGGCGGCCCCGATCGCGGCGGCTGGTTGATTGGTCTAGCGCGTGACGGGCGAGTCCGCGTCCCCGTTGCGGTTCAGCTCCAGGTCGCTTATTACCCGGCTGACGCCCGGGACGCCCTCTGCGATGGCCATGGCCAGCTGCAGGTCCGCCGCTTCCCAGACGTAACCGCTCAGACGTACCACGCCGTTATCGGCCCGCGCCGTGATGTGCTTGGCGTAGAGCGCCCTGTCGGCGTTCAAGGCTGTCTCGACACGCTCGGCTGTCTCTTTATCGGCCTGCAGCTGCGCGGCGGTCTTGGGGCCTGACGCGCAGGCAGCCACGCCGCACAACAGTATTACTGCGGCTGAAACGATGCGCTTCATCACTGGGGACACCTTGCTTGCCCTCCTTATATTCGTTGACCCGATGTATATCACATCGGCCCGCCGGAACGGCCCACTCCCGATGTTGCCATCGGGAGTGGGCCGTTCCGGTCGCGCCTGGTCTCGGTCCCTGGCTTCCTTGGACGGGGCTTCAGAACTTGAAGTTCAGTCCCGTCGAGAGCCCGATCTCATGACAACCACCCCAGGTCGTCGGGCCCGCGCTGCTGTAATCGACGAACGAGAAATGCGTGGCATCGTGGCAGTCGGTCTTGATGCCATGGCCGCCCGCGCCGATATCGAAGTGCGCGTTGCCGTCGTTCGCCGTGTCGGCCACATCGAAGTACCAGGTCAGCTGCTTGTCGAACTTGTGCCACCACTGCACGGTGTACATGTTGGCTTGGTTATCGCCTATGCCGCCGGGGTAGAAGTTGTGCTGTCCGCCCGGATCGCCCGGCGTGGCGCCAGCATGCGCCCAGCCCGCTGCGACTCGGTCCGCACCGCCCGGGAACTCATATTCGATCGCGAGCCAATCGCTGTTGCGGGTGCGCTCGTTCTGGAACTCCATCACAGCGGGGACATTGCGGTGCATGCCTTCCCACATGTAGGACACCGTGAGTCCGAAGTCGAAGCGGTATTGCCCGCCGAACTTCACGGCCCACTCGTCCGCCACGTCGTAGAGCACGCTGTAGGGCGGCGAACCTGCGGCGCCCGATGTCGGGAATTCCCCAAAAAAGGTCATGTACTGACCGGTTGGAGAGCAGTCGAGGAGCGGAGAAGGCGGGCCGACGCCGCCGGTGCAACCGGGGCCCGACCCGGGCAGCGCCCCGTAGAACGGGTTGTTCGAGCCGATGCCGTCCGAGCTGCGGTTGACCTGGCTGTGGAGCTCATAAGCCGCTACCAGATAGAGCCCGCCGGTCTCGAACTTGAGATCCCCGCCGTAGGAGTAGTTGAAGCCACCGTCATCGCAGTTCAGGAAGAGGTTGCCGCTGCCGGGGTTGTTCCCTCCCCCGCAGTCCGGAGACCCGAGCGACGCGATGTTGTTGTACGGGTCCGGATTCTGTCCGAAGGAGTACGACAGATCGAAGCTGAACCCGGACATGTTCGGCGACATATAGGTCACGACGTGATCCATGCGGGTGCCGAACTCGACCCGGTTGTCACCGCCGGTATTCCCCATGACCACGCTGTAGTTGCCGAGCCCGCCTGCGAAGGGATTGAGGCGGTCGGTCGAGGTCTTGTAAGGCGTAAACATCTCACCGAAGCGGATCTGCCCCCATCCCTTGGCGCGCAGGCCGATGAAGGTGTCGCCGAGGCCGATGGCTCCCTGCACCGTATTCGAGGACTTGGTCCAGGTGTTCTGCAGTCCGGGCGCCGCGTCCATGCTTATTCCGGTGGAGACCTGGTAGATGAAGTCGATATCGGACTTACCGATCTTGTGGCTCCCGCGGTAGCCGATGTTCGAGCCGTTGCTCGCCATCATCGGCATCCAGCTGACGCGGCCGAAGGGGCCGGGGGGCGACTTCGCCCCGTTGTTGATGTAAGGCGGGCCTCCCAACGGATCATTGGTGCCCCAGTGGTAGGCGACCATGCCGTTCATGCCCTTGGTCGTCTCATCGATGGATACGTCCAGGGTGCCGAAGAAGCCCTTGATGAACGTGTTCCACGCCTTGTCGACCGTGGCGACGGTCTTCGAGGACTTGGTCTGGTCCTCCTGGATGCCTTTGAGCTCCTTGCTGAGCGCGTCGATGCGCTCCTGGAGGACCCGTATCTTCGCGTCCTGCGACTGGTCCGCAGATTGCGCGAAGCTTGCAGCCGAATAGCTGCAAACCGTCACGATGGCCGCGACGAACGCGACCAGTGACCTGAGCACTCTGGTGCTACTCATACACTTCTCCCCTTTCCGAGGTTTGATGGAACCGAGACGCTACCTCAAGAAACCTTCCGCGAACTTCCAGTCCCGAGGCTCATATCGCGGCAATGAGCCCGGCGCCCCGCTCCCAGCGGTACTTCACTGTCAAATCACCTTCTCGGCGCGCAGCGCCTGGATCTCAGCGGCCCCGAGGCCCAGTTCCTTCAGCACCTCCTCGGTGTGCTCACCGAGAAGCGGCGAGCGCTTGACCTCCGTCGGGCTGTCGGAGAGCTTGATCGGGTTACCGACCGAGAGATATTTGCCGCGCTTGGGGTGATCGACCTCGACCACGGTCCCGGTGGCGCGAAGGGATGCCTCCTTCGCGAGCTCCTCCATCGAGAGGATCGGGCCGCAGGGGATGTCGTGCTGGTTGAACTCCTCCATGGCCTCGAACTTCGTCCGCGTCATCGTCCACTGCTCGATGGTCTCGAACACCTGCTTGAGGCGCGGGAGGCGCGCGTTCGGGGTCGCGTAGTCGGGGTGCGTAATCCACTCTTCCTTGCCGATCACCTTGCAGATCTCAGCCCACACGGGCGCCTGGGTGATGAAGTAGAGATAGGCGTTGGGATCGGTCTCCCAGCCCTTGCACTTGATGATCCACCCGGGCTGGCCGCCGCCGGAGGCATTGCCGGCGCGCGGGACCGCGGAGCCAAACTTCCCGTCCGGGTACTGCGGGTACTCCTTCATGACGCCGGTGCGGGCGAGGCGCTGCTGATCGCGCAGCTTCACCCGGCACAGGTTCAGCACCCCGTCCTGCATCGCGCACAGCACCCGCTGCCCGCGCCCGCTCGCGGTTCTCTGAAAGAGCGCGGCCACGATGCCGAGCGCGAGGTGGAGTCCGGTGCCGCTGTCGCCGATCTGGGCACCGGTGACGAGCGGCGGCCCGTCATCGAACCCGGTGGTCGAGGCGGCCCCGCCTGCGCACTGGGCGACGTTCTCGTAGACCTTGCATTCCTCGTAGGGTCCGGGGCCAAAGCCTTTGACCGAGGCGTAGATCATCCGCGGGTTGAGCTCCTGGATGCGCTCCCAGGTGAGTCCCATGCGATCGAGCGCGCCGGGGGCGAAGTTCTCGACCAGCACATCGCAGTGCCTGACGAGCTTATCGAGCACCGCCTTGCCGCGCGGGCTCTTGCTGTCGAGCGTGATCGAGCGCTTGTTGTGGTTCAGCATCGTGAAGTAGAGGCTGTCCACATCGGGAATATCGCGCAGCTGCTCGCGCGTGATGTCCCCCGCACCCGCCCGCTCGACCTTGATCACGTCCGCGCCGAACCAGGCGAGGAGCTGCGTGCAGGTGGGGCCTGACTGCACGTGCGTGAAGTCGAGGATGCGAACACCGTCCAGTGCCTTTGCCATAGGAGTCTCCTGGAGTCCGCGCCTGTTACTTGTACATCGTCTGGTTCTTGGTGCCCGGCGCGTACTCGCGCGGATCGACCCAGATGTTGACGACGGCCGAGCGCTTGAGGCGTTTCACCGACTCGCGCGCCCGCTGCAGGGCGGAGGCGATCTGCGCGGGGTCGTGCACTTCCTCCCCATACCCGCCGAGCATCTCGGCGAACTTGCCAAAGGGAACATCGCCTAAGAGGTTGCCGACGTTGCCGCGCTCCTCGCCGTACTTGGCGATCTGCCCGTAGCGGATCTGGTTCATCGCGGAGTTGTTGCCGATGACGGCCAGATACGGGACGCCGAAGCGGTTCGCCGTCTCCATGTCGAAGGCGGTCATGCCAAAGGAGCCATCGCCGTAGTAGCAGAGCACTTCCTTGTCGGGATGGGCGAGGCCGGCTGCAATGGCAAAGCCGGTGCCAACGCCCAAGGACCCCAGCGCCCCCGGATCCATCCATTGTCCGGGACGGCGCGGGCGCACCGCCTGGGCGGAGATCGTCACCACATCGCCCCCGTCGCCGATATAGATCGTGTTGTCGGCGAGGAACTCGTTCAGCTCATACGCCACCCGATAGGGATGGATCGGGCGGTTGTTGGACTTGAAGAGCGGCATCAGCTTCTCAGTCGCCGCCCCCTCCATGTCGGTGAGCTTCTTCATCCAGGCCTGCCGTGCCTGGCGCTTGTCCTTCTTCAAGCGGCCCGAGGCCGCCTGCAGCACCGCGCCCAGGATCGCGCCCGGATGTCCCACGAGCCCTAAGTCGATATCGCGGTTCTTGCCGACCGTGCGGTAGTCCTGGTCGATCTGCACGAGCTTGAGCTTGTTGCTGATGCGCCGCCCGTAGCCCATGCGAAAGTCAAAGGGCGTGCCGACGATCACGATGACATCGGCGTCGGCGAAGGCGTTGCTTCGCGTGCGGTCGAAGTGATGCGGGTCGCCCGGCGGGAGGAGCCCGCGACTGCCGCCGTTGAAATAGCCCGGGATGTCGAGCCCGCGCAAAAGCGCGATCGCTTCCTCGTGCCCGCGCGCGGTCCACACCTGCTGTCCGTAGAGGATCGCCGGGCGCTCGGAGTCATTGAGGATGTCGGCGAGCTTCTCGATGTCGCGCGGGTCCCCGATCGAGTAGTTCGAGGCGCGGTAGTGACCGGGCTTCGGTACCACCGCCTTGCTCGCATCCACCTCGCGGTCGAGGATGTCGCGCGGGATCTCCAGATACACAGGCCCCGGGGCGCCGTTGAACGCTTCGCGCACCGCCATCGACACCATGTCCGCCACACGCTCGGTGCTCGGCACGGTCGCGGCGAACTTGGTGATCGGCGACATCATGTCGACGTGCGGCAGGTCCTGGAGTGAGCCCATCTTGTGTTGGGTAAGGGCGCCCTGGCCGCCGATGTGCAGCACCGGGCTCTCGGAGCGAAAGGCGGTGGCGATCCCGGTCACGGCGTTGCAGCAGCCGGGGCCTGCGGTCGTCACCACGCACCCCAATCGCCCGGTCTGACGCGCGTAGCCATCGGCGGCGTGTGCCGCGACCTGCTCGTGCCGCACATCGATGATGCGGATGCCCTCATCGATGCAGCCATCGTAGATATCGATGATGTGCCCGCCGCAGAGCGTGAAGATGGTGTCGACGCCTTCGTTCTTCAGCGCCTTCGCCACCAGATGTCCGCCCGACACAACCCCCGCCTCGCGGCTCTTCTTCTGGAGGGTGTCCTCGGCGGTCGTGGTCTTGGTCGGGGTTGGTATGGGATTTACGGTTGCCATGGCTCCTCCAGCCTTCTCAAATCTGCTCTGCCGCCCGGTCAGGCTGTGCGTGTGCAGCCTGACCGGGCACGTTCCTTCAGGCCGTCGTGGCCGCTGGCTTCGCCGGCGCTGCCGCCGGGGGCCCCGCGGCGAAATGCCGCGCACGCATCGGCTTGAGCACGAAGAGCCCCAGCAACGCCGCCACGATGTTGAATGACACGAAAAGCGTGAACATCAGGCTATAGCCGTGGTCCTTGGTGAGAGCGGTCATGATGGGGACCAGAAGCGCCCCCGTGCCTTTCGCGGTGTACAGCATCCCGGCATTGGCCGCCGCGTACTTCGAGCCGAAGGTGTCCCCCTGGGTCGCCGGGAAGAGACTGAAGATCTCGCCGTAGACCCCGAAGTACAGCGCCGTCACGAGCACGAACAGCACGGGATTGGAACCGCCGATCTGACTCAGCGTGAACAGGGCGCCCGCGCCGATCAGGAAGGCGAGCGCCATGGTGTACTCGCGACCGATCTGATCCGACAGCCAGCCGAAGAATGGCCGGCCGACACCATCGAAGATGCGGCTCAGCGACACCGCGAAAATGCCGGCCGCCATCGTCAGGCCGAAAAGGTCGACCGGGATCTTGTCGATCTTTAAATCTGCGGCCATGGGCTTCACGGCGGCCGTCATGGTGAGGCCGCCCGCGGCGATCAGCACGAACATGAGGTACAGCACGTAGAACACGGGGCTCCGCAGCACCTGTTGCGGCGTATAGCCATAGGCGGTGGTGCTCGGTTTGACCGTGGCGGTCATGATCTGCAGCGGCGGAGCCAGCAGCGCCAGCCCCATGATGATCACGATGGCGCCTTGCAGCAGGCCGAAGAACATGAAGGCGTGCTGGTAGCCGTCCGAGGTGATCATGTGCGAGATCGGAACGACGGTCAGCGCCGCGCCCGCACCGAAACCGGCGGCGGTGAAGCCGGCGGCGAGCCCGCGGCGGCCAGGGAACCATTTGAGCGCATTGCCGACGCACGTGCCGTAGACGCACCCGGTGCCGATGCCGCCGATCGCCGCTGCCAGGTAGAGCATCGGGAGCGACTCGGCCGCGGAATTCATCACCCACGCGATGGCGACCAGCACGCCACCGAAGATGACCACCGGACGCGGACCAAACCGGTCGACCAGATAGCCCTCGACCGGCACGAGCCAGGTCTCGATCAGCACGAAGGTGGTGAAGGCCACCTGGATCGCCGCGCGTCCCCAGTGGAACTTGGCGTCGATCGGATTCACGAACAGAGTCCAGCCGTACTGCAGGTTGGCGACGGACGCCATGCAGATGATGCCCAGGACGAGCTGGATCCAAGGGTTGGCGAAAACCGAACTTGTTTGAGGTTTCGAATCGGTGATCATCGAAGTCCCCCTGTGGCGGAATGGAAGGTGTTGGCCGACGGGATCGTTTCTCTAAGCGTTGTGAACGAAGCGCGCACTTCCCGGCCGGTTTGTGATGACCGGATCAGCGCTCCCCCCAAGGCCCTGAAATGGTGCATGGGTCATATCGTTTTCGTGTCGCGCGCGACCATATGTGATATATCTCAGAGTTGTCAACATACGGCCATGAGCTCAGAACCCAGGGAAATATGGCCTTCCATAAGCCACACGGGGGCTTGAGCTTGAGCAGGCGGCCGACGTTGCCCTGATTTGGGGCAATCGGGCGTCTTGTGATATTTGATATATGCCAGTAACGGTGCTGATACGCGCTCGTTACAGTGCTTTACGATTCGTGCGCAACAGGGGGGCGCGCCGCCACGTACGCTACGGCTCTCCCACGGCCACTCTTATTACATGGGCCCTCGTGGCGCGGTGCAGGTCGATGCAACTCGGCGAGTAAGGAGCCATTCAATGAGCGCGATCGCAGCCGTGCACAGGCGCCGGACCGGGGGGTTGGCGCTCGCTCGCGTGCACACGGTGAGCCTGAAGGACCAGGCCTACACCAAGATCAAGGAAGCGATTGCCAACACCGACATTTACGGGGAGCGCCAGCCGCTGAGGCTCGACGAGCGCGAGCTGATGGCCGCCCTGGGCGTGAGCCGCACGCCGGTGCGCGAGGCGCTCTCGATCCTCGAGCAGGAGGGCTTCGTCAAAACGGTGCCGCGCCGGGGCATCTTCATCGTGCGCAAGTCCAAACGCGAGATGATCGAGATGATCCAGGTGTGGGCGGCGCTCGAGAGCATGGCGGCGCGACTCGCGACCTTGCAGGCGCCGGACGCCGAAATCGGCAAGTTGCGCCACCTGTTCGATGAATTCCTGAACTCACCGCCCGCGGAGCACATCGACGAGTATTCCGATGCCAACATCGCCTTTCATCAGGCGATCATCCGCCTCGGTGGGTCTCACCTGATCGAAGACGCGACCCACAACCTGTTCCTGCACGTGCGCGCCATCCGTCGCGCCACCATTTCGCAGAACAACCGTGCGGCGCGCTCCATCATCGATCACCTGAAGATCATCGAGGCGCTCGAGCGGCGTGACACCGAGCTCGCCGAGCGGCTGACCCGCCAGCACACGCTCGATCTGGCCGCGCACGTCGATCGCTACTGCGACTTTCTCGAGTGATTCAATGGGCGGGCGATGCCGGCGGCATCGCCGGCGGGGCACCCGCGCCGGGCGACTCGCTCACTTGCGCGCGCCGCGCGCGCCACGCTCTACCGGGCGGCTTGCGGTCGCGAACTCGATCGGCATCAGCCGCTCGATGAGCGGCGCTCCCTCCTGCAGCAGGAATTCCTTGAAGGCGTTTGCCGCCGGTGGCAGCCGTTTCGCGCGGTTGTACACCAGGTACCAGTTGAGCATGGCCGGAAAGCCCTGCACGTCGAGCACCACCAGGTTGCCGGCGCGCAGGTCGAGGGCGAGGGTGTGCGCCGACAGAAACGCCAGCCCCATGCCGGCCACCACCGCCTGCTTGATGGTCTCGGTGCTCTGAATCTGCATGGCGATGTTCAGGCGCGAAAATTGTCGCCCGAACACCTCGCGCATCGAGTTCCAGGTATCCGAGCCGTGCTCGCGCTGCACGAAACGCTCACGGTTCAAGGCCGAGCGCGGAATCTGGCGCATCCCGGCGAGCGGGTGGTCAGGGGAGGCGACGATGACGTAAGGGTGGGGAGCAAAGGGGATCGCGATCGTGTCCATGTCGTCGGGTGGACGGACCATGACGGCGAGGTCCGTCAGGTTGTCCGCCAGGTGCCGCAGCAGGCCCTCGCGATTGTGCACGGTGAGATTGAAGCTGATGCCGGGATGCTTCGCGCCGAAGGCGGCGAGCAGGCGCGGAAAGAAATAATCGCCCGCGCTGATGACCGCGACGTTGAGGCGCCCCCCGGTCAGACCTTTGAGCTGCGCGAGCGCCTCCTCCGCCTCCTTCAGGCGCTGCGCGATCGACCGCGCACACTCGAGCATCTCCTCGCCCGCCGGTGTCAGGTAGGTCTTGCGGCCGATGCGCTCGAAGAGGGGGAGCCCCAGCTCCGTGGCGAGCTCCTTGATCTGGGTCGACACCGCCGGCTGCGTCAGGTGCAGCTCCTCGGCGGCGCGCGAGAAGTTCATGTGGCGCGCGGCGGCCAGGAATACCCGCAGCTGCCGGAGCGTCACGTGCTTCATGGTTCGCGCAGCATAGCGCCGGAGCTGACGTAATGTATATAGAGAATGATATGTTCGAGATAGAAATCTTTGACTTTTGCTATAGAAGCCACGGACGTAGTCTCGATCCTCAGGTGTAGCCCCCGTGGCATTGGCTGAAGCGGCGCATCCCGCCGAAGGTGGATTACCGTGGAAACGACAGTTCAGGGCAGGAAAGCGAGCGGTCCGCTGAGCGATCCGGTGACTGCCGAGCTCGCCGCCTACAACCACGCGTTTTGCGAGCTCGAGCTGCCGTGGCGCTGGGACGAGGAGACTCTCGCCCAGCTGAAGAGTGTCGCGGGGGACCGCGGCATCGTCGGTGCCTACGTCGAGCGCAGCCAGGCGCACCTGCTGCGTGCCTACGAGAAGCGATTCCTCGAGGAACTGGTGCATTCCGCCCGCGAGCGCTACCAGGAGACGCTCAGCGCCGCACCCTGAGGCGCAAGCACGGGCGTGCCGATCGCCGCCGCGCGCGAATCGGCTAAGCTCGGGCGCGTGAGCCTCATGCCCTCTGCGGACGCGCGCATTGCACTCGGAGACAGCGGCCTCGCCGTGGCGCCGCTCGGCTGGGGAATGTGGCGTCTCGCAGATCAGCAAGGCGAGAGCGTGCGCAGCCGCGTGGAAGCGGCGCTCGAGGCCGGCTGTACTCTCTTCGACACCGCCGATATCTACGGCTACCACAGGGGCCGCGGCTTTGGCATTGCCGAATCGCTCCTCGGCGGGCTGTTGCGCGAGGCGCCGCAGCTGCGCGAGCGGATGGTGCTCGCGACCAAGGCGGGCATCGCGCCTCCCGCGCCCTATGACTCATCGAGGCAATACCTCATCGCCGCCTGCGACGCCTCGCTCCGTCGCCTCAACGTCGAGTGCATCGATCTCTTCCAGATCCATCGGCCCGATCTGCTCACGCACCCGGCCGAGGTCGCGCGCGCGCTGGATGAGCTGAGGCGCGCAGGCAAGATTCGCGCCGCCGGGGTATCGAACTACAGCGCCGCGCAGTTCGAAGCCCTCGCGCATCATCTGCCCTTTGCGCTGGCCTCGGTGCAGAACGAGCTCTCGCCGCTGGCCATCGAAGCCCTCACCGATGGCACGCTCGATGCGGCCATGAAGCATGGCGCCGCCGTCATCGCCTGGTCGCCGCTGGCACAGGGCCGCCTCATGCCCGGCGGCCTCGCCGACAGTGCGCGCACCGAGCGGGTGATTGCCGCGCTCGAGAGCATCGCGCAGCGCGCCGGTGTGTCGCGTGCGGCGGTGGCCTACGCCTGGGTGATGGCGCATCCGGCGCGGCCGATCCCCCTCATCGGCAGCCAGAATCCCGCGAATATCCGCGCAGCGCGGGCCGCGTACGGCGTCGATCTGACACGCGAGGAGTGGTACCGGGTGCTGGTCGCGGCGCGCGGTGCGCCCATGCCCTGAAGCTCGGTTCACGGTTACACTCCTCGCCGGCGCGAATTCCGGGGGAGCCATGAACGAGCAGGTCGCGACCATCAGCCATGCCCGAGACACCTTGCTCGACATGGCCATCCGCTTCGGCCCGCGGGTCTTCACCGCGATCCTGATCCTGGTCGCGGGCTTCCTCGCCGCCCGCTGGGTGAGCGGCTGGATGGCACGGATGCTGGCGCATCGCGAGCTCGAGCCGCCGATTCGCTCGCTCCTCACCCGCATCGTGGCGGCGCTCACCGTGCTGCTCTTCGCCATCATGGCCCTGCAGAACCTCGGCGTGGAGCTTCTGCCCCTCATCGCCGGGCTCGG
>DATGJR010000129.1:0-2276 GCA_035295065.1 Steroidobacteraceae bacterium
TCGAGGGGCGCTGGGAATTCCCGGGTGGCAAGGTGGCGCGCGGCGAGTCCGAGGCCGCAGCTCTCACGCGTGAGCTGCGCGAGGAGCTGGGGATCGAGGTGGCCGAAAGCAGCCCCTTCATGCGCCTCACGCATTGCTACAGCGATCGCAGCGTCGAGCTCTCGATGTGGATCGTGGAGCGCTTCGCGGGCGTACCGCGCGGGCTCGACGGTCAGCTGCTGCGCTGGGTGCCTCCGGAGGAGCTCGTGGAAGAGGACCTGCTGGAAGCCGACCGCCCCTTCATAGATGCGTTGCGCACGCTCGCGCCGCCCGGTCACTCGTGAAGGGCAGCGCTCGCACGCGTACAATGGAATGCGAAAGCAGCAGATAGGACCGACATGGCAGCGCAGAACGACCTTCCGGAAATCGAGCTCGACGCAAAGAGCCTGTATCGCGAGGACGTCTTTACCGACCGCCGCGCGGGCAGCATTCGCCGGCTGACGCCGGTCACCATCGACGGTGCCACGGATGCCTCGAGACCGGTGCTGTTCTCGGGCCAGACGCAGCTGCTGACTCCGGCCGGAGTGCTGCCGCTTGGATTCGAGATCGAGGCGCAGACGCTCGAAGAGGCCCTCAGGAAATTTCCGGAGGGAGTCAAGGTGGCGCTCGAGCAGGCGATCGACGAGGCGCGCGAGCTGCGCCGCGAGGCCGCCTCACGCATCGTCGTGCCGGAGGTCAGCGGCGGCATCGGTCCCGGTGCAGGTCCTGCTGCGGGCGGCGGCAAGATCAAATTCCCTTGATCATGCGGCCTCGCCCCTGTGGCTGCTGATCGCCGCCTCGTTTCCCGGGGTGTAGCACTCTGCGCCGCGGCGCTCCTCGTCGCGTGCACGGGCGCGCAGTTCGGCAATCGCGAGCCCCAGCCAGGACCTGGCCCCGGCGGCAAGCCGATGCCCACCGCTTCCGACACGGTGATCGGCCGGCCGCCCGGTGCCGACGCCCCGATCTATCCGATCACAGCCCGCGTGGGCGTCAGCGATAACTTCTTCGGCACCAAGGTCGAGGATCCCTACCGCTGGCTCGAGGATCTCGGATCGCCCGCGGTGACGCAGTGGGTGGCGGCGCAGAACGCGGTGTCGCGGCCGGCACTGGAAGCCATTCCGCAGCGCGCGTGGCTGAAGAAGCGCCTCGGTGAGCTGTGGGATTACGAGCGCTACGAGCTGCCCGTCAGGCGGGGCTCACATTATTTCTTCCTGCACAACGATGGCCTGCAGAACCAGAGCGTGCTTTATGTCTCCGAGGAGCTCGAGTCCCCGGGACGGGTGCTTTTCGATCCGAACACCGTACGCTCGGATGCGACCGTGGCACTTTCCGAGTTCACCCCCGACGAGCAGGGGAACCTCGTCGCCTACGCCACGTCCGACGGCGGCACCGACTGGCAGGTCTGGCGTTTCCGCCGGGTGCGCGACGCCTCCGACCTCCCCGACGTGGTGCGTTTCACCAAGTTCTGGGGTGTTTCCTGGGCGCACGACGGATCGGGGGTGTACTACAGCCGCTATCCGGCGCTCACCGACGGCCGTGGCGATGATGCCGCCCGACCCGCACTCTACTTTCACAGGCTCGGTACGCCGCAGGACGAGGATCGTCTGGTCTTCCAGGTCACCGACCATCCGACCCGCATTCCCGCCGGACGCGTCACCGAGGACGGCGCCTGGCTCGTCATCACTCAATTCGACGGCTACGAGAAAAATGGGGTCGATCTCCTCGATCTGCGCGAGACCGACGCCAAAGTACAGCCGCTGTTCTCCGCCTGGGATGCGCTTTACACCTTTGTCGGCGCGCGCGGGGACGAGCTCTATTTCCAGACCACCAAGGACGCCCCACGCGGCCGCGTGATCGTGGTCGATGCGCGGCATCCCGAGGCCGCGGCGCGGACGGTGGTGCCGGAGGGCTCGAGCGCTCTCGAGGAGACCACCTACGTGGGGGGCCGCATTCTCACCCGCTACGTCGAGGATGCGCACGGAGTGGCGCGCGTGTACGAGCGCGATGGCCGGCCGGTCGGCGACGTACCGCTTCCCGGCCAGGGCCGCATCGATGGCCTGCGCGGCGAAGGCCGCCAGTCGGAGACTTTCTTCGGCTACACGGACTATCTGACGCCGCGCCGGATCTATCGCCTCGACGTGCGCTCGAACAAGGCGGCGCTGTGGCGCGCGCCCGGCACGGCAGCCTCCACCGAGGCGTACGTGACCGAGCAGGTGTTCTACTCGAGCAAGGACGGCACGCGCGTGCCGATGTACGTC
>DATGJR010000130.1:0-3648 GCA_035295065.1 Steroidobacteraceae bacterium
GGACGCCGATGGCCGCATCGCCAAATCCTACGACCTGAAGGTGAAGCAGGGTTCTCCCGAGTACAAGGATGTCCGTGGGGTAGCGATCGGGCATGACTTCGTCGAACGGACGACTTTCGTCGTGACGAAGGACGGCAAGATCGCCCAGACCATCACCGGCGTAGCGCCCGACCAGAATGTCGAGCAGGCGCTCGAGGCCGTGCAGCACCTCACCGCGAAGGCGCATTAAAAAGGCGCATTACATTAAAGAGGATCGAGCCGGCGGCTCACGACCTCGCTGACGCCTGCGCTTGCGGCGCGCGGCGGGCGCTACCTCCTGCGCTCCGCGAGGCATATCATCGCCCGCAACTTGCCACTTGAGTGCAGGTGCAGCCATGCGGTATCGACTCGACATCAATGGCGCGATTCGGGAGGTCGACGTACCGCCCGAGATGCCGCTCCTCTGGGTGCTGCGCGGGGAGCTCGGCCTCCTGGGTACCAAATATGGCTGCGGCGCGGGACTCTGTGGCGCCTGCACCGTGCATGTCGATGGGGCCGCGCAGCGCTCCTGCCAGCTCCCGGTGAGCCGCATCGGCCAGGCGAAGATCCAAACCATCGAGTACATCGGTGAGACCGCAACCGGTGAGCGACTGCAGCAGGCGTGGCTCAAGATCGACGTCATGCAATGTGGCTACTGCCAGGCGGGACAGATCATGTCGGCCTGCGCACTGCTCGGGCAAAAGCCACAGCCGAGCGATGCCGACATCAACACGGCGATGGCGGGCAACATCTGCCGCTGCGGTTGCTACAACCGCATCCGCAGTGCGATCCGGATCGCTGCCGGCATGGAGGAGGGTAGCCATGTCGCATGAGCTGCTGCGCACCGCCGTCGACCGGCGCACCGTACTCAAGGCATCGCTGCTGGCGGGCGGGGGCCTCGCGCTCGAGGTGTTGATTCCGATCCCGGGCCTGACAGCCGCGGAGAAGGCGCAGGCGGGGCCGGCTCAACTTTCCGCGTTCGTCTCGATCGCGCCCGATGGGACCGTCACCATCATGTCGAAGAATCCTGAGATCGGGCAGGGCATCAAGACCTCGCTCCCGATGATCGTGGCCGATGAGCTCGATTGCGACTGGAGCCAGGTGCGCATCGCGCAGGCCGACCTCGATCAGAAGCGTTATGGGCAACAGTACGCGGGCGGCAGCACTGCGACGACGAGGGACTGGCTGCCGATGCGACAGACCGGGGCTGCGGCACGAGCCATGCTCGTGCAGGCGGCAGCCAACCGGTGGCACGTGGAAGCGGCGCAGCTGACCACGGCCCGCGGGCGCATTCATCATGCGGCGAGCGGGCGTTCGATCGGTTATGGCGAGGTGGCCTCCGCCGCCGCCTCGGTGCCGCCCCCGGATCTGGGGAGCGTGCCGCTCAAGCGCCCCGATCAGTTCACTCTCATCGGCCGGCCGCTCGTTGGCGTGGACAGTCACAGGATCGTGCGCGGCGAGCCGATTTTCGGCGTCGACACGCGCTTGCCCGGACTTCTGTACGCGGTGTACGAAGTCGCTCCCGCCCACGGTGGCCGGCTCGTCAGGGCAGACATCGAGGCTGCGAAGCAAGCGCCCGGCGTGAGCCATGTCGTGCCCATCACGGGAGATGGCGATGCCGACACGGGTCTCGCCGACGGCGTCGCCATCGTCGCCAGCAACTGGTGGCTCGCCAACGAGGCACGCTCGAAGCTCAAGGTCGAATGGGATCTGAGCGCCGCGAAGGGCCACAGCTCCTCGGTCTATCGGACCGAAGCCGACGCTGCGATCGCAGCCGGGCCGGATACGCATCTGCGCTTCGATGGTGATCCCGTGGCGAAGCTCGCCTCGGCCGCCAAGCGGGTGAAGGCGCGCTACGACTACCCCTTCATCGCGCACGCGCCGATGGAGCCGCAGAACTGCACGGCCCGCTATGCGGACGGCAAGCTCGAGATCTGGGCACCGAGTCAGACCCCGCAGCGCGGACTCGATCAGCTGCACAAGGTGTTCGGGATCGCGCCCGAAGCGGTGACGCTGCACCTCAAGCGCGCGGGCGGCGGCTTCGGGCGGCGGCTCATGAATGACTACATGATGCAGGTCACGGCCATCGCCAAGGCAGTTCCCGGTGTGCCGATCCAGCTCATGTGGTCCCGCCAGGACGACATGCGCCGCGATTACTACCGCCCGGGAGGCTGGCATAGCTTCGAAGCGGGGATCGGCGCCGACGGCGAGCTCATCGCGTTCACCGATCATTTCGTGACCTTCGGCGACGGCAAGACGACCGCGCGTGCCGCCGGCTTCAATACGGCGATGCCGCCGGCGGGGCTCATCGAGCACCTGCACTACAGCCAGTCGATGATCCCGACGGTCGTGACCACCGGCGCCTTGCGCGCACCGGGGTCGAACGCACTGTGTTTCGTTTCGCAGTCCTTCCTCGATGAAGTGGCAGTCGCCGCCGGCACCGATCTTCCGCGTCTCATGCTGAGGATGCTCGGCGGCCGGCGCGAGGTGGCTCCCCAGCCGGGCGGCGGCGTCGTGTTCGATACGGGCCGCGCACGCGATGTGATCGAGCGGGTCGTGCAGACCTCGGCGTGGACCGAGAAGCCGCAGCAGCCCCAGCGAGCGAAGGGCTTCGCCTTCTACTTTTCCCACCGAGGTTATTTCGCCGAGGTGGTGGAGGCGAGCGTCGCCGGCAGCAGGATCCAGGTTCACAAGGTCTGGGTTGCCGGTGACATCGGCAGCCAGATCGTGAATCCCATGGGAGCGGAGAACCAGGTGCGGGGCGCGGTGATCGACGGACTCGCGCAGGCGCTCGCCGGTCAGGCCATCGAGTTCGTGGACGGCGCCGTGCAGCAAAGCAACTTCGACGACTTCCCGCTGGCACGCATGCCCGCGACGCCCGAAATCGAGATCGCCTGGGTCAAGCCCGACAAGCCGCCGACGGGCCTCGGCGAGCCCGCGCTCCCGCCGGTGATACCGGCGCTGACGAATGCGATCTACGCGGCAACGGGCCAGCGCATCCGCTCTCTGCCGGTCAGACTCGCCTAGCGCGCCTGCGCTTGCGTTGCCGAGCGCAGCTGCGCGAGGAATGGCGCATCCCCGATGAGCATCGTGGTGCTGGCGAGGATGCGGCCGCTTTCATCGAGCAGCGTGATCTTGAGTGAGTGGTCGAAGTCCCCTGCGGGGAGAGCGCGGTAGCTGACGCCGAGGAGCGCTGCTATGCGCCGCGCGTCGGCCTCCGGGGCGCTGCTGAAGGTCCAGCGCGCGGAGTCGGCGCGATGGAGTCTCGCGAGGCGATCGAGCGCCGCGGGCGTATCGCGCGCGGCGTCGAAGCTCACCATCAGCACTCGCAGGCGTGTCTGCGAGGCCTCATCGAGGTGCGATTCGTACACCTGAATGGCCGTGATCAACATGGGGCAGGCGGCGGGACAGCTGCCATAGAACATCGCAATGAGCGTCGGATGACCGCGATAGAGATCGAGGCCGGCCGTCTCGGCCGCCTGCGTGGTGAGCTGCGCGTGCAGCTGATAGATCGAGTCGCCAGGCACGTCGGCGGCCATGCAAACCGCCGCGAAGAGGACTGCGGCCACCGCGCCCGCCGGGCCGTGAGCTCCCCTCATGGCGAAGCCCCCGCATCGCGCGCGCAGCGGA
>DATGJR010000131.1:0-13364 GCA_035295065.1 Steroidobacteraceae bacterium
TTCCGCGTGGCCAATCTCGAACACTTCACGGCCGCTCGCGCGCAAGCGCTCGAGCACCCGCTGCCGGTCCGCCGCGGCGATCGCCTCGCTCCCGATGACCGCAGCCCGCGCGCCGATGAAGAGCAGCACGTTGGTGTGATAAAGGGGCACGCCGCCTGAATTGGCCGCGCTGAAGACCACCGGCTCGTAGTGCAGCTCGCTCGCCCACTCGCCCACCAGCGCCGGGTGCGTACGCGGCGAGGCGCAGGCATAGGCCACACGCTGCGCGTGATCGAGCACGAGGCTCCCGGTGCCTTCGAGGAACATCCCTTGCCCCTCGTAGTGCGTGAGATCGAGCAGATGTGTCACCTTGAAGCCAAGCCGCCCGGTAACCCGCTCGATCACTTCCTGGCGACGCTCGCAGCGGCGGCTGCCGCTCTCCATCGGATAAAGAACCACGGTGCCGTCCTCGTGAAAGGACACCCAGTTATTGGGGAACACCGCGTCGGGCTTTCTGGGCTCGGGAGTGTCGTCGACCGTGATGACGCTCACGCCCTCGCTCATCAGAGCCTGGGCCAGCCGCTCGAACTCGGCGCGGGCCTGTTGCGCGACCTTGCCCGGGTCTGCGGCGCGCGAGTCGAGCGGGTGCTGGAAAGTGTTGGTTCGGGCCGTGTCCGGGTTATAGCCGAAGGCGGCCGGGCGGATCATGAGCACCGCGTCGGCGCATTGCTGGCGGGGGGCGCTGGGCTCCATGGCCCATTCTCGCACGTCCGACGCGAGGGCTGACGCCTCAGACTCTACTTGACGACGCGCAGCGGCCGCGCGTCCTGGGTCCCGGTGGCTTCCAGTATCTCGAGCACCGGCAGGCGCTGGGTGAGATCGAGCGGCTCGCCGGTGAGGAAGCGCCGGCAGTCCTCGGCCGTGACCGGACGGGCGAAGAGATACCCCTGGGCGTAGGAGCAGCCGAGCGCTCGCAGCTTCTCGAGCTGCGGCCAGCCTTCGATCCCCTCGGCGACCACCTCGATGTGCAGGTGCCGCGCCATGGCGATGATGGCACTGACGATGGCCAGGTCCGACATGTCGGTCACGAGGTCGCGCACGAAGCTGCGGTCGATCTTGAGCGTGTCGACGCGCCAGCGCTTCAGGTACGACAGACTCGAGTAGCCGGTGCCGAAGTCGTCGATGGCGATGTGCACACCGAGCTCGCGCAGCTTCGCCACCGTATCCTGTGCCGCCTCGTGGGCGCGCGCCTCGCGCCGCTCGAACACCGCGCTCTCGGTGATCTCGACCTGCAGCATCGTGGGCTCGAGCCCATGCTGCTTGGTGAGCCGCGCGATGGATTCGGTGAGATTGGCACGCTGCAGCTGTACCGCGGACACGTTGATCGCGACCGGCACGAGCTCCGCGCCCGTCTGCCGCCAGCGCACCATGTCCTCGATCGCGCGCTGCAGCACGAAGTCGCCGATCGGCACGATGAGACCTGCGTCCTCGGCGATGCGCACGAAGCGCTCGGGCCGCACGAACCCCTGGCTCGGGTGCTTCCAGCGCATGAGCGCCTCGAGAGCCGCCACCTGGTGCGACTCGATGTCGACGATCGGCTGGTAGTGCACCTCGAGCTGACCGGTCTGCAGAGCGGTGCGCAGCGATGCCTCCACCGCGATGCGCTCCTTGAGGCGCCGGTCCATCGCGGGACTGAAGAGCTGGAAGTTGTTGCGGCCGCGGTCCTTCGCCTGATACATGGCGGTGTCGGAGTGGCGCAGCAGCTCTCCCATGTCGATGCCGTCGCGCGGATAGAGTGCGACTCCGATACTGACCGTGGTCACGAGGGTGCGCCCATCGACCACCATCGGCGCCGACAGCGCCTGGTTGATGCGCACGGCGGCTTCATTGACCCGATCGTTGTTCTCGATGTCTTTCAGCACCACCACGAACTCATCGCCTCCCATGCGCACCACGACGTCCTGAGCGCGCATGGTCTGACGGATGCGCTGCGCGACGGTCTTGAGAAGCTTGTCGCCGGTCTCGTGACCGCGCGAGTCGTTGACGTGCTTGAAGCGGTCGAGATCGAGGAACAGCACCGCGAGGAGCGTCCCCTTCTCCTTCGCCTCGGCGAGCGCCTCGGGCAGGTGCGCGGCGAGATACAGGCGGTTGGGAAGTCCGGTGAGCTGGTCGTGGTGCGCGAGTTGTTCCAGGTGCTGATGGCGCTGCAGGAGCTTGCTCTCGACCACACGGCGCACCGTCACGTCGTGCACCGTGACGGCCAGCACCGGGCGCTCGTCCAGCATCAGTCGGTGAGCGGTCGCCTCGACGTTGAGGATCGAGCCGTCCTTGCAGCGCTGGCGCATCTCGACGGGGGCACGGGACGTCGAGTCCTGGAGGCGCGCGAGCAGCACCCGCTCATCGGCTGCCCCCTCGGCGCTGAAGAGCTCGGTGAAGGGAAGCCTGAGAACCTCTTCGTGGCTGTACCCGGTGCTGCGCAGCGCCGCGGGGTTGGCGGCGACGATCTCGAGCGTCGCGGGGTCGAGGACCAGTGCGGTGGTCGGCCACTGATCGAACACGGCAATGCGCGTGGCGTTGCTGCTGGCGCCGTTTCTGCGGCGCCAACGCATGAAATACCACGTCCCGAACACGAGCGCGGCACACCAAAGTCCGGCGAGGGCGCCGAGGCCGAATGCCAACTGGTTCACATTTTTTCCTTGGCCAGCCTGAGGAGTCTGGCGGAAGGAGATTGCCGCCGGTCGTGCGCGGTGCTCATTTTTGGGGCGCCGCCTGAGCGGCGATGAGCGGTCCGGGAACGGCGTCCAGGCCCGCGGACTTCAGGCCTCGAAGTGCGCCTCGACCGGGGCGCCACGCTCGATCCGCTCGCCGGCCCCGGACACCATGACGGCGTTCTCACCGAACATAACGCCGCGCAGCTCCTTGCTGAAACGAAATTTCTTCAAAGCCGGGGTGGGGTCGGTGGAACCCTGGCCGGTGTGCTGATCGATCGAGGGGATCACACAGCGCGTGCACGGCTTCACCAGGCGCAGCGACACCGACCCGATCACGATGCGGTCGAGCCGGTCCTCGGCCCACGCAGGTAGTCCGCGCAGCACGAGGTTCGGCCGGAACCGATCCATCGGAATGGGCTCCGGCAGGCGCTCATTCAGATCATCGAGCGAGGCCTCGTTGCACACGAGAATGGGATAGCCGTCCGTGAAAGTGACCGGCGCAGGAACGGCGCCGGCATACTGAGGGTTGGCGCGCCGGCCGAAGTCGGGCGGCACGCGCACGAGCCGCACGGGCTGCCCGAGCGCCCGGCTCATCCAGCCGTGTGCCTCGCTCCCCTGCTCGATGCCGACGCAGGCATGATCCCAGACACGCACCGGCACGGGGGTGCCTTCGAGCCGCAGTGGCACGGCGAGGGCCTCGAGCCCCGGAGCTTTCAACAGCAGCGTCTCGTCCCGCACCTCGGGAACGATGCGGGCCAGCTGCGGGTGCGTGCGCTGGGTGAGGAATGTCCCCTTGGCGTCCACCACCATCCATTGCCGATCCCACTCGAGTCCGGTGGCGGTCAGGCTCACGCGCGCAACCGCAGTCCCGCGCATCGATTTCACGGGATAGACATTGAGCTCGGTTACCTCAATCGCGGACATACCGATCCCTTGCCTTTGGCACCTCGCTCAAGTCTGCCATATGCTTCGGACATCATGAGGTACGCCAATGGCTGGATGGGCATCGCGATGACAGTCACGCTGAGCGCCAGTGCCGTCTTCGGCGGTCCAGCCGCACAGGGACGCACTCAGAAGCCTCCGCTCTACGGGCAGCACTGGATGGCGGTCACCGGCAAGCCGATCGCCGCGAGCGCGGGAGCGAAGATCTTCAATCGGGGTGGCAATGCCGTCGATTCCGCCTGCGCCATGCTGGCGGCAGATGCGACCGCCTGGACGACGCTCTCCTGGGGCGGGGAGACGCAGGCTCTCATCTACAACCCGCAGACCCGCAAGGTCATCGCCATCAACGGCTTAGGGGTGGCTCCCACCGGAGCGACCCCTGAGTTCTTCCACAAGCAGGGTATGAAGTACCCGCCCGAGTACGGTCCGCTTGCTGCCGTGACGCCGGGGACCCCCGGCGGCCTCATGACGATGCTGGCGGAATACGGGACGATGAGCCTCGCCGAGGTGCTCGAGCCTGCGATCGAAATGGCCGACGGATTCCCGATGGATCAGGCGCTCTCCGCCGTCATCGAGCACTACAAGGAGCAACTCAAGCAGTGGCCCGATTCCAGGCGTGTGATGCTGCCGCACCTGGGCGCCTCGCACGAAGGCCCCTCGCCCGGGGAGATCTTCCGCCAAGGCGATCTCGCCGCCACCTTACGCAAGCTGGTCGAAGCCGAGCAGGACGCCCTGAAGACGGGCAAGGATCGCAAGGCTGCGATCTATGCAGCGTACGACCGCTTCTATCGAGGCGACATCGCCAAGGAGCTGGTAACGGCCGTGCGCGGCCTCGGCGGACTCTTCACGGAAGCGGATCTTGCCAACTGGCGGGTCAAGATCGAGGAGCCCACGCACACCACTTATAAGGGAATCGAGGTCTACAAGCTCCAGCCCTGGGTGCAGGGCCCGGTGATGCTGCAGGCGCTCAACATTCTCGAGAACTTCGACCTCGGCTCGATGGGCTACGACAGCGCCCGCTACATCCACACGCTCTATCAGGCGATGAGCCTCGCCTACGCTGACCGCGACTTCTACTACGGCGATCCGAGCTATTCCCCGGCACCGCCGATCCAGGGACTCCTGTCCAAGGACTACGCGCGCGAGCGCGCCCGGCTGGTGCGCGCCGACCACAACGATCCGGACATCCGCCCGGGCGACCCCTACCCTTTTCAGGGCGGCAAGAACCCCTACCTCAAGTACCTCGCCGACTGGCATTCGAAGATGCCGACTCAGCAACCGGTTTCCATGGCCGAGTTCGACCGCACCTTCCGCTTGGGGACCACCAGCATTCAGGCGGCGGATGACAAGGGCTGGGCAATTTCGGTGACTCCGAGCGGCGGCTGGACGCCAGCGGTCATCGCCGGACGCACGGGCATCGGTCTCTCGCAGCGCATGCAGAGTTTCGTGCTCGATCCGCGCGACAATCCCTACAACGTCCTCGAGCCAGGCAAACGCCCACGCGCCACGCTGACGCCATCGATGGCGCTGAAGGACGGCAAGCCGTACCTCGTCTTTTCCGTGCAGGGCGGCGACACGCAGGATCAGAACCTGCTGCAGTTCTTCCTCAACGTCGTCGACTTCGGCATGACGATCCAGGAAGCGGCCGAGGCGGCAAACATCACGAGCTACCAGATGCGCGATTCCTTCGGGCAGCACGAGTCGTTCCCGGGCCGCGTCACGCTCAACAACCAGACGCCACCCTGGGTGCGCGAAGAACTGGTGCGCATGGGGTACAAACCCGAATACGAGGAGCGCACCTCAGGTCCGATCACCGCGATCTTCGTCGACCGCACTCACGGCACCTTCTGGGGAGCCGCGAGCAACTTCGGACAGGACTACGGCATCGGCTGGTGAGCCGCGGGCACCGCCGCTTCAGGGCGAGGAGGCCATTTCCAGGTCCCGCAGTCTCGGTCCTGCCACCGTGCTCAGCCGCTCGGACGCGTCGTAGAGCACATAGGCGAAGGCGAGCAACGCCACGCCGAGCGCCAGGAAAGCGCGCTTGTGCCGCACCTCGAAATGCTCGATCGAGCGCGCGTAGGCAATGAGGGCGAGGACGCCCGACACCACGATCGTCGCATCCACGCTCGCACGCTGCCAGTAACTGCCGCCGAGGTGCAGCCACATGCCGAACTCATCGAAGGTGAGCGCCATGGCGATGCCGTAGACGAACGCGGCGCGCCGCGCCGCCGTCGCACCGGGCCGGGCCATGAGCGTATAGGCCCCGACCGCAGCCAGCAGAAAGATGCCGTAGTTGAGGTGATGAACGTGAGTGCTGCTGAGGAACAGGTAAAGGTTGGGGATGCTGCGCGCCATGATCAGGAAGACCGTGATGCGCGCCAGGATGAAGGTCAGGAGAAAGGCGAGGAGCGCGCGGCGCGCGAGCTCATGCGGGTGCGGGTAAGGCCGGTGCGAGATTTCGGGGCGCATAGGCAAGTCGTGCATCTCTCCCGGTAGTCCACATCCTACAGGTCGGCCCGGTTGTACCTGATCACGGCGAGCCTGACCAGCGACGACACTAAGCCGTCGCCAACGAAGTCAGGAGACGTTATGGGCAGAGGGATCTTGCTGTGGCTGTTAGGTGTACCTATCCCGGTCATCATCCTGCTCGCCCTGCTGTGGCACTGAGCGAGGAAGCGGAGCGGAACGACATGGATACGTTGCGAGAGGAGAGCCGTCGGGACACGCGCGCCGACGAGGCGATGCCCCGGGAATCGCCCCGGTCGGCCATTTCGTGGGGCGCGATCATCGGGGGTGCCGTGGTTGCGGCCGCGGTGTCCCTGGTGTTGATCGCGCTCGGGGCCGGGTTCGATCTGGCCGCCGTCTCTCCATGGTCGGGGAGCGGGGCGAGCGTGACGACTTTCACCGCCATGACCGCGATCTGGTTCATCGTCATCCAGTGGCTCGCCTCTGCAGTCGGAGGCTACCTCACCGGCCGGCTGCGCACGCAGTGGGTGAACACCCATGCGCACGAGGTGTTCTTCCGTGACACGGCCCATGGGCTGGTGACCTGGGCGCTCGCGAGCGTTCTCGCCGCCGCAGTTCTCACTTCGACCGCCACTTCGCTGACGGCAGGCGGGCTACGCGCGGCGACGACGCTCGCCTCGGGCGCGGGAGCGTCCGGCGCGGCAGCGTCGGACAACACGCGCGGCACGGCGGCGGGAAGCTACGATCTCGATGTGCTCTTGCGGGGACGCGAAGCCAGCTCCGATTCCGCGGCGCCTGCTCTTGCAGACGCCCGCGCGCAAGCCATGCGCATCCTCGCGAATGGCCTGGCTAATCACGGTGTGCCCGCGGGCGATCGTCGCTACCTCGCCCAGTTGGTCGCGGCCCGGACCGGCACCTCGCAGGCCGAGGCCGAGCAGCGCGTCGACACATTCATCGAGCATTCGCAGCAGGCTGCGGACCGTGCGCGCAAAACGGCATCCGCGATCGCCCTTTTCACCGCGCTTTCCATGCTGATCGGCGCATTCATCGCCTGCGTGGCCGCCGCCATCGGCGGCCGCAGTCGGGATGAGGAGCTCGCCCCGGTCCCGCGCTGAGACGAAAAAAAGGCCCGCCCGGGGGCCGCAGAGCCCGTCCCCGGTCCTCGCGTAGAAGCTCTTATGTGACCGCCCCCACAGTTCCGGCAGACTCGCCCGCGAGCGCTGTGAGGTGGCCGTTACAGGCATCGGTGCCCCAAGTGCTACCATCTAACGGTAAGGAACACATTATGACCGACCCCAACCACTCGAAGCCGGGGCAGCGCCCAGGCAGTGGTGCACCGGCAGAGGACGCTTCCTCGGGCAAAGTCGTTCACGACTCACGGGGCAATGCGGTGTGGCAGTGGGTCAAAGACACCGGCCGCCACGCGATCGAGAGCACCTCGGCACTGCTGAAGAAGCTCGAAGTCCCCGAGCTCAAGATCGAGGACCATAAGGACAACGAGCTCAAGCTCGAAGAGGACGTGGACAAGGGTGGCGGCTACGACCCGTACGGCACGCGGGTGGGCACACGCAAGCCCGTCGAGCGCAAGACCCTGCCACCCATTCCTAACAAGAAGGGCTAGCTGCTCCACGGCGCGCCCGCGCCGCCCGGTCCGCGCACGTCAGTGACGCAGCACCAGCGCGTGGAGCTTCTGCGTGTCGCCGGTCGCCTGGCGGATGCGCACCTCGCGCCACTCCCGCGCACTCAAGGGCATCGACAGGATCGAGCGTCGCGCCTCCGTGACGCGATGCTTGAGCAGCGGCTTCAGAGACTCCTGCGCGAGGCAGGCCTGCTGCTCTTCCTCGGTCTCGGCCAACACGGTGTCGCAGAAAGCGTGGAAGTACTCCGCGTACCATTCCTCGTAAAGCTTCAGAGGCGCGTCGAGCGCCGGGTCCTGCATCAGATGCTCGGCGAGGTGCTGAGTGGCGAGGTAGCTCGAGCTGCAGCGCACGAAGTTGCCGTGCTCCACCAGCAGCGCGTTGGCGTAATCAGCGCAGCCGTAGAAGACTGCCAGCAGCTTGCGGCGTTTGGCCGGGGCGGGATGCTTGTCACGCAGGTATTCGAAGAGTGCCTTGCGGTGCACCAGCGTGAAAGCCGTGGTGCGCAGTGCCACCATCTGCTCGGTGAGGCGCGCGGGCGCGGAAACCGGTCGCATCAGCCGATCGTGATGCGCCTCCCAGCGAATGAACTCCGCCGGACGCTCGAGGATTCGCGCGGACACGAGGACATCCAGTGGCGAGTCGGAGCTCGCGGCTCGCTCGACACGCGACTCAGATTCCTGCATGAGTCGCGCGTGCTTGTATGCGCGAAGGATCACGTGTCTCCTGCCGGCACGTACCGGGGCAGCTTCGAGGCTGCGTGCGTTTATCTGGAGTGTCCGCTCATATCTTGTGCGGTGCAATGAGCCAAGCTTAGCAGTCCTTTGGGAAAGCGAGGCGTAGTCCGGACTGAGTCCAGAACGTTGCTTGAACGCCACGGAATGGGGCTCGAGCCCTGGGTTAGAGTCGGTCCGGAGGTGACGGATGCCGTTCTCGCATCGCTGGGTGCCCCTGTTCACCGCTGCCTGCGTGCTGCTCGGCTCGGCCGAATCCCCTGCCCGGGAGATCTGGACCCCGCGGCAGGCGAACGACTGGTACCTGCGGCAGTCCTGGATGCTCGGTGCGAACTACATTCCCGCTTCCGCAATCAACCAGCTCGAGATGTGGCAGGCGCAGACTTTCGACCCGGCGCGCATCGATCGCGAGCTCGGCTGGGCCGAAGGAATCGGCATGAACACCATGCGGGTGTTCCTGCACGACCTCCTGTGGCAGCAGGATGCCGCGGGCCTTCGCAACCGGATCGATCGCTTCCTCGCCATCGCCTCGCGGCATCACATCCGCGTCCTGTTCGTGCTGTTCGACAGCTGTTGGGAAAGCGAGCCGAAGCTCGGCCCGCAGAATCCTCCGATCCCGGGGGTGCACAACTCCCGCTGGGCGCAGAGCCCGGGCGTCTCCGCCCTGCGCGATCGCTCGCAGGAGCCGCGCCTCGAGAGCTACGTTAAAGGCATCGTCGCTGCATTTGCCAGGGACCCGCGCGTCGTCGGCTGGGACGTGTGGAACGAGCCTTCCAACTCGAAGGAAAGCCTCGAGCGTGTGCACGAGTTGCTGCCCAGAGTATTCGCGTGGGCCCGCAGCGCGGACCCGGCGCAGCCCCTGACGAGCGGCGTGTTCCAGGAGGATACCTGGGACTCAGGCCACCCGACTCCCGTCGAAGCGATGCAGCTGAGTGAGTCCGACGTGATCTCGTTTCACGACTATCACTGGCCCGAGGTGTTCGCGCGCCGCGCCACGCGGCTGCGCGCGCTCGGGCGTCCGCTCTGGTGCACCGAATATCTGGCGCGCGGCGCCGGCTCGACCTTCGAGGGATCGCTCCCTGTGGGCAAGCGCCTGAACATCGCGATGATCAACTGGGGACTGGTCGAGGGAAAGACGCAGACGCGCCTGCCCTGGGATAGCTGGACCATCCCCTACGTGAACGGCCGTGAGCCCGTCGTGTGGCATCACGAAGTGTTCCGCGGCGACGGCACACCCTATCGCCAATACGAGACGGACCTCATCCGCGCCATGGCCGCTGCTCCGAAGGGAGTCGTGGCGGCGCTCCCCTCCCCGGATTCTAGGTGATTCCGATCGTCGAGGCGGGGGGCCTGTTCGCGGCGGAGCTGGGCGCCAGGTCCCGCGCCGACTCCGAAGTGTTCGCGGCCGCGCGCGAAGTCGGCTTCGTCTGCCTCCGGGGCCTGCCGGGCGAGGTGCCGCTTGGAGCGGCCGCGCGCGAGCGTCTCCTTTCTGTCTTCAGTCTGGACGAGGCCGAGCGGCTTCCCCTTTATCGCCGCAAGTTCATGCCCGGGAATGTGAACGTCTATCGGGGCTGGTTCCCGGCACAGCCCGGGAACCTCACCTCCAAGGAGGGCATCGATCTCGGCGGCGATATCGCTCACGGCAGCGATCTCACGGTGCCGGGGGATCCGCTGCGCGAGGTGACCCCGCTACCCGGGGAGGACCGACTTGCGGGCTGGAGAGAGGCGGCGGCCGCCTACTATCTCGCCATGGAGCGGGTCGCGACGACCTTGATGCATTCGCTGGCGCGCAGCCTGGCGCTCCCGCCCGACTACTTTGATGATGCTTTCCGGCGCGGCCTGTCGACGCTGCGATTGATCCGTTATCCGCCGCGCACCGCCGCCGAGCTCGCCGCGGTCACCGACTCCTCGCTATGGGTCGGGACGCCGTCCGGCCGCCGCCATCTCGCCGGGGCACCTCATACCGACTCCGGCTTCGTGACGCTGCTCGCACAGGATCGGGTCGCGGGACTGCAGGTGCGCGGGCGCAATGGTCAATGGATCGACGTGCCGCCGCTCGAGGAGTCACTGGTCGTCAATTTCGGCCAGGTGCTCGAGCAGTGGACCGCCGGCCGCATCCGCGCAACCGAGCATCGGGTGCTGGGCTCGGATGCGGAGCGCTACTCGATACCGTTCTTCTACGAAGCGCGCGCCGATGCCACCATCGCCCCGCTCCCCATCGACCCTGCAGATCGTTTCGCGCCCTTCGAGTACGGCGATTTCCTCTGGAAGCGGATTACCCAGTTCGTTGAGTTCCGGGGCATGGAGGCAGAACGCCGACCGCGCGCCTGCTGAGCCTCAGTCGTCCAGCATGCTCAGCAGCTGGTTCGCCGTGCGCCAGTTGCGGCCGGTTGCCGCTACGCCCAGACACCGCTCCAATCGCGAGCGGATCACGGAGTCCGGGAAACCATCGGGCGTGTAGAGGTAGAAGACACTGCCCTTGAGCGCGAATGCCTCGCGCCCGAGATCGAGCTGCGCCAGTGACGCGAGATCGGGCTTGCGCGGGCGCGCCGAGAGAAAGAAGAGGTGCAGCGACTTGTGGTTTTCCCGTGCGCCGGGAAAGGGATTGTCCCGCACCGCCTGCTCGAGCTGCTGACGGCTGATCACCATCACCTTCGGCTCAAAACCGAACTTGCGGCGCACCAGTCGTGCGATCCGGGTCGAGAGCGCCCGCGCCCCGCCACCCGCGGAGCTTTCGAATATGACGTTACCGCTCTGGATATAGGTGCGCACCGAGGAAAAGCCGGCTCGCTCCAGAGCCGCCGCCAGCTCCTTCATCGGCACCTTATTGGCGCCGACGACATTGATGCCGCGCAGCAGCGCAATCCAGGTTTTCATGAGGAGGCCGAAAGGTGCACTCTATGCGCCGGTGCGGCACCAGGCGCAGGCCGCGAAGCAGGACCCGAAATGAAGCCGATTCCGAAAGGCGCGCAGGGCCGTTACGTGCATCGTGTCGAGCCTGCGCACCTGGCAAGCACCTTCAAGGACAGCATCCTGCCGCCGGTGTTCTCGACGCCGTACCTGATTCTCATCATGGAGAACGCGGCGCTGAACGCCATCCGGCAGTATCTCGAGGACGGCGAGAGCGCGGTCGGTACGCGCGTCGATGTCCGCCATCTGGTGGCGACGCCGGTCGGGCGCGAGGTGGTGGGACATGCGGAAGTCGTTGACGTCGACGGCCGCAGGGTGTTCTTCCGGGTTTGGGCCATGGATGGTGCGGAGGCGATTGGCGTCGGGATCCATGAGCGCTCCGTGGTCAGTATCTCGCGCATCATCGAGGGGATGGCCGTGAAGTACGGCGGTCAGCGCGAGGGAGCCGGGTAGTCGAACCACTCCTGCGTGCGGGGATTCTGTACGCGGAACGAGCCATCGGCCCGGGCCACGACCTTGATCCAGAATGAGGTGCTCTCATCCAGGTTGGCGATGAATTCGTCCGGAAAGTTGTCCTCGGCCGCTTCCGCCGACGCATGCAGCTGAAACACATCCTGCAGGCCGCCCACCCTGGGGAGCGCCTGATAGGTCGTGCGCGCCCCGCCCTTCCTCACACCATTGTTCATGACGGCTACCCGCGGCTTGAATGCCGCGAACACGCCGAGGTCTCCCTGGTCGCCGCCGCCGTGGTGGGAGACGAGGTAGATGCTGACCGGTCCCACCATGTCCTTCGGACAAGCCAGAGCGTAGAGCGGCTGACCGCTCAGGTCCCCCATGTCGAGAAATCTGAACTTGCCGAAGCGGATGACGACTCCAGTCGAGCGCGGATTCTCGTAGGGATCCTGCGCCGGGATCGCGCTCTTGCCGCAGCTCTCGTTGGTGGCCCCCGCGTGCGGCAGGGGGCGCTTGAGGGTCGCGCCGGCCGAGCTCACGACGGTGGCTTCGACATCGGTGAGGGGCAGGCGATCGCCGGGCCGGGGCTCGAGGTGCGGGCTGTCGCCGCGCGTCTCTTCGTAGGCTTTGAAGGCGGCGGCCGTTTCGGCACTGCCGCGCACCGCCCCCTCGCTCGGAGCCCCGTGGTCGATGAACAGGCGGACGGGGAGGAGCTGCGCGAGCTCCTGGACCCCGCCGTCATGATCCGGGTGGAAATGGGTGATGAGAAGCTCATCGATCCGGCTGATGCCAGCGTCGAGTGCCGCGGCCAGAATCCGGTTCGCATCGCGCGCCTGGTGCGGATCTCCCGGCTTGAATCCGGAGCCATCGCCCGCCCAGCCGGTGTCGATCAGGAGGGAGTGATGCTCGGGGGTAACGATGAGCGTCGCCTGGCCGCCTTCGACGTCGAGAAAATAGATCTCGAGGGTCTTGGCGGCCGGGGGGCTCGCGGCCGCGAGGCCGGCGGCGAAAGCCGTGGTCGCGAGGAGGCACGAGACCTTCAGTGCGCGTGCAATCACGTTGCGCCTCTCCTTGTAGGGTGCGCTCAAAAGAAAAGCCCCTGAGACCTTTCGACCTCAGGGGCTTTTCAATTTGAAGCCTGGCGGTGACCTACTCTGGCATGCCTGAAAGGCACACTACCATCGGCGCAGAGCGTTTTCACTTCCGAGTTCGGAATGGGATCGGGTGGTTCCCACTCGCTATGGCCGCCAGGCAAACTGTTTGAGGATCATGCAGCCGGACCTCGCGGTCCGGCTGCAAGCGCCTCCAATCCGGTTAGTTTCTGCTTCGACGCTCGTCGCGTTCACGATGGAATCACTCCATCGGCATCAATCCTCTCGTGGATCAAACCACTTGAGGTTATATGGTCAAGCCTCACGGGCAATTAGTACTGGTTAGCTGAAGCCATTACTGGCCGTACACACCCAGCCTATCAACCACGTAGTCTTCGTGGGCCCTTCAGGGGAGTCGAGCTCCCAGGGAGATCTAATCTT
>DATGJR010000132.1:0-23688 GCA_035295065.1 Steroidobacteraceae bacterium
GATGAGCGTGGTACGGCCCAGTCACCGCCGCATCGCCCTGCAGCTCGGCGGCATTGCGCTCGGCGCGTTTGCCTTCGGCTTCGCGCTGGTGCCGCTCTATCGCACGCTGTGCGCGGTCACCGGCTACGGCGACCAGGGGAAGCTGCGCGAGCGGGCCGCCGCGATCGAGCACCCGGACCTCAAGCGCACCGTCACGGTGGAGTTCCTCACCGACGTCGCCAGCGCCGGCGACTGGGACTTCCGCCCCGAGAAGCGCCGCATCGAAGTGCACCCCGGCGAGCTCTACACCGCGGAGTTCTTCGCCCACAACCTGAGCGGGCGGGAATCGATCGCGCAGGCGGTGCCCAACATCTCCCCATCCGAGGTGGCAGCCTACTTTCACAAGACCGAGTGCTTCTGCTTCTCGCCGCAGCACTTCGCGCTGAACGAGGCCCGCGACATGCCGGTGCGCTTCATCGTCGACCCGGCGCTCCCGAGCCACATCAACGTGATCACGCTCGCCTACACCTTCTTCGACGAGTCCTCGCGCGTCACGCGACGCTAGACACCGAGAAAGCTGACCTAAATGACCGACGCACACGCTCCCGATTCCGGCCACTACTACGTCCCCCACCACAGCCCGTGGCCGATCTTCGGCTCGGTGACGCTCTTCACGGTGATGCTGGGAGCCATTGGTTACCTCAACGACTGGCTCGGGCTGTGGGCACTCATCCCCGGCGCCGTACTGCTCGCGACGCTCTTCTTCCTCTGGTTCTCGACGGTGATCGATGAGAACCAGCGCGGCATCTACAACCTGCAGGTCGACCGCTCGTTCCGCATGGGAATGATGTGGTTCATCTTCTCCGAGGTGATGTTCTTCGCGGCCTTCTTCGGGGCGCTCTTCTACGCGCGCGTGCTCTCGGTGCCGTGGCTCGGCGGGGCGGGCACCAAGTTGTTCACCAATTACGTGCTCTGGCCGCACTTCGACGGCACCTGGCCGAGCAACGGCCCCGGGCACGTCGGCGGCCGCGCCGACTCCTCCTTCAACGTGATGAACCCCTTCGGGATCCCGGCACTCAACACGCTGATCCTCCTGACCAGCGGCTTCACCGTGACGATGGCCCACCACGCGCTGCGCTCCGCGCGGCGCACGCCGCTCGCCGTCTGGCTGGCGCTGACTTTCCTCCTGGGCTTCACCTTCGTCGGCTTCCAGGCCTACGAGTACGGCGAGGCCTATCGGGATATGGGGCTGCGCCTCAGCACCGGCATCTACGGCTCGACCTTCTTCATGCTGACCGGCTTCCATGGTCTGCACGTCACCATCGGCGCGATCATGCTGACGGTGATCTGGCTGCGGGTGCTGCGCGGGCACTTCACGCCGCAGCGGCACTTCGCCTTCGAAGCCGTCTCCTGGTACTGGCACTTCGTCGACGTGGTGTGGCTCGGCCTGTTCATATTCGTCTACTGGTTGTAACAGCGCCGCGAGCGCCCGTTCGCCGCAGACCGCTTTACCGGGTCTACTGAGGATGCGGCGGCAGCGGCTGCAGCCCATGGGGCGAGATGAGCCCGAAGTACCAGGCGAGCATCAGGAGGGCGAAGAGCGCGATCGAGAGGGCGATGCGCCAGGTGAGCGCGCGCACGAGCTTGCGCGAGTCCTCTTCACCGCCGCCGCGCGAAAGATGATAGAGCCCCGTTCCCAGGCTGACGACGATCGCCGCCAGCGCGCCGAGCACCAGCAGCTGGATGAGGGATTGCATGGCAGCCGCCAGTGTAGCGCGGCAGGCTGCGCGCGCACGGCCTCATGACACCCGCCGCGTCAAGCGGGAGCGTCGCCCCGTCGATCGCCCTCACGCTGCTCGCCCTCATCGTGTGCGCGGGCTTCGTGCGGCTCGGGTTCTGGCAGTGGGACCGCTGGCTCACCAGCCAAGCCGCCTGGGCGAGCTTCGCGCGCGGCGCCGATGCGGTGCAGCCGCTCGCTGCGCGCAGCCTCGGGGAGGTCGCGAGATTTCAGCGTGTGAGCGTGGCGGGCCACCTCGATGGCGCACACCAGTTCCTGCTCGATAATCGCAGCTACCGCGCCCGCCCGGGCTACGAAGTACTGACTCCACTCGAGCGCGCCGATGGCCGCGTGCTCCTCGTCGATCGCGGCTGGGTGCCCTTCACCGGCTCGCGGGCGCAGCTCCCGGATGTCACTCTGGCCGACGATCCGCTCGTCGTTCTGACCGGGCGGGTCGCGGATCTCCCGAGCGCCGGACTGGCGCGCGGCCACGCGCCCCCCGCGGCGGGTCCCTGGCCGAAGCTCACGAGCTTCCCGCAGCCGGCGGAGCTCGCGAGCGCACTCGGCAGGCCCCTCGATGCGCGCATCCTGCTGCTCGATGCGCAGGCGCCTTTCGGGTTCGTGCGCGACTGGCAGCCGCCGGGCATGAGCCCGCTGCGCCATCTCTCCTATGCGTTTCAGTGGTGGTGCCTCGCGGCACTCGTCGCGGTCGTTTGGGTGGTGCTCACCGTTCGGCGCAGTCGGCAGGCGGGCCGTCCATGAGCGGCCCCACCAGCGCGCGCGCGCGAAACCTGCGCACCATCGCCTCACTCGCCGCGCTCTACGTGCTGCCGCTGGCGCTCGCCTTCTACCTCTACTACGGAAGCGCCTGGCGGCCCCTCGGCCACGTCAACCGCGGGACGCTCATCGACCCGCCCCGACCGCTCCCGGCAGTGGCTGCAGATCAACATCAGGCCTTCCGCGGCAGCTGGACGCTGGTCGCGATCGGCGACGGGCAGTGCGACAGCGACTGCGCCCGCGAGCTCGCCGTCATGCGCCAGGTGCACCTCGCGCTCAACCGCGACATGACGCGGGTCGCGCGGATGTACATTGCGACCGGCCACTGCTGCGCCGGTGCGCTCACCGCACCGGGCGATGCAGGGATCCTGGTGGTCGACGCCGCATCTCCCGCAGTCGCTCAGGCACTCGAGCAGTTCCCGAAGGCCGACTCCGGGCATTCCGTGTTCGTGGTCGATCCGCTCGGCAACCTCATGATGAGCTACGATGCGCGCACCGATCCGCGCGGGCTGCTGATCGATCTGCGACAGCTCCTGCGACTGTCTCACATAGGTTGACTGGCCGTTGTCTGCCGACTCCGCCGCTCGCTGGATGCATCGCCTCGTGCTCGCAGGCGTCGTGCTGTGCTTCGGCGTGGTGGTGCTCGGCGCCTATGTGCGACTCACCGCCGCCGGGCTCGGCTGCCCCGACTGGCCGGGCTGCTACGGCCACCTGACACCGAACGCCGCGAGCGCCGATGCCGCGCAGGCCGTCTATCCGGGCCGCCCGCTCGATGCGGGCAAGGCGTGGCGGGAGATGATCCACCGCTACGCGGCGGGAACGCTGACGCTCGTGATCATCGCCATCACCGCGCTCGCGATCACCGCGCGCGCCAAGCGCCTGGTGAGCGTGAGGCTGGCGGTGGCGCTCTTCGCCACGGTGCTCGTGCAGGCGCTCCTCGGCATGCTGACCGTCACCTGGCAGTTGAAGCCACTGGTGGTGACGCTGCACCTGCTCTTCGGGCTCACCACGCTGGGAATACTCTGGTGGCTGAAGCTCTCGCTGCCGGTGACCTCCTGGGGCGCCACCTCGCTCGGGAGCGCCGCTCACTCACTGCGCGGCGGCGCCTTCTCCATCGAGAGCGCGCATCGGCTCGCGATCCTCGGGCTGGCGGCGCTCATCGTGCAGATCGCGCTCGGCGGCTGGACCAGCAGCAACTACGCCGCCATCGCCTGTCCTGATTTCCCGACCTGCCAGGGCGCCTGGATGCCGCACGCCGATTTCCGCAGCGCCTTCGTGCTCTGGCATGGCCTCGACATCGACTACGAGGGGGGCGTGCTCACCAACCCGGCGCGCATCGCCATCCACCTCACGCACCGACTCGGGGCGCTCCTTGCGGCGGCGGCGCTCACCGCGGCCGCCCTCTATTGCCTGCGACGGCGGGGACTGTCGGGCGTGCGCTTGCGCGCCTGGGCGGTGCTCGGGGCGCTCACCCTGCAGCTCGCGATCGGCATCGCCATGGTGCTCAGGGGTTTCCCGCTGTGGCTGGCGACCGCTCACACGGGGGGGGCGGCGCTGCTGCTGCTCGCGACGCTGGCGCTGGTACGCTCGGCGAGCGCGCGTTAGGCTGCGCATCCCTCGGGGCCGACCCCCACCCCACGCTCGAGGCTTTCGCCCGTGGCGACGATACCGGACCAAGCGATGCGGCGAGCGCCGTTGTGGCGCCGCTATCTCGAGCTCACGAAGCCAAAGGTGGTGGCCCTCATCACTTTCACGGCCGTGGTGGGGACGCTGCTCGCGAGTCCGGGCCTCCCGCCGCTCGATGCACTGGTCTTCGGAACCGCCGGCATCGGCCTCGCGGCCGCCTGCGCCGCCACCATCAATCACGTGCTCGATGCCCGGATCGATGCGCAGATGGCGCGCACCCGGGGCCGCCCGCTCCCCACCGGGCAGCTGACCGAGCGGGCCGCGCTGACTTTCGCGGCGGTGCTGGGGCTCGCTGCCATGTCGCTGCTGGCATTTCTCGTCAACCTGCTCACCGCGGTGCTCACCTTCCTCTCGCTGATCGGCTACGCGGTGATCTATACCGTGTGGCTGAAGCGGGCGACCTCGCAGAACATCGTCATCGGCGGCGCCGCGGGAGCCGCGCCCCCGGTGCTCGGCTGGACGGCGGTCACGGGCCACATCGACCCGAATGCGCTGCTGCTCTTTCTGATCATTTTCGTGTGGACGCCGCCGCATTTCTGGGCGCTCGCGATCGCGCGCCGCGACGACTACGCGCGCGCCGGCATCCCGATGCTGCCGGTGACGCACGGAGTTGAATTCACCCGCCTGCAGGTGCTGCTCTACACGGTGCTCCTGACGCTGGTGACGCTGCTCCCCTATCTCACCCACATGAGCGGGCTCGCGTACCTCGGCACCGCGCTCGTTCTCAACGGCTTCTTCCTCTACTACGCGCTGATCCTCAAGATCTCGGCGCGCGTGGAGCTGCCGATGCGGGTGTTCCGTTTCTCGGTCAACTACCTCATGTGGCTCTTTGCAGCGCTGCTCGTGGATCACTATCTGCCCGCGCTGCGGGGATAGCTGAGTCTCAGGTCTCGCGCTTGAGCTGCATCTGCCAGGAATAGATCAGCTGGTCGTGCTGCAGCAGCAGGCCCGTGGCCGCGTAGTGGTCCGCGTCGATCTGGGCGAGCTGCTCGCTGCCGCGATAACCTGAGGCGTCGCAGTTGAACACCGAGAAGATCGAGCTTCCGACGACCGTGTAAAGACCCGCGAGCTTGCCGAAAGTCTCGGTCTCGAAGGTCCACTTCATGGTGCCCTTGGCGCCCGGCGGCTCGATCAGGTAGGCATGCACGAACTCGACCGGGGGCGCGCCCAGCACCTTGAGCGTGCCGGAGAGCAGCCAGCACTGCTCGCGGTGGGCGATCTCGGTGCGGCCGAGCGCCTCGAGCGGCTCACCGTCGCCGCGCCAGAACGTCCCGGTCGCGGTCCACACCGCCGGCACGAACAGAAACGTATGCGCCATGCGCGCATTATGGCGCGCGGGGGAGCTTTCGGGGTACGTTGCGGGAGCGCCACGTTGGGAACGGCCGACACGAGGAGTCCCATGCTCACCGAACGCATCTGGTCCGGGAACTCGCTGCGTAATTTCCATTATCTGATCGCCTGCGCCGAGAGCGGCGAGGCCCTCGCGGTCGATCCGCTCGAGTGGCAGCTGTGCCTCGCCGCCGCGAAGCGGCGCGGCTGGCAGATCACGCAGATCCTCAACACGCACGAGCACGAGGATCACACCGGCGGAAACACCGGCCTCAAGGCCGCCACCGGCGCGAAGATCCTGGCGCACGCCGGCGCCGCGAGCCGCATCGGCGGCGTGGATCGGGGACTCTCGAAGGGCGACCTCATCCGTGTCGGGCGCAGCGTCGAGCTCGAGTGCCTGGACACGCCGGGCCATACCATGACGCACGTGTGCCTGCTGTCGCACACCGAGACGCCGGCGCTCTTCTGCGGCGACACGCTGTTCAACGCCGGTGCCGGCAACTGCTACAACGGCGGCAAGCCCGAAGCGCTCTACGACACCTTCGTCACGCAGCTCGCGCGCCTGCCCGAGCGCACACAGGTGTATCCCGGGCACGAGTACCTGGCGCGCAATCTCGAGTTCACACTCGACCGCGAGCCGGGCAACCGGGATGCCGCCGAGCTCCTCCCCGGCGCACGCTCGGCTGAGCCCGCTGCGGCGCGCGTCACCACCCTGGGTGAGGAAAAACGCATCAACACCTTCCTGCGGCTGCAGAGTCCGCAGGTGATCGCGCGCCTGCGCGAGAAATTCCCCGATCTGCCCGAGCACCCCGACGCGCGCAGCGTGTTCGTGCGTTTGCGCGAGCTGCGCAATCGGTGGTGAGGCCAAGCGGTCGCGTCGCCGGGCCGTTCCAGCTAGGCTTGCGCCTCGCCGCCCCCAGGCGCAGCTCTCGAGGGTCCGCATGCAGTCGCAGTTCTACCGCCGCTGCTTCCAGGTCGTGGCCGTAGCGGTCATCGCTTACCTGCTCTACCAGATTCTCTCACCGCTGAAGACCGAGCTCGGGTGGGCGGCGGTGCTCGCCTTCATTCTCTACCCGCTGAATCAAAGACTCGCCCGGCGCCTCAAGGGCCGCCGCGCACTCGCCGCCGGCATCATCACCGGTCTCACGCCATTCCTGGTGCTGGCGCCGCTCGCGGTGCTCGGCGCGGCGTTCGCCGGCCAGGTGGCCAAGGTGGTCCAGTCGCTGCGCGGTCGCCAGCTCCTCTCGGGGCCGGAGATGCTCGAGCGGCTCTCGAACCTGCCGTTGCTCGGGACGGCCGTCCACTGGGCGCGCGACAACGCCTCGGTGAGCGTCGATCAGGTACAGGGCTGGATCGAGAGCAGCGTGCAGGCCCTGCTCGAGCATGCCGCCTCGGCCGGCGGCGGGGTGGCGCTCGGGGTATTCGGGACGCTGATCGGCTTTTTCATGATGCTTTTCATGCTGTATTTCTTCCTCCAGGACGGGCGCGCGATCCTCATCGGCCTCGAGCATCTCATCCCCACCTCGGAGGAACGGCGGCGGCGCCTGCTCGATTACCTCGCCTCGGTCACCCGCGCGGTGGTGTTCGGCTCGGTGGCCACCGCCTTCATCCAGGGAGTCATCGTCGGCATCGGGTTTGCGATCGCGCGGCTCCCCTCGCCCGTGGTGTTCGGCGTGGTCGGAGCGATTGCCGCCTTTCTTCCCTCGGGTGCCGGGATCGTGCTGGTGCCCGCGGTCATCTACCTGCTCGTCGCCGGACACTGGGGCGCGGGAATCTTCCTCGGCCTGTGGACGGCGGGCATGTGGGTGCTGGAGAACGTGCTGCGCCCGCTCCTCACGTCCCGTCAGGCGGAAGTCTCGACGCTCGCGATCTTCGTCGGTGCCATCGGCGGCGCCTCCGCGTTCGGCATCCTCGGGCTCATCATCGGTCCCGTGGTGCTCAGCTTCGCGGTGGCCCTGGTGCGTTACATGCAGGTGCAGGACCGCGCCGGCGACAGCGCCTGAGGAGGGGCCCTTTCCCGTAAAATGGCCGCTATGGATCTCTCCCCGATCCTCAATCCGCTGAACGATGCGCAGCGCGCCGCGGTCACCGCCCCGGTCGGCCCGGTCTTGGTGCTCGCCGGCGCCGGCAGCGGCAAGACGCGCGTCCTCACCCATCGCATCGCCTGGGTGATCCAGGCCGAGCGCGCCTCCGCGCACGGGATTCTCGCGGTCACCTTCACCAATAAGGCGGCCGGGGAGATGCGCGGGCGGGTCGAGCGGCTGCTCGGCATTCCCGCAGCGTCGCTCTGGATCGGCACCTTTCACGGCATCGCGCATCGCCTCCTGCGCATGCACTGGCGCGAGGCTCACCTCGCGCAGGGCTTCCAGATCATGGACTCCGAGGACCAGCAGCGCCTCATCAAGAAGGTGATCCGCGCCGCCGAGCTCGACGAGACCAGCTGGGTGGCGCGCGAGGTGCAGTGGTTCATCAACGCGCGCAAGGACGAAGGGCGCCGTCCCCAGCAGCTTGCCGACGGCGGGGATCCGACCCGCCGGCAGCTGATCAGGCTCTACGCCGCTTATGAGGAAGCCTGTACCCGCACCGGGGTGCTGGATTTCGCCGAGCTGCTGCTGCGGGCGTTCGAGCTGTGGCGTGACAATGCGGAGCTGCTCGCGCATTACCGCCGACGCTTTCGCCACGTGCTGGTGGACGAGTTCCAGGACACCAACTCGATTCAGTATGCGTGGCTGAAGCTCATCGCGCCGCCGGCGGTGGCGGGCGGTGAGACCGGCGCGCCCTTCGTGGTCGGGGACGACGATCAATCGGTGTACCGGTTCCGGGGAGCCCGCCCGGAAAACATGCAGGATTTCCGCCGCGACTACCCGGGCACGCAGCTCTTCCGGCTCGAGCAGAACTACCGCTCCACCGGCACCATCCTCGATGCCGCCAACGGCCTGATCGCGCACAACGCCAGCCGCCTCGGCAAGAAACTCTGGACCAGCGGCGCGCGCGGCGAGCCGATCCAGCTCTACAGTGCTTTCAACGAGCGCGATGAGGCGGAGTTCGTCAGCCATCGCATCCGTGAGCATGTCTCTCACGGCATGCAGCGGCGCGAGATCGCGATCCTCTACCGCTCCAATGCCCAGTCGCGGGTGTTCGAAGAGGCGTTTCTGTCGGCGCGCATTCCTTACCGGGTGTACGGGGGCCTGCGCTTCTTCGAGCGCGCCGAGATCAAGGACGCGCTCGCGTACCTGCGCCTGATATCCAACCGCCGCGATGATGCCTCCTTCGAGCGCGTGGTGAACCTGCCGCCGCGCGGACTCGGCGCGAAGAGCCTCGAGGCCCTGCGCGAGCGCGCCCGCGCCGCGGGGAGCTCGCTCTGGGATGCGGCGGCAGCGGGCACGAGCGCCGGTGGGGAGCTCGGCGCGCGCGCGCTCGCAGCGCTCGCAGGCTTCGTCAACCTCATCGAGCGGCTCGCGCGCGAGACCGAGGGCCGCGTGCTGCACGAGCGGGTGGATGAGGTGCTCAAGGGCTCCGGTCTCATCGCCCACTACCAGCGCGACACCCAAGACCGCGGCGAGGCGCGCGTCGAGAACCTGGACGAGCTCGTGAGCGCTGCGCGCGGCTTCACACCCGAGGCCTCGGATCTGCCGCCGCTCGAGGCTTTCCTCGCGCACGCCGCGCTCGAGTCCGGCGAGGGCCAGGCCGGGGAGTGGGAGGACTGCGTGCAGATGATGACGCTGCACATGGCCAAGGGGCTCGAGTTCCCGGTGGTGTTCCTCGCGGGGCTCGAGGAGGGACTGTTTCCGCACCAGCGCTCGACCGTCGATCTCGACGGCCTCGAGGAGGAGCGCCGCCTCGCCTATGTCGGCATGACGCGCGCCAGAACTACGCTCTATCTCAGCTACGCCGAGCAGCGGCGGCTCCACGGCGTCGACAGCTACGGGCAGGTATCGCGCTTCGTGCGCGAGATTCCCGAGGAGCTCATCGAGGAGGTGCGCCCGCGCGTGCAGGTCGCCCGCCCGCTCGCGGTCGGGCGCTTTCGGGCGGAGGAGCCGGCGGCGCCCGGCATGCGCCTCGGCGGGCGCGTTCGCCACGGCAAGTTCGGCGAAGGGGTGATCCTCAACGTCGAGGGGAACGGCGCGCATGCGCGCGTGCAGGTGAGCTTCGAGCGCCAGGGCACCAAGTGGCTGATGGTCCAGTATGCGAACTTAGAACCGCTATAAATGAAAATCCTGATTCTCGGCGCCGGGCAGGTCGGACGCACCGCCGCACAACACCTGTCGCGCGAGGAAGCCAACGAGGTCACGGTCGTCGACACCAACGAGGAGGCGCTGCGCGATCTGCAGGAGCGCCTCGAGGTGCGCACCGTCGCCGGCAACGCCGCCCACCCCACGGTGCTCGAAGCCGCAGGCGCCGCCGAGGCCGACGTCATGGTGGCGCTCACGTCCAGCGATGAGGTCAACATGATGGCGTGCGAGGTGGCCTTTGCGCTCTTTCGCACGCCGACCAAGATCGCGCGCATCCGCGCCGCGGAATACACCGATCGGGCCGAGCTCTTCGGGGCGGACGCACTCTCGGTCGATGTGTTCATCAGCCCCGAGCGGCTGGTCACCGAGTACGTCGAGCGCCTCATCCACCATCCGGGCACGCTCCAGGTGCTCGACTTCGCCGACGGCCGGGTGCGGCTCGTCGGAGTGCGCGTGCGGCGCGGGGGCCCCCTGGTCGGGCACCCGCTGCGCGAGCTCCCGGTGCACCTGCCGAAGATGGAAGCGCGCGTGGTGGCGATCTACCGCGACGGCCGCAGTGTCGCACCCGAGGGCGACACGGTGGTGGAGGAGGATGACGAGGTGTTCTTTCTCGCGGCGCGCGATGACATCCTGCGCGTCACCAGCGAGATGCGCCACGGCGATGGCACCGCGCGGCGGGTGGTGATAGCCGGCGGCGGCAACATCGGCTATCGGCTCGCCAAGACGCTCGAGCACACCAGCCAGGTGAAGCTCATCGAGCGCGACGCACGGCGCGCCCGCAGGATATCCGAGCTCCTCGACAAGACGATCGTGCTGCACGGCGATGCCGCGGACGAGGAGCTGCTGATCGAGGAGAACATCGACAGCGCGGACGTCTTCGCCGCCATGACGAACTCCGAGGAAGCCAACATCCTCTCGGCGATGCTGGCCAAGCGCCTGGGCGCGGCCAAAGTCATGGCGCTGATCAACAAGCCCTCCTACACCGAGCTGGTCGAGTCGAGCACCATCGATATCGCCGTCTCGCCGCAGACCATCACCATCGGCTCGCTCCTGGCGCACGTGCGCCGGGGCGACGTGGTGCGGGTGCACGCCCTGCGGCGCGGAGCCGCCGAGGCGCTCGAGGCCATCGTGCATGGAGACGAGCGCAGCTCGCGCGTGGTCGGACGCATGGTCGGGCAGATCCCGTTGCCCGAAGGCGCCTCGATCGGCGCGGTGGTGCGCAGCGACTCGGTCATCATGGCGCATCACGACACGCTGATCCGCGCCGACGACCACGTGATCCTCTTCCTCGCCGACCGCCGGCATCTCGAGGCGGTCGAGCGGCTATTCCTGCGCACCACGCGCTGAAGCGGCAGTCGCACCGGTGCTCTCGGTCGCCTACGTGCTGGGGCTCCTGCTCGCGAGCTTCGCGCTCACCTTTGCGCTCCCCGTGGCGTGCTCGCTGGTGATGGGCGATGGGCTGTGGCCGAAATTCCTGCTCGCGGCCGCCTGCACCGCGGGCGCCGGACTCCTGCTCGCCGCCGCGGCCCGCCGCCGGCGCCGTGAGCTGCGCGCGCGCGACGGCTTCCTGCTGGTGACTCTCGGGTGGCTGCTGCTGTCGGCGGCCGCGGCGCTGCCGCTGAAGCTCGCGCTGCCGGACCTCACCGTGACGGGTGCCTACTTCGAGGCCGTCTCGGGCCTCACGACCACCGGCTCTACGGTCCTCTCCGGACTCGATTCCCTGCCGCCGAGCGTCAACTTCTGGCGGCACTCGCTCGAGTGGTTCGGCGGCCTCGCCATCATCGTGATGGCGCTCGCGGTATTGCCGCTGCTCGGGGTCGGCGGCATGCAGCTCTACAAGGGGCAGGCGCCGGGGGCGGCCAAGGATGACCGGCTGGCGCCCCGCATCACCGAGACGGCGCGCTCGCTTTGGCTCGTCTACACGGTGATCACGGTCGCCGGCGTCATCGCGCTGCGGATCTGCGGCATGTCCTGGTTCGATGCCCTCTGTCACGCCTTCTCCGCCGTGGGGCTCGGCGGCTTCTCGACCCACGACCGCAGCATCGCCTGGTTCAACTCACCGGCGATCGAGCTGACGCTCATGGTGCTCATGCTGATCGCCGCGCTCAACTTCGCCCGCCACTTCATCGCGCTCAAGCGCTTGAGCCTCGAGACCTACGAGGTCGATCCCGAGTGCCGCGCGATGTTCGTGGTGCTGTCGGTGAGCGTGGTCGGCATCGCCTCGCTCCTCACCTGGCACGGCGTGTATCCCGGCTTCCTGACGGCGCTGCGCCACTCGGCCTTCAACGTGGTCTCGCAGGCGACCACCAGCGGCCTCACCAGCCAGGACTACCAGAGCTGGCCGGTGTTCGCGCCCTACTGGATGCTGTTCCTGTCGGGCATCGTCTGCAGCACGGGCTCCACCGGCGGGGGCATCAAGATGTTCCGCACCCTGGTGCTGATGCGGCAGGCGGGCCGCGAGCTCAAGCTCCTGGTGCATCCGGCGGCGATGGCGCCGGTGCGCGTCGGCGGGCGTCCGGTCCCCGATTCGGTGGGGCATGCGGTGCTGGCGTTCATCTTCCTGTACTTCATGACGCTCGTCTTCTTCACCTTCACGCTGCTGCTCACCGGCCTCGACTTCGATGCGGCGCTCTCCGCGGCCGTCGCCTCGATCAACAACACCGCTCACGGCTTCGGCCCCCCGGGAGCCGTGCACAATTTCCATGGCCTCACTGCCTGGCAGACGTGGCTGTGCACCGCTGCGATGCTGGTCGGCAGGCTCGAGATCTTCAGCATCATCGTGCTCTTCACGCCCGCGTACTGGCGCAAGTAGCCCATGCCCGCGCCCGCCATCGCGGCGTTGCCTCTGCCGCGCAGACGCAAGCGGGACTTCGTGGCGGTGGTGATCGGCAACGGGCTCGAGTTCTACGACTTCATCGCCTACGCGTTCTTCGCGCTGCAGATCAGCCACACCTTCTTTCCGGCGAGCACTCCGGGGACGAGCCTGCTCTTGTCGCTGGCCACTTTCGGCGCCGGATTTCTCATGCGACCGCTCGGGGCGGCGGTGCTCGGGCGGTTCGCCGACATCCACGGCCGCCGGCCGGCGATGCTCGTCTCCTTTACCCTCATGGGAATCGGCATGGTGGGGCTGGCGCTCACCCCCTCCTACGGCTCGATCGGTCTCGCCGCGCCACTCCTCGTCATTGCCTGGCGGCTCCTGCAGGGCTTCTCGGTGGGCGGGGAGGTGGGCCCGAGCCTCGCCTATCTCGTCGAGGCGGCCCCGCCCGAGCGGCGCGGCCTCTATAGCTCGCTTCAACCGATGACGGCGGACGCCGCCGCGTGCTGCGCCGGGTTGGTTGGCCTCACGCTCTCGAGCCTGCTCACGCCCGAGCGTCTCGATGTGTTCGGCTGGCGCATCGCCTTCCTCCTTGGCGCGGCCATCGTGCCGGTGGGGCTCATCCTGCGCCGCGCACTCCCCGAGACCCTCACGCAGCCAGAACCGCTCCCCGCGGCGGACGGCTCCGCCTCGAGCTACCGGCGCGTCGCGGTGCTCGGCTTCGGCATGCTGGCCTCGGGCACCGTCATCGGCTACGTACAGGACTACTTCACCACCTACGCCGCGGACACCCTCGGCATGAGCCCGCAGCTTGCGTTCGCGGCCACCCTGGTGAGCGCCTTTTCCATGATGTGTTGCGACCCGCTCGGTGGGTGGCTGTCCGATCGGCTGGGACGCCGTCCGGTCATGATTCTTTCCACCGCGCTCCTCGCCGGCTGCACCTACCCGGCATTCTTCGCCATCGTGCACTTCAAGAGCGCCGCGGTGCTCTATGGCTGCTGCGTCCTGCTCGGCCTCCTCACCGGCCTCAACCAGGGTCCCGTGGTGGCGGCACTCGCCGAATCACTGCCGCGCCGGGTGCGCGCCGGCACGTTGTCGCTCGTCTACGCGCTCGCCATCGCAGTCTTCGGCGGCACGACTCAGTTCGCCGTCAAGTGGCTGCTGCGTGAGAGCGGCAATGCGCTCGCACCGGGCTGGTACATGCTCGCCGCGGCGCTCGTCGGGCTCGCCTCGATGAGCCTGCTGCGCGAGAGCGCTCCCGTGCGACGCCCGCCGTCGGCCGTGCGTGCGCCCGCGCAAGGCGCCGCCTGAGTCGCTTGCCGCGTTCGGCGCCGCCGCCTACTTCTTCGGCTGCCACTCCGGCACCCCGGCGCGCCAGAAGACGAACGCGGCGATGTCGGCATCCTCGGCATCGCGCGTCGACTTGGTGGTGCCGAGTCCGTGCCCCGCGGCATCCTCCACGCGCAGCAGCACCGGTGCGTGCCCCGGAACCTCCATGAGGCGCGCCGCCATCTTGGCGGGCTCCCACGGCTCGACGCGCGGGTCGTTGAGGCCGGTGGTGAGGAGGAACGCCGGGTAGTGCGCATCGTTCCTTACGTGCTGATAGGCATCCATGGCGTAGAGGTTCTTGAAGCCCTGCTCGTCCTTGAAGGTGCCGAACTCCGGAATGTTGGCCGGTCCCGAGGGCATCATCTCCGAGCGCAGCGCATCGACATCGCCCACCCGAGCCACCGCTCCCGCGAAGAGCTCGGGGCGCTCGACGGCGGCGCTGCCCACCGTGATGCCACCGGCGGAGGTGCCCTGAATCGTGAGGAGCGCCCGCGTGGTGTAGCCCTCCTTGATGAGATGCTCAGCACAGGCGATGAAGTCGCGCCAGGTGTTGGGCTTGTTGGCGTCCTTGCCGCCGAGGCGCCAGGCCTCGCCGAGCTCCCCGCCGCCGCGCACGTGGCACTCGGCGTATGTGCCGCCGGCCTCGACGAAGGTGATGACGCGCGGCGAGAAGAAGGGCAGGTTCGAGATCCCGTAGGCACCGTAGGCGTCGAGCAGCATCGGTCGTGCCTGCTTCGCTCCCGCGGGGGTGATCACCGAGAGGGGAATGAGCGTGCCGTCGGCGGCCCTGGCGGTCATCTCGCGTGCCGTGAGACGCGCCGGGTCGAACTTCGGGCCCGTGTCGAGCGGCAGGCTCGCAAAAACTCCGCTCCCCGGGTCGTAGCGATAGTGCGCGGGCGGATGCACCCAGCCGTCGATCCCGACGATCGCCCCCGGGAGAGCCGCATCGGTCGCCACCTCGGTCACCGTGCCGACGAAGGGCAACGGCAATTCCTTCACCTCGCCCTTCGGATCCACCCGCAGCACCTTGCCGACGAGCCCCTCGCGGGCGACCACGTAGAGCGCATCGCTCGCGGCGTGGATCGACTCGATCACCCGATCGGGACGCGCCGCGATCACGGTGCGGGCGTCCTTGAGCGCTCCGCCGACGGGGAGCGCCAGCACCTTGAACGTCGGGGCATCCTTGTGCGTCAGGACCCAGAGCGTCGTGGCGTTGGCGTCGAAGGCGGTGACCTCATCGGCGGTCACGATCAGCGGATGCCAGTCCGCGCTCCCATTGCGCGCGCCGGCGAGAGGCGCGATCCACGCCTGGAATTCGTTCTGCACGCCGTTCACTTCCACCAGCAGCGCGCGCCCTGAATCCGCGATGACGGATACCACGGGGAAGCGCAGCGGGTCCTTGATCGGCCCGTGGCCGCTCGCAGCTCCCGCGACCTCGACCGGGGGTGCCTTCGTGGTCCAGAACCAGGAGCCGGAGTTCTTGTACTTGTCGGTGGGCTTGGAGTCCGGATGCATCTCCTGCATGCGTACGAAAAAAAGACCCGAGCCGTCATCGAGCCAGGCGGGCGAGCCGAACTGCGCGCGGTCGATCGGACCTGCGACCGTCTTGCCGGTGGCGACGTCGAGCACGCTCAGCTGCGAATTCTCCGAGCCCCCGGCGGAAATGCCGACCGCCACCCGCGTCCCGTCGCGGGTGGTCTGGTAGTAATCGATCGCCTGCGGTGTACCGCCCGCGGCCTTGATGAGCGCCGCGGTGTCGATGAGCGTTCGCTTCCTGCCATCGCTCTCGCGCACCATGAGATCGAAGGCATCCGCCCCGGGCTTGCGCTCGAGGTAGAAGACGCGCGTGCCACCGAGCTGCACGCTGTTGACCAGACCGAAGCCCGCGCCGAAAGCCGCCACCTTCTGAAAGTACGCCGCACGCGGGGCGATGGAGTCGAACACCGTGCGGGTGAAGGCGCTCTGCGCCTTCATCCAGGCGATGGTGGCCGGGTCCTTCGCTTCGATGAAGCGGAAGCGGTCGATTACCCGCGTGCCGAAATAGGTCTCCTCGACCGGCCTGGCGGCAAGATCCGCCGGCTGTCCCGCGGGATTGACGGGGGTGACGCTGGTCGTCGCTCCGATCGCGGGGAGCGAGGCGGCCGCGGCCAGGAAGAGGACGGTGCAACGCTGTGCTGCATTCATGGCGAACCTCGGTGGAACTCAGGGCGGCGCGCGGTCAGGCGGCGAATATAACTCGGGGCTCTCCGCTGCGATGGCTGCCGCTCGGCGAGCGGTGCGTGGCGTGCGCTCAGCTGTGAATGTAACTCTCGAGCTGCTCGATCTGCGCTCGCTGCTCGGCGATGACCGCCTTCACCATATCGCCGATCGACACCACGCCGAGCACGCGCGCGCCCTCGACCACCGGCAGGTGTCGCACGTGACGATCGGTCATGAGCTGCATGCATTGCTGCACGGTCGTATCGAGCGTCACGGTCAGGACCTGGGCGGTCATGATGTCGCGCACCGGCGTGTCGGCCGATGAGCGGCCGCGCAGGATCACCTTGCGGGCGTAATCGCGCTCGGAGACGATCCCCTCGAGGGTGGCGCCGCGCATGACGAGCAGCGCCCCCACGTGGTGCTCGGCCATGAGGCGAATGGCATCGAGCACGGCCGCCTGCGCCTCCACCGAATAAATCGCCCGGCCCTTGCCCTCGAGCACAGTCCGAACGGTGGTCATGAGCTCACCTCCTCAGCGTGCCGGCCGTCAGTGCGCCGCCGGCCCGACCTCCACCATCAGCGTCACCTGCGCGCTCACATCGAGCGATCCGGATTCCACCGGCGTCGCGACCTCGGCCGCGGCGGCGGCACTGCGCGAGGCAGCCATGTTCATCCGCAGCGGCACGAAACGCGGGCTCGACTCCTCGACGCTGAGCACGCGCAGGATCTTGAGGCCCAGCGCCCCGGCGAGCACCTCCGCCTCGGCGCGGGCGCGGGTGGCGGCCTCTTTCAGCGCCTGCGCCCGCACCGCGTCCTGGTCGCGCAGCGTGAACTGAATGCCCTGCACGCGATTGGCGCCCGAATGGGTGGCGGCGTCGATGACGTTGCCGATGCGGCCGAGGTCATCGAGCGTCACTTCGATGAGGTTGAGCGCGGTGTAGCCGGTGATGGTGGGCTCGGCGCCCGCGTGGTACTGATACCTGGGGCTCAGCGAATAGTTGGCGGTGCGAAGCTGCGCGCCGGGGCCGGCGGCCTTGCGCACCGCGGCGAGCACCGCGTCCGTTTCACGCGCGTTCTGTGCGGCGGCCTCCTGCGACTCGGGCGACGAGGTGGAGACCCCGATATCGATCTGCACGCGGTCGGGCCGCGCATTGACGCGCGCATCCCCGGTGACGCGCATCGACGACAACTGGCCCGCAACCTGCGCGTGCGCGAGCATACCGACGGCGCAGCAGACTGCGCCGAGCGACACGCGCAGCACACGGGAAACGCGCGGCGAGGCGGAACGCATTCGCATATTCTACGCGCGCCCCGTGCGACAGTTCATACTTTGGCCACAAGTGCGCGCGCGCCACGGCGGGGGGACGTATACAACAGCCTATGGAAAGGCGCGAAGACAGCCGCAGAGAAATTCACGTCGCTCCGGATCGCTTCGAGATCACGGCGGAGGACGCGATCCTCACCGCGGAGCTGCGCTCGGCGGTCGCGGTGTGCGTGTACGACGCGGCCGAGGAGGCCGGCGCGCTGCTGCATCTGCGCTGCATCGCCAAAGCCTCCAAGCCCGCAGACGTCACCGACACTACGCTCGCGACCGAGCTGCTGCTCCTCGACCGCTGCCTCCTGGCGCTGCGCGAGGCGGCGCCTGAGGCGCGCCATCTCCAGGGGCGCATCGTTGCGCACCTGGCCGAAGGCGCGCAGGGCGTATGTGAGACCGTGGTCGGCGTGGTGCGCCACTATCTTACTGACGCCGGGGTGCAGCTCGCGCCCGAGGACATCGCCACCGGACCCGCGCGCATGCTGCGCTTCCGCCCAGGCATGGGCTGGGTGCATACGCGCGCCTGAAGCCGCGCGCCCCCTGCGCGGGCCGCTCTTTGCCGATCAGCGCGCCGCCCGCGGCGCGCTTACCATTGTCCGCATGAGATACGCGCGCGAGGTCGCAACCCCGGCGAGCATCAGCGCCGCGCTCGAGGAGCTCCTCGGCGAGGGCGTCAGCCACGTGCGGGTGATCGAGCACTCGTGGTTCGCACGGCTCCATGGGCGCGCCATCGCCACCAGCCGCCGCGGGTGCATACATCTCAGCGGAAGCGCTGCCGCCTTCTTCGCCGACCCCTGGCTGATGCTGCACGAGTACTGGCACGTCATCGGCCAATGGCAGCGAGGCACGCTCACCACGCGACGCTATCTGATCGAGTGCGCCCGCCGCGGCTACTGGGACAACTGCTTCGAGGTCGAGGCGCGGGCCTTCGCCGACACCCACACCCCGCGCCTCGCCACCCTTCTCGCACTGCCGCCGGGCAGCGCCCTACAATACGCGGCCCGATCGCGGGGGCTACGGCGCCCGCGAGACACCTGAAGCCTTCGAATACATGACGCTCCGTACCCTCATCGACTGCGATGTCGTGGTCGTCGGCGGCGGCCACGCCGGCACCGAGGCGGCGCTCGCCGCAGCGCGCATGGGCGCGCGGACGATCCTCCTCACCCAAAGCCTCGAGACGCTCGGGGCCATGAGCTGCAACCCGGCGATCGGGGGCATCGGCAAGGGGCACCTGGTGCGGGAGATCGATGCCATGGGAGGCGCCATGGCGCGCGCCACCGACCGCGCGGGGATCCAGTTCCGCACCCTCAATGCCAGCAAGGGCCCGGCGGTGCGCGCGACGCGCGCGCAGGCCGACCGGCAGCTCTACCGGGCGGCCATCCGTGCACTCCTCGAGGCCGAGCCCCACTTAAGCCTCTTCCAGCAGGAGGCGGCGGACCTCATCCTCGAGGGCGAGCGGGTCTGCGGCGTCATCACCGTGACCGGTATTCCGATCAGGGCGCGAGCGGTGGTGCTCACGGTCGGCACCTTCCTCGGCGGACGTATTCATGTCGGTCTCGAGACTCAAGCCGGCGGCCGCGCGGGCGATCCACCCTCGCTGCGCCTCGCGGCGCGTCTGCGCGACCTCGGACTTCGGGTCGGGCGGCTCAAGACCGGCACACCGCCGCGGATCGATGGTCGGACGCTGGACTGGTCGGTGATGACCCGCCAGCCGCCCGATAAGCCGACACCGGTCTTTTCGTTCCTTGGCAGAGTCAGTGAGCATCCTAGGCAGGTTGACTGTTTCATTACACATACTAACGAGCGCACGCACGAGATCATTCGCGCGGCGACCGATCGCTCGCCGATGTTCACCGGCGCCATCGAGGGGGTGGGTCCGCGGTACTGCCCGTCGGTCGAAGACAAGGTCGTGCGCTTTGCGGAAAAGTCCTCGCACCAGATTTTCGTCGAGCCCGAGGGGCTCCATACCCGCGAGATCTACCCGAACGGAATCTCGACGAGCCTGCCGTTCGATGTGCAGTGCGAGTTCGTCCGGACCATTCGCGGTTTCGAGAAGGCGCACATCACCCGTCCGGGTTACGCCATCGAGTACGACTTCTTCGACCCCCGGGACCTGCGCAGCTCGCTGGAGACCAAGGCGCTCGCGAGACTTTTCTTCGCCGGGCAGATCAACGGCACGACCGGCTACGAGGAAGCGGCCGCCCAGGGACTCGTCGCCGGCATCAACGCCGCGCGATGCGTGAGGGACGAGGGGCCGTGGATCCCGAAGCGCAGCGAGGCCTACCTCGGCGTGCTGATCGATGACCTGGTGACGCGCGGCACGCGCGAGCCTTACCGCATGTTCACCAGCCGCGCCGAGCATCGGCTGCTGCTGCGCGAGGACAACGCCGACGCGCGACTCACCCCGGCGGGGCGCGCCCTCGGGCTCGTGAGCGAGGAGCGCTGGCGGCTCTTCGAGATCAAGCAGTACCTCACCGAGCTCGAGATCGAGCGGCTCACGGAGCTGCGCCTCAGGGCTGCGCAGTTGCCGCGCGAATGGGTCGAGCGCGTGCTCGGCGCCCCGCTCGCGCAGGACGTGTGCGCCTTCGACCTGCTGCGGCGCCCCGGTGTGGGCTATGCATCGCTCCTGGAGATTGCCGGGCCCCCCGAGTGGCTGCCCGCCGACGACAGCGAGGACGAGGAGCCGCTGCTGCCGATCGATGAGCGCCTGCCTGCGCAGATCCGCGTCCAGCTCGAGGTGCGCGCCCGCTACGCCGGCTACATCGAGCGGCAGCGCGAGGAGATCGAGCGCGCCGCCCGGAACGAGGACACGGCGCTTCCGGCCGATCTCGATTACGGCCAGCTCAAGGGGCTCTCGCACGAGGTGCGTCAGCGCCTTTCCGAGACGCGCCCTGAGACCCTCGGACAGGCCGGGCGCATTCCCGGGGTGACGGCGGCGGCCGTGTCGATCCTGCTCGTGCATCTGAAGAAGCGCACGGGCGCGGGCACGCCCCGGGTCGCATGAGCGGTTTCACGCAGCTTCTGGCGCGCGCCTGGCAGAAGAACGACTCGCTTTTGTGTGTGGGGCTCGACCCCGAGATCGAGCGCTTTCCGCCGCAGCTCATCGCCAGCCCCTCGCCCATCTTCCAGTTCAACAAGACGGTGATCGACGCCACCCACGACCTCGTCTGCGCCTACAAGCCGCAGTTCGCGCATTACGCCGCTTACGAGGCCGAAGATCAGCTCGAGCGCACCATCGAGTACATCCATCGAGCCTACCCCGACATTCCGGTGATCCTCGACGGCAAGCGGGGCGATGTCGGCAACACGGCCGAGCGCTACGCCATCGAAGCTTTCGAGCGCTACGGGGCGGACGCGGTCACCGTGAACCCCTATCTCGGAGGCGACTCGCTCGAGCCGTTCCTCAGGCACGCGGACAAGGGCGTGCTGATCCTCTGCCGCACCTCGAACCCGGGGGCGCGCGACCTGCAGGACCTCGAGATCGGCGCGCGCCGCCTGTACCAGGTCGTGGCCGAGCTCGCCGCGACGCGCTGGAACGGGCGCGGAAACTGCGGACTCGTGGTCGGAGCCACCTATCCACGCGAGCTCGCCGAGGTGCGCCGCATCGTCGGCGACATGCCGCTGCTGCTTCCCGGGGTCGGGGCGCAGGGGGCGGATGTCGCGCAGGCGGTCGAGAGCGGGCAGACCGCGGGCGGCACCGGGCTCCTGGTGAGCTCCTCGCGCGCCATTCTCTACGGCTCACCGGGTGAGAGTCGCGCGAACGGGGATCCCGGACGTGCGGCACGTGCGGCAGCCGAGGCGCTGCGCGCTCAGATCAACCTGAGCCGCGCACGCCGATCCGCATCATGACTCCCCGCCCGGCCGCCTGGCTGGTCGCGGCCGCCTGTGCCGCGGCCCTCACCGCCTGTGGCCGCCCCGGCGAGGGTGCGGGGGCGCACAGCGCGGGGGCCGGCTCAGCCCCAGGGGCCATGCTGGTCCGCGGCGGCGGCCCGGACCCCGACTCCCTCGACCCGCAGAAAACCCGCGGCTTCGAGGCACAAGGGGTCGTGCGGGATCTTTGCGAGGGACTCACCACGCTCGATTCCAAAGCGGCCGTCGCGCCGGGCCTGGCCAGCCGCTGGAGCGTGAGCGGGGACGGCCTGGTCTACACGTTCACTTTGCGGCCCGATGCACGCTGGTCGAATGGCGAGCGTGTGGTGGGTCAGGATTTCGTGGCGGCGCTGCGTCGGCTGGTCGATCCGGCCACCGCATCGGCCTACGCACAGTATGCGGACGTCATCGCCCACACCGACGACATCGTCGCCGGCCGCAAGCCCCCGGAGGCACTGGGTGTCGCCGCCCCCGACGAGTCGACCGTGGTCGTGACGCTCTCCGCGCCCGCGCCATACCTCCCGATCCTGCTCTCGCACCCGAGCACCTGCCCCGTGCACCGGCCGACGCTCAAAGCGCATCCCGACACCTACGCCCGCGCCGGTGTCATGGTCTCGAGCGGCGCCTTCGTGCTGAAGGAGTGGGTGCAGGGCTCGTACGTGCTGCTCGAGCGCAATCCCTGGTACTGGAACCACGCGGCGACGCGTCTCGCGGCGGTGAAGTACCTGATCATCCCGGATGAGAATGCCGAGCTCACCCGTTACCGCGGCGGCGAGCTCGAAGTGACCGCGGTGGTGCCGCGCGGGCAGTTCGACTGGATCCGCGAGCACCTGGGAGCGCAGCTGCACGTCTCGCCGCAGCTCACCACTTACTACTACGGCTTCAACCTGCGCCGCGCCCCGTTCAAGGACCAGCCGAAGCTGCGCCGCGCGCTCTCGCTCGTCATCGACCGCGAGAAGCTCGCGAGCCTGGTGCTGCGGGTCGGCGAATTGCCCGCCTACGGCTGGGTGCCGCCGGGGATCGACAACTACACGCCGCAGTCCTTCGACTACTCCGGCGTGCCCATGGAAAAGCGCATCAGCGAGGCGCAGCGGCTCTATCGCGAGGCCGGCTATTCGCGCGCGCGGCCGCTCGTCTTCGAGCTGCGCTACAACTCAGGGGAAGTCCACACCAAGCTCGCGGTCGCCGTCGCCTCGATGTGGAAGGAGGCGCTCGGCGCCGAGGTACGGCTGACGCAGGTGGAGTTCAAGACGCTGCTCGCGGACATCGATCGCGGCGATGTCGAGATGTTCCGCTCGAGCTGGGTGGGCGACTACAACGACGCTTATACCTTCGCGCAGTACCTCAAGAGCGATTTCGGCGTGAACCTGCCGCACTATGCGAGCCCCGAGTACGACTCGCTCCTGAAGCGCGCGGCGGCCGAGGTGGACGTCAAGGAGCGCCGTGCGCTCCTGGAAGAGGCAGAGCGGGTCATGCTGCGCGACACGCCACTCATGCCGCTTTACTTCTACGTCAACAAGCACCTGGTGAAGCCCGAGGTGCTCGGCTGGTACGACAACGTCATGAACGTCACCTACAGCAAGGACCTGGCGCTGTCATCTATTGGCCAAAATCGCTGAAGCGATTTTGGCGGACATCACCCTGGTTGCCGCCGGCAAGAGGCGCGACTCTTGCCGGCTGCGGAGACTGCGATGAACTGGCATCTTTTCTCGGGCTTTCTCGCGCTCACCATCCTCCTCCTGCTCGCCCCGGGGCCGATCGTGACCCTGGTGATCTCGACCTCCGCCACGCGCGGCGTAAGGGCCGGCCTCATCACGGTGGCGGGGACCTCGACCGGCAATGCCGTGCTCCTCGCCGCCATCGCGCTCGGTTTGAGCTGGGTGTTGACTCACGCGCTCGCACTCTTCGATGCGTTGCGCTGGATCGGCGCGCTTTACCTCGTATGGCTCGGCGTGCAGGCCTGGCGCAACGCCGGACGACCCTCGCCGCCCGAGCCGGCGGCACACGTGCACTTTCGCCGCGGTGTCCTGGTCGCGCTCTCGAATCCCAAGACCATCGCCTTCTTCAGCGCGTTCCTCCCGCAGTTCATCGACCCGGGGCTTGCGGCGGGACGTCAGCTCGCCGTCATGTGCACGGTCACGGTGCTGCTGGCCGCCGTGAGCGACAGCTGCTGGGCCGTCGCCTCAGGTCTCGGGCGCGCCTGGTTCATGACGCCCGCGCGCCGGCGGCTCCTCGGGCGCACCTCGGGGCTGACGCTCATCGGCGGCGGCATCTGGCTCGCGCTCGCGCGGCGGCCGGACTGACTTCCCGAGGCCCTGCTAGGTGGGGCGGCGGTAGCGGCCGCTCGCCGTCCACGGGCCCTGCACGACGCGCTCCTCCG
>DATGJR010000133.1:0-36149 GCA_035295065.1 Steroidobacteraceae bacterium
CCGGGTGCGCGCACGGCTCGGGCCCGCGCTGCCGCTCATCGGTGTCTTCGACACCGCTTATTACGCCTCGCTCCCCGAGGCGGCGTGGCGCTACGCGGTCCCCGCGCGCTGGTACGCGCAGTTCGGTGTGCGGCGCTACGGATTCCACGGCACGGCGCACCGGTATCTGTGCCAGGCGGCACGCGCCCGGCTCACCCCGGCTCGCCCGACGCGGCGCATCGTCAGTCTGCAGCTCGGGCGCGGCTGCTCGGTGACCGCAAGCCTCGACGACCGCGCCGTCGCGACCAGCATGGGTTTCACGCCTCTCGAGGGCCTGGTCATGGGCACCCGCTCCGGCGACATCGATCCCGGGGCCCTGCTCTACATGCTGGAGCACAGCGGCATGTCGGTGGAGGAGATCCGCAGCGAGCTCAACTCCGCCAGCGGGCTGCTCGGCCTCTCGGGCCGCAGCGCCGACATGCGCGAGCTGCTCGCGCTCGAGGAAAAAGGGGATGCAGGTGCGGCGCTCGCGATCGAGATATTCTGTCGCCGGGCGCGGCATTATCTGGGGGCCTACGTGAGCGAGCTCGGCGCCGTCGACGTCATCGCCTTCGGCGGGGGGATCGGTGAGCATGCGCCGGAGATCCGGCGCCGCATCCTCGAGAAATTCGAATGGGCCGGGATCGTGCTCGACCCGGACGCAAACCGCACCAGTTCCGCGGGCAGCATCGCCGCCGCCGGCAGCGCCACCGCCATCGAAGTCATCCGGGTCGACGAGGCGAGCGTGATGGCCGCGGAAGCGGCGGCACTGCTCGCCCGCGCCGCCTGAAAGAGGAAAGCAGCGTCCTATGAGTAACGAACCCTATCTCCTGACTCCCGGTCCTCTCACGATCTCGCTGCGCACCAAGCAGGCGATGCTGCGCGACTGGGGATCGTGGGACGTCGACTTCAACAGCATCACCGGAAGGGTGCGCGAGCGGCTGCTCGACATCGTCCACGGCAGCGGCACGCACGAGTGCGTTCCGCTCCAGGGCAGCGGCACCTTCTCGGTCGAGGCTGCGATCGGCACCCTGGTGCCGCGCTCGGGCCACGTACTGGTGCCCCAGAACGGAGCTTACTGCCAGCGCATCGCGCGCATCTGCCGGGTGTTGGGCCGCAAGCTCACCACCATCGATTACGCCGAGAACGCCGCGATCGCCGCCGCCGACATCGACCGGGCTCTCAGGTCCGACTCCTCCATCACCCACGTCGCGCTGGTCCACTGCGAGACCAGCGCGGGCATTCTCAATCCGCTCGATGAGATCGCGCAGGTCGTCGCCCGTCACGACCGGCGGCTGATCGTCGATGCCATGAGCTCCTTCGGCGCGCTCGAGATCGATGCGCGCCGCACCCCCTTCGATGCGGTCGTGGCCGCCTCCGGCAAATGCCTCGAGGGGCCGCCCGGCATGGGCTTTGTGATCGCGCGGCGTGCCGCGCTCGAGAAGTGCGAGGGCAACAGCCACTCGCTCGCGATGGACCTCTACGACCAATGGGTCTACATGCAGAAGACCACGCAGTGGCGCTACACCCCGCCGACCCATGTGGTGGCGGCCTTCGACTGCGCCATCAGCCAATATCTCGAGGAAGGCGGGCTCGCCGCCCGCGGCGCGCGCTACGCGCGCAACTGCCACACGCTGATCGATGGCATGGCCGCGCTCGGCCTGAAGAGCTTCCTGCCGGCGGCGATCCAGGCCCCGATCATCGTCACCTTCCACGCCCCGGACAACCCGCGCTACCAGTTCAAGAGCTTCTACAACGCCGTCAAGGCGCTCGGCTACATCCTCTATCCCGGCAAGCTGACCACGCTCGAGACCTTCCGGGTCGGCTGCATGGGACAGCTCGGCGAGCGCGGCATCGCGGGCGCCGTGGAGGCGGTCGGCCAGGTGCTGGCGCAGCTGCGCGCCGCTGCGTGAGGTGAGGTAAATCATGCGATCCGTCGAAGTCAACGGCCGCGGCTACCGTTTGCCGCAGCAACCCTCGGTGGTGGTGTGTGTGGACGGCTGCGACCCGGATTACATCTCCCAGGCGGTGGCCGGCGGCCACATGCCGTGGATGAAGCGCACGCTCGCGACGGGGAGCGCCGTGGTCGCCGACTGCGTCGTCCCGAGCTTCACCAACCCGAATAATCTTTCGATCGTCACAGGCGTGCCGCCGGCCGTTCACGGCATCTGCGGCAACTATCTCTACGATAGCGAGAGCGGCCTCGAGGTGATGATGAACGATCCGAAGTGGCTGCGCGCCCCGACGCTGCTCGCCGCGCTCGCCGATGCCGACTGCAAGGTGGCGGTGATCACCGCCAAGGACAAACTCCGCCGGCTCCTCGGTCACCGGATGCGCGGCGTGTGCTTCTCCGCCGAGAAAGCCGATTCTGTGACACTCGCCGAGCATGGCATCGATGAAGTGCTGCAGCTGGTCGGGATGCCGCTGCCCGGCGTCTACAGCGCGGCGCTCTCGGAGTTCGTGTTTGCCGCCGGGGTCAAGCTCATGGCAACCCGACGCCCCGACGTCATGTATCTCTCGACCACCGACTACGTGCAGCACAAGCACGCGCCGGGATCGACTGAAGCCAACGCCTTCTGCCGCATGATGGACGGCTACATGGAGCAGCTCGAGCGAGCCGGCTGTGTCATCGCGCTCACCGCCGATCACGGCATGAGCCCGAAACAGCAGCTCGATGCGAGCCCCAACGTCATTTACCTTCAGGACCTGCTCGATGGCTGGCTCGGCGCAGGGCGGGCCCGCGTGATTCTTCCCATCACCGACCCGTACGTCGTGCATCACGGCGCGCTCGGCTCCTATGCCACCGTCTATCTGCCCCCCGGAGTAGCCGCGACCGATCTCCTCGGGCGGATCTCGGCCCTGCGCGGTATCGAGCTCACGCTGACGCGCGCCGACGCCGCGCGCCGCTTCGAGCTGCCGCCGGACCGCATCGGGGACCTGGTGGTCATTTCCACCCGCTCGGTCGCCTTAGGCGGCGCGCGCGCCAAACACGACCTCTCGGGGCTCGATGCGCCGCTGCGCTCGCACGGCGGTCTCTCGGAGCAGCCGGTGCCGCTCGTCATGAACCGGCGCATCGCCAATCTCGACACCAACCGCCGCTGGCGCAACTTCGACGCGTTCGACTGGGTGCTGAACCATGCCGCCTGAGAACGAGGGCCTGCGCATCGGCGGCGAGCGCGTCGCGACGCGCCGGTCGAGCGAGGTTTTCAACCCCTATACCCGAGCGGCCTTTGCGACGGTCGCCATGGCCTCGGTCGATGACGTGCGCCGCGCCATCGCGCTCGCCAAGGCATTCCGCTCGCCGCTCACGCGCTACGACCGCTATCGCATCTGCTACCGCACGGCCGAGATGCTGCGGGCGCGCACCGAGGAGGTCGCGAATCTCATCACCGCCGAGAGCGGCCTCTCCAGGAAGGACTCCGTCTACGAGGTGGGGCGCGCCTGCGATGTGTTCGTGTTCGCCGGCAACGCGGCGCTCCAGGACGATGGGCAGATCTTCTCCTGCGATCTCACCGCGCATGGCAAGAAGCGCAAGGTCTATACGCTGCGCGAGCCGCTGCTCGGGGTGATCAGCGCGATCACACCCTTCAATCATCCGCTCAACCAGGTCGCACACAAGGTCGCTCCGAGCATCGCCAGCAACAACCGCATGGTCCTCAAGCCCTCGGAGAAGACACCGCTCAGCGCGCTGCTGCTCGCCGACATCCTCTACGAGGCAGGGCTCCCTCCCCCGATGTTCAGTGTCCTCACCGGGGATCCGAAGGAGATCGCCGACGAGCTGCTCACGCATCCCGACGTCGACCTCATCACCTTCACCGGCGGCGTGGCGGTCGGCAAATACATCGCCGCCAAGGCGGTCTACAAGCGCCAGGTGCTGGAGCTCGGTGGCAACGATCCGATCATCGTCATGGAGGACGCCGACATCGAGGAGGCCGCGACGCTCGCCGCCGCCGGCTCCTACAAGAACTCCGGCCAGCGTTGCACCGCCATCAAGCGCATGCTGGTACAGGAGTCGGTGGCGGAGCGCTTCACCGAGCTCCTCGTCGGGAAATCCCGCGCCGTGCGCTACGGCGATCCCATGGACCCGGCCACCGACATGGGCACGGTGATCGATGAGCCGGCGGCGCGCTCCTTCGAGGAGCGGGTGAACGAAGCGGTCGCGGGCGGCGCGCGGCTGCGCTACGGCAATATTCGTGAGGGGGCGCTCTACTCCCCGACGGTGATCGATCGCGTCGATCCCGCCATGACGGTCGTGAAGCAGGAAACCTTCGGCCCGGTCTCGCCGGTCATGACGTTCCGTACGATCGACGAGGCCATCCGCATCTCCAACTCGACCGCCTACGGACTGTCCTCCGCCGTCTGCACCAACCGTCTCGACTACATCACGCGCTTCGTGCAGGAGCTCAACGTCGGCAGCGTCAACGTGCGCGAGGTCCCCGGCTATCGTCTCGAGCTCACACCCTTCGGCGGCATCAAGGACTCGGGCCTCGGCTACAAGGAGGGGGTACAGGAGGCCATTCGAAGCTTCACCAATACCAAGACCTACTCGCTCCCTTGGCTGCCGTGATTCCTCCGGCGCCGCGCAGCCTGCGCGTTGCGCAGACGCGCACCGTGCTGCTGCTGTTTCTCGGCTATGCAGCGTGCTACTTCTGCCGCTCGAATCTCTCGGTGGCGACACCGCTGCTGGTCGAGGAGCTCGGGCGGCACGGCGTGAGCCACAACGATGCCATGCTGAGCATCGGCACGATCGCTTCCGCTGGCGTCTTCGCCTACGCGCTCGGCAAGTGGTTCCTCACGAGCCTCGGGGATTTCTGGGGCGGCAAGCGCAACCTGCTCATCGCGACCGGAGGGGCGACCCTCTTCACGCTGCTGTTCGCCACCGGTGGGACTCTGCCCGTCTTCACGCTCGCCTGGATCGCCAACCGCGTGAGCCAGTCGATCGGCTGGTCGGGGCTGGTCAAGGTGTCCTCGAAGTGGTTTCACTATTCGCGCTACGGCACCGTCGCCGCGATTCTCACCTGCAGCTACCTGATCGGCGACGCCGTGGCGCGGCCGACCATGGGAATGCTGCTCGAGTACGGCATACCCTGGCGCGGGGTGTTCGTTTTCGGAGCGGCGGTGGCGGGTGCCATGTTCCTGGCGAACCTCCTGCTGCTGCGCGAGTCGTGCACCGACGAGGGCTTCCCCGAGACGGTCGCCAATCCCCGCAACGTGTTCGCCGACGCCGACCGGCCGCAGAGCTACCTGACACTGGTACTGCCACTGCTGCGCAGCCGCGCGTTCCTCATGGTGTGCCTGCTCGGCTTCGCCACCACCATGGTGCGCGAGACGTTCAACACCTGGACGCCCTCGTACCTGCACGACTTTCTCGGCGTCAGCGTGAGTCACGCCGCCGTGCTGTCATCGGTCTTCCCCGGGGTCGGCGCGGTCTCGGTGCTGCTCGCCGGCTGGATGAGCGATCGCCTGGGACACAATTGCCGCGCGCTGCTGCTGCTCTTCGGACTCATCGCCTGCGCCGCAGCGCTGCTGGTGCTGGCGCAGCTGCGCCCGGGCTCCGCGGGCGCGACGCTGCCGGTCGTCATGACGGGCGTCGTCGCCTTCTGCCTGCTCGGACCTTATTCCTTTCTCCCCGGCGCCTTCGCCCTCGACTTCGGCGGCAAGCAGGCGGGTGCCGTTGCCTCGGGCCTCGTCGACGGCACCGGATACTTCGGCGGTGTGGCGGCCGGCAGCGTCATGGCATGGCTCGCGGTGCACTACGGCTGGGGTGGAATGTTCAGCGCGCTCGCGGCGGTGAGCGCGCTCGCGGCACTGGGCGCGGCGTATCTGTCTGTCCTCATCCTGAGGCCGGCCCAACCGGCGGCAGCCCCGGCGGGCGCATGAAGATCGCGAGTCTCGAGACTTTCGCCAACCGCTTCGTCTGCTTCGTGAGGCTCACGACCGATTCGGGCGCCACCGGCTGGGGTCAGACCTCGACCTATAACGCCGATATCACGGCCACCATCTTTCACCGGCAGGTCGCTCCCTGGGCACTCGGCGCGGACGTCTCGGGGATCGACGCGCTGGTTGAGCGCATCGAGGAGCGCGAGCACAAGTTCCCGGGAAGCTACCGCTGCCGCGCGATCGCTGGTCTCGACACCGCGCTCTGGGACCTGCGCGGCAAGCTCGAGGGCAAGCCCGTGGTCGAGCTGCTCGGCGGAAAGCCGAAGCGCCTGCGCGCCTATGCATCGTCCATGAAGCGCGACATCACCCCGGAGCAGGAAGCCGCGCGATTCCTCAAGCTGCGCGATGCTCACGGCTTCGATGCCTTCAAATGGCGCGTGGGCGCCGAGTGTGGCCACGACGTCGATGAATGGCCCGGGCGCACGGAAGCGATCGTGCCGCACGTGGCGCGTGCACTCGGCGATGGGGTGGCGAAGCTGGTCGATGCCAACAGCGGCTTCTCCCCGCGGCGCGCGATCGAGGTTGGACGGCTGCTCGAGGCCGAGGGCGTCGGCCACTACGAGGAGCCCTGCCCCTACTGGAAGCTCGAGGAGACCAGGAGCGTCGCCGAGGCGCTCGATATCGACGTCACCGGAGGGGAGCAGGACTGCGACCTCGGCACCTGGGAGCACATGATCGCTATGCGCGCGGTCGATATCGTCCAGCCGGATGTCATGTATATGGGTGGCATCTCGCGCACCTTGAAAGTGGCGGCGATGGCGGCGGCGGCCGGCCTCCCCTGTACCCCGCACAGCGCCAACCGCTCGCTGGTGACCTTGTGCACCATGCACCTGCTCGGTGCCATCGGAAACGGCGGCAAATACCTCGAGCTGTCGATCGAGGGCGACGATTACTACCCGTGGGAGCGCGATCTCTTCCGCACGGACCCCTATCGTGTCGAGAACGGTCAGGTCACCATTCCATCCGAGCCCGGCTGGGGGGTCGAGGTGAATCCCGATTGGCTCGCGGCGGCCACCCGGCAGCGCAGCAGCCTGTCGGATTGAGGGCCGATCGGCCAAAATGCATGCATTGCAAAGAACACAGCCGCTCAGCTAAGCGGCGACCCGCTTAAGGAGCCCGCTTCATGCAACCGGAAGAAGTGCGCACCGCCGCGCAGGCACGAGCCATCGTCGAGGAGCGCGGCCTCACGCACGTCAAGATCGGCGTGTTCGACAATGACGGCATCCTGCGCGGGAAGTACCTCGATCGCGCCAAGTTCCTCGCGACGCTCGAAAAGGGTACGGGTTTCTGCGACGTGATCCTGGGATGGGACTCCAACGACCAGTTGTACGACAACGTCACCGTCACCGGCTGGCACACGGCCTTCCCCGATGCACCGGTACGGCTGCTGCCAGAGACCTGCCGCGCCCTGCCCTTCGAGGGAGACATGCTGCTGTTTCTCGGCGAGTTCGCCGGCCGGGCCGAGACCGTATGCCCGCGCGCGACGCTGCGCCGCGTGCTCGCGCGTGCCGCCGCCTCGGGTTACACCGCGAGCGCCGCCGCCGAGTACGAGTTCTTCATATTCCAGGAGACGCCTGCGAGCGTGCGCGAGAAGCACTATCGCAATCTCACCAATCTGACGCCCGGCTACTTCGGCTACTCGGTGCTGCGCAGCTCGGTGCATGCCGAGCTCTACCAGGAGCTGCTGAAGCTCGCCGAGGACATGCGCATGCCCATCGAGGGGCTGCACACCGAGACGGGGCCGGGGGTACTCGAGGCGGCGCTGCACTATACGGAAGCGCTCGAGGCGGCTGATCGCGCCGCGCTCTTCAAGACCTTCGTCAAGGTGCTGGCGCAGCGCCGCGGCCTCATGGCGACCTTCATGGCGAAGTGGTCGCAGCAGCTCCCCGGACAAAGTGGCCACCTGCACGTCTCGCTCGCCCGCAGGGACGGGACTTCCGCTTTCTATGATGAGGCGGCACCTCACACCATGTCCAAGGAGATGCGCTGGTTCGTCGGCGGCCAACAGGCACTCATGCCCGAGCTGCTGGCGATGGTCGCATCCACCGTCAACAGCTACACGCGGCTGGTGCCCGGATACTGGGCTCCCACCAACGCCACGTGGGGAGTCGAGAACCGCACCTGTGCGCTGCGCGTCATTCAGGGAGGACCGAAGAGCCAGCGCGTCGAGTACCGTATCGCCGCCGCCGATATCAACCCCTATCTTGCGATCGCGGTCGCGGTGGGCTCGGGACTCTGGGGTATCGAGCATCGGATCGAGCCTGATGAGCCCCTCACAGGCAACGCCTACGACAAGAAGCTCCCCGCCGCGCGCGCTCTGCCGCGTACCCTCACGGAGGCGGCGGAGCGGCTGACGAAATCGAAGGCGGCGCACGAGCTTTTCGGCACGCCTTTCGTCGAACATTTCGCCGCCAGCCGTGAATGGGAAGAGCGCGAATTCCGCCGCGCGGTGACCGACTGGGAACTGATGCGGTACTTCGAGATCATCTGATGACTCTCCGGACCATCTCGCCCGTCGACGGCCGCGTCTACGCCGAACGCACGCCCGCGACGGCGGCGGAAGTGGGTGCCACCCTGGAGCGCGCGCGTGCCGCCCTGCCCGCATGGCGCACCGCCCCCATCGCGCAGCGCGCAGCGCTCATGGAGCGCTTCTGCGCCGAGCTCGAGAAGCGCAGCGGCGCGATCACTGAAGGTCTCGCCTGGCAGATGGGAAGACCCGTTCGCTACGGGCCCAACGAGGTGCGGGGCACTCTCGAGCGCGCCCGCTACATGGCGGGAGCGGCCACCGCAGCGCTCGCGGATCTGGAGACGGCGCCGAAGCCCGCGTTCCGGCGCTTCATCCGCCGCGAGCCGCTCGGGGTGGTGTTCACCGTCGCGGCCTGGAACTATCCCTATCTGATCGCCGTCAACAGCGTGGTGCCGGCACTCATGGCCGGCAATGCCGTGGTGCTCAAGCATTCCGCGCAGACACCGCTCGCGGCGGAGGCCTTCGCCGAGTGCTTCAGCGCGGCGGGCCTGCCGGCGGGGCTTTTCCAGATTCTGCACCTCTCGCACGAGGACACACTGCGCGTGATCGGCGATCCACGAGTCGACTTCGTTGCGTTCACCGGCTCGGTCGACGGGGGACACGCCGTGCAGCGCGCGGCAGCCGAGCGCTTCATAGGGATCGGCCTCGAGCTCGGCGGCTGCGATCCGGTGTATGTGCGGCACGACGCCGACCTCAGGCACGCCGTCGAGAACATCGTCGATGGCGCCTACTTCAACTCCGGGCAGTCGTGCTGCGGGCTGCAGCGCATTTATGTCCACGAGAGCCTGTACGAGCCATTTACGCGCGGCTGCCTGGATCTCATCCGCGAGTACCGTCTCGGCGACCCCCTCGACCCCGAGACCACTCTCGGTCCCGTAGTGCGCACCGCGGCTGCCGATGCCGTGCGCGCGCAGATCCGCGCCTCGGTGGATGCGGGCGCGCGACCTGCGCTCGATGAGCGCGAGTTCCCGCGCAGCAAGCCCGGGACGCCCTACCTCGCCCCGCAGTTGCTGCTCGACGCACCGCCCGAGTCGACCGTGATGCGTGAGGAGATCTTCGGTCCCGTTGCCGGCGTGATGCGCGTGCGCTCGGACGCCGAGGCCGTGGCGCACATGAACGCGAGCGCCTTCGGCCTCACCGCGGCCGTCTGGACAGCCGATGCGGCGGCCGCGGAGCGGCTCGGAGGCGAGCTCGAGACGGGCACCTTCTTCATGAACCGCTGCGACTACCTCGATCCCGCCCTCGCCTGGGTCGGGGTCAAGGACTCGGGGCGCGGCTGCACGCTCTCGGTGGTCGGATACGAGCACCTGACCCGGCCGAAATCTTTCCATCTGCGGGTGAAGACGTGAGCGCAATCCTCAAAGCAAACTGGAACTATCCCACCACCGTCTGGGCGGGCCCTGGCCGAATCGCGGAGCTGCCGGGCGCGTGCGCCGCCCTTGCCATTCGCCGCCCGCTGCTCGTCACCGACGAGGGGTTGCGCGAAGCACCCATGGTGCGGCGGGCGCTCGCGCTCGTACCCGGTGGCGCCCTTTTCGCCCGGGTGCGCGGCAATCCCGTCGGAGCCAACATCGAAGACGGCCTCAAAGCGTACCGCGCCGGCGGGCATGATGGCGTCATCGCCTTCGGCGGCGGCTCGGCGCTCGATGCCGGCAAGGTCATTGCCTTCATGTCGGGGCAGACGCGCCCGATGTGGGACTTCGAGGACATCGGCGACTGGTGGACCCGCGCCGACCCCAAAGGTATCGCGCCGGTCATCGCAGTACCGACGACGGCCGGCACGGGCTCCGAGGTGGGGCGCGCGGGCGTCGTGGTGAATGAGGAAACACACCAGAAAAAGATCATCTTCCATCCGCAGATGATGCCGAGAGTCGTGATCAGCGACCCGGAGCTGACCGTCGGCCTTCCGCCAGCGATCACCGCCGCCACCGGTATGGACGCCTTCGTGCACTGCTTCGAGGCCTATTGCGCTCCGGGCTTCCATCCACTGGCGGATGGCATCGCGCTCGAGGGCATGCGGCTCATACAGGCCTACCTGCCGCGAGCTTGCGAGCAGGGCACGGACATCGAAGCGCGCTCACGCATGCTGGCCGCGGCGAGCATGGGCGCCACCGCCTTTCAGAAGGGACTGGGCGGGGTGCATGCGATCGCGCATCCGGTGGGTGCGAACTTCAACACCCACCACGGGCTCACGAACGCGGTGCTCCTGCCCTATGTGATCGCCTACAACCGGCCGGCGATCGGTGCGCAGCTGGAAGTCATCGCGCGCACGCTGGACCTCGAGGGCGAGCCGTTCGCCGCAGTCTTCGATTGGGTGCTCGGCTTTCGCAAACGTCTCAACATTCCGCACACGCTCGCAGAGATGGGGGTGCCGGACTCGGCCGCGGATCTCATCGGGCGCGAAGCCGCGCTCGATCCTTCAGCGTCTGGAAATCCACAGCCGGCGGACGCTGCGGCCTACAGGCGCATCTTTCGCGCGGCGGTCAAAGGGGACCTCACGGCAGCGTGAACGCTTGCTCGTCTCGCTGGCTCTGGCCACAGAGCCCGCGGATGTGATGGTGTCGGGAGCTATAGTTAGAAAACCATCTAACTGAGCGCAGGCGCCCTTGCTGAATCAAGTGCTTGCGCGGGGCGTTAGATTCTCATCTAACTGAGCGCACGAGGTCCTGCGTAATCAATAGCTTACAAGCGGTATTAGATTCTAATTTAACTACGCCGCAGGGGACCTTACAACACGCCCCTCCTGCCCGGGACCCTACAACACGCGCCTCCCGCCCGGCGCCTTACAACACGCGAATCCTGCCCGCGACGGGCCCTCAACACGCCGTCCCGTACAACGCCGTCAAAGGCGCTTCAGCTCCTCGACCGCCTGCCGCCACAGCGCCTCGGTCGCCGCCGCGACCACCCGGCCATCGGTCGTCATGCCAAGCGGCGCTCCACGCCAATCGCTGATCCGCCCCCCCGCGCCCTCGACGACCGGGACGACCGCCATGTAGTCGTGAGGCTTCAGCTGCACCTCGATCACGAGATCGCAGTGTCCACTGGCGAGCATCCCGTAGAGATAGCAGTCGCCGCCGTAGCGACGCAGTGCTGCGCGCCGCGTCAGCGCCTCGAAGCGCTGCCACTCGGCAACGCTGAAGGTCTCGGCTGTCGTCGTATAGACGACCGCCTCATCAATGGTGCGGCAGTCGCGGGCCCTTGCCTTCACACCATTAAATAGAGTGGCGCGTCCTTCGCACCCCACCCACCGCTCCGCCAGTGCCGGCGTCTCCAGCACGCCGAGCACCGGCCGCTCACCCTGACAGAGCGCGATCAGCGTGCCGAAGAGGGGAAAGCCCGTGATGAAGCTCTTGGTGCCGTCGATGGGATCGAGCACCCAGGTGAACTCAGCGCCGGCACCCTCGGACGCAAACTCCTCGCCGCGGATCGCATGGGCGGGGAAGGTTGCGCGGATCATGGTGCGCATCTCGGTCTCGATGTCCTTGTCGACCGCGGTGACCGGGGTACCGTCGGGCTTGCGCGCCACGGCGACGGGCGTGCGGAAATGCTGCGCGGCCCGGCGGCGCGCGGCGTCGGCCATCTCCTGCGCCAGCGACAACGCTGCCTCGCAATCCCTGTGCTGCGCGAAGCTCAGGGGGCCACTCATGGAGCCGCGCCGTGCCGGCGCGCGTAGGGCGCCACCTGGAGGCTCAGCCAGTTGCGCAGCTCCGCCAGCTTGACTGATTCATCCTGCAGAGCAGGACCCAAGCCGTGCTTCCAGGTCAGCCGCCGGTGGCGCGGATTGCCCTGAAGTGCGCGCAGATCCGCGACGAAGCCCTCGAGCTCCGCGCGATCGGTGAATAAGCCTTCATCGATGAGTGTCGCCCCGTAACGCAGCGCCGTGGCGGCGATCTCGGCGAAGCTGTATTCGGGGTGGTACTGCACGCCCCAGAAAGTGCCGCGGCCGCTGCGCAGCTCGATCGCCTGCACTCCCATGTCGCTGCTCGCGAGCACGCGGGCGCCCTCGGGAAGCTCCGTAATGTCGTCCCGGTGCACGGTGATCGCCTCGAAGACCGGCGGCTTGCCGGTGAACATGGCATGGCGGGCACCTAAGTCGCTGAGCTCGATGCGGCGCGCGAAGCCGAACTCCCGCCCGCGCGGGTTCGGCCGCACCCGCCCGCCCGCAGCGGTCACCGCAACCTGCAGACCCCAGCAGCTCCCGAAAAACGGCACTCCCGCGGCAAAGACCGCGCGCGCCAGCTCGATCTGCCGCTCGATGTGCACGCCGCCTTCGTAGACGTTGAGGGCAGAGCCGGTCATGGCCACGCCGTCATACCCGGCGATGCCCCGCGGGTCCGTGATGTGCACCTCCCCGTCCGCCGGGCGCACGACGTCGCAGAGGACCGCGCCGAGCGCCTCGAGAACTTTCACGTACCCTTCCCCAGAAGGCGAACCGCCCGCCGCGACCTGCGCTTCCCGCGTGGCCGCCCGATTGCCGTCGATCACCAGGATGCGAAGCTCACTCATCTCATCCGGTCTCCTCCATCCGCGGCGGGACCGGGAGCCCTCGGCGCTCGAGAAGCGAGCGCAGCACGTCCGGCCGGTCCGTCGTCATGCCGTCTACTTTAAGGCCGAGCATGCGCTCCATGTCGGATGGCTCATTGACGGTCCAGGGGATGACGCGCAGGCCGAGCGAGTGCGCCTCGGTGACGCACTGCGCATCGAGATCCGCAAAATCCGGACCCCAGAGTCGGGCCCCCGAGGCCTCGACGAGACGCACCACGGAGCGCCCGAAGCGCGCGGGATCGAGCCCGTCAAGCCACGGCGAGGGCCGCGACGCATTCAGGCCCACGGTGTCCCACTCGCCCTGCTGCTCGGTGAGCGCCACGGTGACGACCTGAGGCATCAGGCGTTGTACGGCTCTCAGCACCCGCCAATCAAATGCCATGATATCGACCCGCGCCACCATCCCGGTCGTCTCGAGATCGCGCTGAAGCGCGACAGCAAACGCTTGCGGACTCGCCGTGAGCTCGGGCGGCCGGTCCGGAAAGGTCTTCACTTCGACGGCCACGCGCACACGTCCGCGCCCGCGCATGCGCACGAGCTCGAGCACGTCCGCGAGGCGCGGAATGCGCTCGCCATCGACCGCCTGCTGGAAAGGAAAGCGCGCGGCATAGGCGCTGGACGGATTGAGGCGCCCCACGTCGTAGCGCTGCAGCTCCGCGCAGGTGAGACTGACGACCGGCGGGCCGGTTGCGCTCAGGAAGCGTCCTGCCGGGTCCCGCGTGAGATCGGGATTGAGCTCGGGGTCGTGCGTGACGACCACGACACCGTCGCGGCTCAGCGCGCAGTCGAGCTCGACGGCGTCCACGCCGATCGCGAGCGCGCGCGCAAATCCTGCGAGGGTATTCTCCGGCCACAGACCGCGGGCGCCGCGGTGGCCCTGCACATCAGGCACAAGCGCCGCTCCTGCGACCGGGGGTCGCACGACAAGCCATTGGGGGCGATGTTATATTCAGACTAGCTCGCCAAAACTCAGGCTGTCAACGCGACGGCATTCGGTCCCGAGGGGCTCAAATGATCACGCGCCGCGCGCTCAGCGCGCTTCTCACCGCCGCCGCCGCAATCATCGCCTGGCTGCCGGCACACGCCGACGATGCCAAGGTGCTGCGGATCATCAGCTGGGCGAGCTACGTGCCCGCCGAGGTCATCGCACAGTTCAAGAAGGAGACCGGCATCGACGTGCAGGTCACGCTCTCGAACAATGAGGAGATGATCTCCAAGCTGCGCGCCACCGGCGGCGCCGGCTTCGACCTCGCGCAGCCCTCTCAGGACCGCATTTTCGGGGCACAGCAGGAGTTTCGCATCTACAAGCCCCTCGATCTCAGCAAGGTGAAGCTGGACGAGTTCGTGCCCGAGCTGGTCGATGCGGTGAAGAGGAACGCCACCGTCGACGGCAAGCTCTATGGCCTCCCCTACGTGTGGGGCACCGAGGGGCTCATCTACAACTCGACCCGTACCAAAATCGCCGACTACACGGATCTCTGCAAGCCGGAGCTCAAAGGCCGCACCGCGGTGCGCCTGAAGCGTCCTACCCTCATGGCCTTCGCGCTCGCCTCGGGCCACGACCCCTTCGCGCTCTACCACGACACGAAGGCCTACACCGCCCTCATGCAGCAGGTCGGCAAGACCCTCGCCGCCTGCAAAGCGAACTTCCGCTTCTTCTACGACAACAAGGACCAGCTCCTCAACGGCGTGCGCTCGGGAGAGATCTGGGCAGCGATGATGTGGGATTCGGGCGGCTGGCTCCTCAACCGGGAGAACCCCGCCATCAAGTTCATCAATCCGCGTTCCGGCGCCATCGCCTGGATGGACACCTTTGCGCTCCCCGCGCGCGGCCGCAACGAGGCCGGCGCCTATGCCTGGATCAATTTCGTCATGCGCCCGGAGATCGCCGCCGAGGTCGGCAAGTCGATCGGCAACTTCACGGCCTCGAAAGGCGCCGACAAGCTGATGGATCCCCGTTTGCGAGCGCAGTTTGCCGAGACATTCCCCGACGGCCTGAAGAACATCAAGTGGTATCCGGCCATCCCGCCGGGCCTCGAGGAAATCGAGGGCGAGGTCCTCGACCGCGTGAAGGCGGCCGATTGAGCGCCCCGGGGGGCGGCCCACCGGCGGCGGCACCGGACCTCGAGGTGCGCGCCGTGACCAGGCGGTTCGCGGCGTACGTTGCCGTGAACCAGGTATCCTTCAGCGTCGCGCGCGGCAGCTTCTTCTCGATCCTGGGGCCCTCCGGGTGCGGTAAGACGACGCTGCTGCGGATGATCGCGGGGTTCCTGCAGCCCGATGAGGGCACGATCGCCATCGGCGGACGTGACATGGCGAACGTGGCCCCGAACAAGCGCCCGGTCAACATGGTGTTCCAGCACCTCGCGCTCTTTCCGATGATGTCGGTCGGCGAGAACGTCGCCTTCGGCCTCGCCCGGCGTGGTGTCGGGCGCGCCGAACGCGCGCAGCGCGCCGCGGCCATGCTCGAGCGCGTGGGACTTGCAGGTGCGGCGCCAAAGCGCGTCGATCAGCTCTCGGGCGGCCAGCGTCAGCGGGTGGCGATCGCGCGCAGCATGGTGCTCGAGCCGACTCTGCTCCTGCTCGATGAGCCGCTCGGTGCGCTCGATCTGAAGCTCCGTGAGCACATGAAGGTGGAGCTCAAGCAGCTGCAGAGCGCCTTCCGCACCACCTTCGTCTACATCACTCACGATCAGTCCGAGGCGCTCGTGCTGTCCGATCATGTCGGCGTCATGAATCACGGCCGCTTCGAGCAGCTCGGCACGCCCCAGGAGCTCTATTACTCGCCGGCCAGCGCCTTCGTAGCCGGGTTCGTCGGCGCCAACAATCGCCTGGCGGGAACGGTGCTCGGCGTCGACGGCGCGGCGGTCGAGCTCTCGATCACGGGCGGCTGGCGGGTGCGTGCGCGGGCATCGGGCAGCTTCGCCGCGGGGACGGCGGTCGAGGCCTTCGTGCGGCCCGAGGCCATGACGCTCGGCCGTACGGCCGCGGACCTCCCGCCGGGTCAGAGCGCGCACGAGGGCGAGGTGACCGACATGCTGTTCGACGGCGCCAACTCGGTCGCGCTGCTGCGCGAGCGGGTGAGCCGTCTCGAGCTGCGCGCGGCCTTGCCCCAGACGGGTGCTTTTGCCGACCTCAAGCCCGGCCAGCGCGTCTCGTTCAGCTTCGATCCGCAGCGCGCCGTCTGCTTCCCCGTGGGCGCCGCGAGCGAGGCGCATGCTTAAGGCGGCAACGAGCGCGCGCCTGCTCTCGCGACTCGGCCTCGCGTTGCTGCTCGCACCGGCGCTCCTGTGGCTGCTGCTGCTGATCATCCTGCCGCACGCCGACCTGGCCGTGTTGTCGTTCCGCGAGCGCATTGCTCCGCGCGAGTACGCCGCGAGCCTCGCCCAGTACCGCAGCTTCTTCGGCGAGCCGCTCTACTGGCACGTGTTCCTCCGGACGGCGCTGATGTCGGCAATCGCCACGGCGCTGACGCTGCTCATCGCCTTCCCCATCGCCTGGATCATCGCCAAGCTCGCGCGCGGGCGCGCCTCCGCGCTCCTCTTCGTCGTGTGTCTCATTCCCTTCTGGGTAAGCGAGACCGTGCGCACCCTCGGATGGATGATCCTGCTGCGCGAGTCAGGTGTGCTGCCGGCGATCCTGGTGCACCTGGGTCTCACCGCGCAGCCGGTGGAGCTCCTCTACCACGACGCGACCATCCTCGTCGGCCTCGTCTACACCTCACTCCTCTTCATGGTGGTGCCACTGGTCGGAAGCCTCGAGACCCTCGATAACGCCCTCATCGAGGCCGCCTACGACTTGGGCGCCAAGGGCACGGCGATCCTGCGCACCATCGTCATCCCGCACGCCGCGCCCGGAATCACCGCCGGCTGCATCGTGGTCTTCATGCTGACGCTCGGTAATTACCTCACGCCGACGCTGCTGGGCGGCAAGAACTCGCTGTGGTTCACCGAGCAGATCTACAACCAGTTCATCACCCGCTTCAACTGGGAACAGGGCGCCGCCTTCGGCTTTCTGCTGCTGGCGCTGTCGACGGCCATGGTATGGGTCGGGCTCAAGCTCTCGGGCCAGCGCTTCTCCGACGTCATGAGGCGCGCGTGATCCCGAGCCTCCCTCGCCCCCTGTGGCTGCGGACCGCGACGGCGCTTTATATCGCAGCGTTCCTCGTGTTCCTGTTCCTGCCGCTCACGGTCGTGGCGGTGTTCGCCTTCAACAACGCCGACTACCCCGCGCCTCCCTGGCACGGCTTCACCTTCGACTGGTTCTTCGGCAACGAGGCCAAAGGGCGCGTCGGGCTGTTCCGCGACACAGAGCTCCTGGGCAGCATCTGGACCAGCTGCATCGTGGCGCTGTGGGTGACCGGCCTCTCCGTGATCATCGGCACCGCCAACGCGTTTCTGATGGAGCGCCGCGAATTCCCGGGAAAGAGCCTGCTTTCGGTGCTCATGCTCGTCCCGCTGGTGATTCCGGGCGTGATCCTCGGCATCTCGATTCTGGCCTTCGCCAGCCGCCTCGCGGACTTCGTCAGCAACCTCCTCGGGATAGAGGCGGACTTCCTGCGCCCCGGCCTGCCGCTGGTGGTACTCGGCCAGTTCTCCTATATCGTGGCGATCGCGACCCTCACGATCAGTGCGCGCCTGAAGCGCTTCGACCGCAGCCTCGAGGATGCGGCGCTCAACCTCGGCGCCTCGCACGCGGCGGTGCTGCGCACCATCACCCTGCCGTACCTGCGCCCGGCGATGATCGGCTCGGCGGCGATCGCCTTCCTCATGTCCTTCGAGAATTTCAATACGACCCTCATGCTGGTGGGGTCGGACGCGCCCCTCACCATCATGATGTACGGGCGCATGCGCGAGGGGGCCACCCCGGTGTTGAATGCGGTGAGCCTCTTCCTCATGACAGCTTCCGCGCTCCTCGCGCTCACTCTCATGCGGCGCGGCAAGAGCCAACCCGACTAACGCCGCTGCGCGCGCTCCACCAGGTACTCGAGCGGGGTGAGATGCTTCGCGTAGTTGCGCCAGCGTCCCGCCGATGAGGAATTGAGCCGCTGGCGGACCTGCCAGCGACTGGCGGTGATGACGACCCGTTCGGTCTGGTGGAAATCGAGGCAGCGGGGGTCCCAGGGCAGGCCGACGAAATCGAGCATTCGCCGCGTCCAGCCCTCCTGATCCTGCAGCAACCCCTCATAGGAAACCTCCAGCAGCGCCGTCGCCGGCAGCACGGCGCGCCAGTGCGCCATCACCCGCAGGTATTCCTCGTAGTAGTGCCCCAGATTGCCGAAATCGTTGGCATACGGCCCCATGTTGAAAAAGTTCTGGAAGTAGATCGAGAGGCACGTGTCCAGGGGATGGCGCTGCATGTGCAGAATCCGCGCGCGCGGGAAGGCCGCGTGAATCAGCCCGAGGTAGAGGAAATTCGCGGGCATCTTGTCGATCACCCGCGATTGCCCGCCGGAGTGTGCCCCCAGACGCGCGAGATACTCGCGTGCCAGCTGCGGCAGCTCGCGAGCCAGAGCCTCACCCCGGGCATCCGACTTCACGAGAGCCGTAAAGGCGTCGTCCCAGAACCGCACCTCGCCGGCGCCGAACACCTGCGGGTGTGAGGCGAGGATCTGCTCGGCGAGCGAGGTGCCCGAGCGCGGCATGCCGACGATGAGCACCGGCAGCTCGGATTCCGACACGCCGGGGTGCCGCTCGCGTACGAAGGTGGCATCGAAAGTCCCGATGAGCCTGTCGATGCGCTGCGTGAGTCTCGAGCGGTCGTAGCCGATACGGAAGCGCTTGCTGAGCTCGTTGGCCCAGGCGTAGCTCTCGAAGGCCTCATCGTAGCGCCCGGTGTCGTCGAAGTATTTTCCGAGGGCATAGCGCAGGCTCACCTGATGTCCCAGCGGCAGAGGGCCCGCCAGGAGCGCTTCCACCCCGCGCTGCCACGCAATGTCCTCCTGCCTCATCCTGCGGTGCTGTGCGATGCCGCAGTATGCGGTGGTGAATTTCGCATCGAGCGCAATGGCGCGCTCGAACAACTCCTGCGCTTCGGTGAACCGCCCGCGGTCGGCGTGCAGCTCGGCGAGCAGCGAGATGGCGTGGGCGGAGCGCGGGTCGGCGGCGAGCGCCGCCTGGCAGCAGGCCTCGGCCTCCGCGGTTCGTGCCTGCACGCGCAGCACCGCCGCCAGGGCGATCTGCGCGGGCACATATCCCGGGCGCTCCGCGAGCGCGCGGCGGAAACTCTGCTCGGCATCGCCGATACGGCGCAACTCGAAGAGCACCGTCCCGAGGTTGCATAGCGTGTCGGCGCGGCGCGGATCGAGGCCCAATGCCCTCTCGTAGAGCGCCAAGGCCTCGCCGCGCTCGCCGAGCTCGCGCAGCACATCGCCGAGAGCGTTCAGCGCCTCGACGCCGGAAGGGTTGAGGGCGAGAGACTGCCGGTAGCTGGCCACGGCCTCGGCACGCTGGCCGAGAGCGGCGAGACCGAGACCAAGATTCAGATGGGTCTCGGGGTCGCGCGGCAGCAACTCCGCCGCGCGCCGCAGCGAGGGCATCGCGTCCCTCTCCTGGCGCAGCAGCGCGACGCTCAGAATCTTCCACAGCATGCCATCGAGCGGACGTGCCTCGAGCCGCTTGCGGCAGCGCTGCTCGACTGCCGCCAGCGCGCCCGCATGCAGCATTCCGACCAGTTGGGTCAGCTCGGCGAGCTCACCCCCCTCTGCCGCCGCCGTTGGCGGCGCTGCCTGCGCCGTCCCATGACAGTGCTTGTACTTCCTGCCGCTGCCGCAAGGGCACGGGTCGTTGCGACCCGCTTTGACGGTCGTGCTCACTGCTCGCGATAGCGGGTCAGCGCATCGCCCAGCGCTTCCTTCAGGGGCCCGAGCCACGGCTCGAAATTCTTCCACTGATCGAGACCCTCGCTGTAGAGGCCGCGGCGAACCTGCTCGGAGCTCGCGGTACGGACGCTGCGCTGCGTCTCGTGGAACGAAAGACACTGCGGCTCGAAGGGCAGCCCGCAGAATTCGAGCATGCGGCGCACATTGCCCTCGAGGTCGGCGACCACGTCCTCGTGCCAGACGCGCAGAATGCGCCCCGGGAGCACCTGGTCCCAGTGCCGCATGAGCTCCAGATACGTGCGGTAGTAGCGGGCGATCTCCTCCACGCCATAGGTGAATTCCTGACCGTTGGCGAAGAGCTGCTTCAGGTTGCTGAAGCAGCAGGCCATGGGCTCGCGGCGCGCGTCGATGATCCGCGCGTTCGGCAGCATCAGGTGCACGAGCCCGAGGTGGCGGAAGTTATTGGGATTCTTGTCGATGAAGAAAGGCTTGCCGGTGCGGTAAGCGCGTGTATCGGCGAGGTACTTCTCGCCGAGCTCACGGAATTGCGCCTCGGTGAGCGTCTGCAGGATGCGCGGATAGCGGGGCTCGGACTGCTCCATCTCCCGCCCGCGCAGCAGACTCACGATCTGCTGGACGTTGGGCAGCTCCTGTGTGCCTTCGACCTGTGAGTGCGAAGCCAGTATCTGCTCGAGCAGCGTCGAGCCCGAGCGTGGCAGTCCCACGATGAAGATCGGACCGGTCCCGGCGGCTCCCCAACCGCGCCGCGCCGCGAAAAACTCCGCGGTGCAGACTGCCATCTGCGCACGGGTGTTGCCTTCGGTGATGGCGGGGCGGTAACGGATCTCCGTGTGCTTGAGCTGATTGCCGAGCTCGTAATAGCGAAAGGACTCGGCGTATTCACCCTGGTCCTCGAGTGCCTTGGCGAGCGCGAAGCACAGGTGATACCGGTCGACGGGCCCCGTCGTGGAGGCCTCGAGAGCTGCGCGCATCTGCGCGAGCTCCTGCGGCGAAAAGCGATAGGTCTTGAGATTCGCGAGACTCCAGTACGCATCGCCGAAATCCGGTCGCAGCGCCGCCGCCTGGCGATAGGCGGCGATCGCCTCCGGGGTGCGGCCGAGGGTCTTCAGCGCATGAGCGATCGACAGGTGCACCGGCGCATCGGCGCTCGTTCCGAGCAGCAGCTCGCGATAGAGCGCAATGGCCTTCTCGTGCTCCCCGAGGCCCACCACGGCTGCGGCATCGGCGAGCCGCAGGCTGCGGTTGGTGGGCTCATCCTTGAGGAGCTGGGTCAGGTGGCGATGCGCCTCCTCGTGGCGGTGCAGCTCGATCAGGACGCCGGCATACTCCTCGCGCGCGGCCCGATAGTCGGGCGCCCGCTCGAGCACGGCGGCCAGCAGCAGCTCGGGATCGTCGTAGATGCGCCGCGCGATGCCGATGCGCGCGAGCAGCCGCATCGCCTCGACGTGATCGCCGTTCTTCAGGAGCCACGCCCGGATCAGTGCCTCGGCGGCATCGAGGTCACCGTCCATGAAGAAGGCCGTCGCGGCCACGATGTCGGGCGGAATGTTCTTCAAGGTCGCCACGTGACTGCCCGCCGTCGCAGCGTTCTGCGCCTCCCCGGTCATCCGGTAGAGCCCCTCGAGCATGCTCCAGCTGCCCGGCAGGGCGTGATTGAGGTTCACCGCCTTGAGGAAGGCCTCGATCGCCTGCGGCGCCTGGCGCAGCTCCACGTAGCAGCGGCCCCGCTCCTCATGCAGGCGGCTGTAGCGTGGGTAGCGCTCTTCGAGAGCCGCGAGGGTCTTCAGGGCATCGGGGATCCGGCCGAGATACCGCTGCGCGATGGCGACGAGCAGCCGGGCATCGCGATTCGCGGGGCTCGCGGCCAGCAGAGCCTCGCCCGCGGTGAGTGCGCCGGCGAAGTTCCGCGCCCTCATCAGGGCATGAAGCTGCCCCATCTCGGCGATCTCTGCATTCGCCGCGGTTGCGTCCGGTCGGGGGTCGGTTGCGTTCATCGGTGCTCAAATAAGAGGGCGGACCCTTCGGGGGTCCGCCCTCCATTCTACTCAACCCGGCCCCGCAGGCGGCCGGCCCCACCCCGTTCTCAGAACCTGTAGGACATCAGCAGGTTCAGAGTCCGCGGACGCAGTGGGATCTCCGCCTTGATGAACTGACCGGACGTGATGTTGGTCGGTCCATACTCGTTCGACAGGTTGGCACCGTTCAACTGCACGGTCCAGTTGTCCTTGCTGACGCCGATGGCCGCATCATAGGTCGTGTAGCTCGGGATGTCGTAGAGCAGCAGCGTCGTGATCGGCGGGTTGGCAAAGGCCGGGTTGTTGCCAGAGTCGTAGTTGCGCGGCTCGTTGGTCATCGGGCCGACGTGACTCGCGCCCGCCCACACGAAGGGCTTGTAGTCCCCCGAGGTCCAGTCGTAGCGCGCCCGCAAGTTGAACATCCATGGCGGCGAGAACGCCGGCGGCGTCCCCTGCGCACCGAGCGCGTTCGGGATCGGTCCGGCCGCGCTGTTGATCACCACGCACTGTCCCTTCGGGGTCGGATTGTTCGCTGTGTGCGAATTGTTCGGATCGACACCCACCGACTGGAGGCACGGCGCGTTCGTCTGCGTGGAGCTGTTGACCGAGCTCGATCCCTGGATGCTGAGCCCGTCCGTGATCTTGGCGTTGAACTGAATCTCGAAGCCCTTGATGGTGAAGTTCGGTCCCTGGACGTTGAACGTCGTGTTGCCCAGGAACGCCGGCTCGAACAACGACAGCTGCTCGTCGTTCCACTTCATGGAGTACGCCGAGGCATTGATCAGCAGGCGATGATCGAGGAACTCGCTCTTGAAGCCGACCTCGTTGTTGATCAGGTTGTCGGACTTGACGCCGGCCGGCTTCTCGTACTGGTCGCTGTTGGCGATGCAGGTCTTGACTCCGCCGGGGAATGTGCAGAACGGGATCTCCTGCTTGAGGAACACCTGGCCATTGATGGAATCGGTGCGGTTGAAGTTGCCCGGACGAAATCCCTGCGAGAAGGTGTAGTAGGCCATGACGTCGGGCGTGATGTGCCAGGTCAGGTTCCCGCGCCAGCGCGACCCCGACTCGCTGGTGTCGAGGTTGATCGGGAAGCCGCACAGCCCCTTCTGCAGGCACACGCCGTTCAGGTGATTGAGGACGTAACCGCTGCTGGTGCTCTCGCTGTACCACTCCGAGCCGTGCTCGAACTCGTCATAGTGGTAGAGGCGCCCGCCAACAGTCGCGGTCAGCACCTTCGGGACCAGATCGAAATCGACGGAGGCGAAAAACGCCCGCTGCCTGTAGCCGCGCTGCTCGTCCTCGCCGAAGGCGTTGTTCATGTTCGTACGCAGGCTCGGATCGCTCGCAAAGCTCCCGGGCACCGGGCCGACCGCCGACAGGCAGTCCGGGCCCGTGCCGGCGGCGCCGGCGGCGGCTTGGGCTGCCGTGTTGCACTGGGGAATCCCTAAGTAGTTGAAGTTCATGTTGTCGTCGATGACGAACTTCTCCCAGTAGAAGCCGACAATCCCGCGCAGGCGCTTGTCCTGATCGGTGCTGAGCCGGATCTCGTGGCTCTGGTGCGTATTGTGCACGATGTCGCGCCAGCTCCCGACCGGCGCATAGCACTGCAGTTTGTGCCCCGTCAGGGTCGGGAAGTTGGCCGGGTTGAAGTACGAGGCACCCGGGCCGATGCAGGCGTAATAGGAGCCCGTGGTGCTGCGCATGTAATTCGAGTAATCCTGCTGACCGTCGATGTTGCGGTCGAGGTAGCTGCCGGTATAGACCAGATTCATGTTTGCCGGCAGGTTGCCGGTCAGCGTCCAGGCCGTGCTCTCGTACTTGTCCTTGTTCCACGCGGGCGTGAAAGCGGTGATCTGGTACGGCGCCAGCGCCGTGCCGTTCGAGTCGGCCGGATAGCTGTAGAAATATCCCTGCGCGTTCAGGTCCTGATAGTTCTGCTGCAGCAGCAGACTCCAGTCGTCATTCATCTTCCACAGGGCCGACAGCCGGAAGCCCTGGTAATCGACCGGGTTGGTGTTGTTCGCGAGCAGGCCGGCGTTGTTGCCCGTAACCCCGGTCGAGGCGGCGACTGACCCGGGCTGGAAGGCGATGGTCGAGGCGACGTTGTCGATGTAGCCGCCCTGATGCTCGCTGAAGAACACGGCGCGCACGCCGAGCTTGCCTTCGATGAGCGGCAGGTTGAGCACTGCGGTCAGCTTGCTGTTGGGATCGCCGCCGGCGGTCACGCCGTAGCCGGCGTTGAACTCGCCCGAGGTCGCGGTCAGGTTCGGCTTGTTGGTGATGTAGCGGATGATGCCGGCCTGGGCGCTGCCGCCGAACAGAGTCCCCTGCGGTCCCTCCAGGACCTCGATGCGCTCCATGTCGACGACATACACGTCGTTGTTACGGGCGGGAAACTGCATCGACTGGTCGTCGAGGTAGAGCGCGACGTTCGGGAAGGAGGCGGTCGTCGACTGCGACTGGTTGCCCGAGCCGATGCCGCCCAGGCCGCGGATGAAGATGTTGCCGGTGCCCGGGCCGTTGCCGCTGAAGGTCACGTTCGGGGTGTACTTGATCAGATCGTCGAAGTTCGTCACGTTCAGCTGCGAGAGCTGAGCGCCGGTGATCGCCTGAATCGTGATCGGCACGTCCTGGATGTTCTCCGTGCGACGCTGCGCAGTCACGACCACTTCGGCGAGGCCACCGCCGGATTCGGCAGTCGCCTGGTCCGCCGGTGCCGTGAGGTCGGACGGCGCCGCCAGCACGATTGCGGTCGTCGGCACGGCCAGTACCGCTGCGACAGCTGCAGAAATCTTCGGATTCACCTTCATCGCGTTGCTCCCCCGAGGATTGGTTGGTTATTCCCCACTCGAACGCCGGTGCGCCGTCCTCGGCGACCCCCGCATGACGTTTATACCAATTGCCGTCGCGGCGCTTGCATAAACGCGTCATCAGGCATGATCGGTGCGGCTTCGTCGCTCGCGGTGTGTCAGCCCGCGGACAGCGCCCGACCCTTGGAACGCTAGCCTTTCATACCTTTGTGACACCTAAAAGACTAGAAATCGGATAGTGGTATAGCAAAAACGTATCGGGTCGCGCGCGCTCGGCTCACCCGGGATCGCGCGCAGGGGACCCCGGGGGGTGTTCCACTATACGGAACCGCTGTTGCGCGCAGGCATCAGCTGGCGAAATTTCTCAATGCAAGCCCCAGGGGCTGCGGCTGCGTGACAATAGAGGCATGAGTCGGCCGGTTCAGGTTCTCGCGATCGACCAGGGCACGACCTCGACCCGAGCCATCGCCTTCGATTCGCACGGGCGTGCCACTGCGCTCGCGCGGCGCGAATTGCCGCAGCACTACCCCGCCTCCGCCTGGGTGGAGCACGACCCGGAAGACATCTGGCGCGACACGCTCGCCACCGTGCGGGAGGCGATCGAGGCGACGGGCGTTGGTCCCCAGGGGATCGCCGCGCTCGGCATCACGAATCAGCGCGAGACCACCGTGGTCTGGGAGCGCGCCTCGGGGCAGCCCATTCATCGTGCCATCGTCTGGCAGGACCGCCGCACCGCCGACGAATGCAGCCGGCTGCGGAATGAAGGCGCGGAGGAGCTGGTCCACAGGAGAACCGGACTCCTGATCGACCCCTATTTCTCCGGCACCAAGGTCGCATGGCTCCTCGATCACGTCGGCGGAGCCCGCGCGCGCGCCGAGCGCGGCGAGCTTGCCTTCGGCACCATCGACACGTTTCTCCTGTGGCGGCTGACCGGCGGGCGCGTGCACGCGACTGACGTCACCAACGCCTCCCGGACACTGCTCTTCGACATCCACCGCCAATGCTGGGACGAGGAGCTGCTGCGGCTCCTGCGGGTGCCCCGGTCGCTCCTTCCGGAGGTTCGCGACAGCAGTGGCGTGTATGGGGCGAGCGAGCCGCAGCTCTTCGGCTGCGCGATTCCCGTCGCCGGGATCGCCGGGGACCAGCAGGCGGCCCTGATCGGGCAGGCCTGCTTTACGCCCGGAATGGCGAAGTCGACCTACGGCACGGGCTGCTTTCTGCTGCTCAACACGGGCGAGACGCCCGTCGACTCCGCCAACCGCATGCTGACGACACCGGCCTACCGGATCGCAGGAACGACCACCTACGCCATGGAGGGTGCGATATTCATCGCGGGGGCCGCAATCAAGTGGCTGCGCGACGGACTCAAGGTGATCAAGGACGTGGCAGAGACGGGGGCGCTCGCCGCACATGTGCCGGAGAACCACGGCGTGTACCTGGTCCCGGCCTTCGTCGGCCTGGGCGCGCCGCACTGGGCGCCGAAAAGCCGCGGGCTCATCTGCGGCCTGACACTCGACGCCTCTCCTGCGCACCTGGCGCGTGCAGCGCTCGAGTCGGTGGCCTACCAGACGCTCGACCTCGCCACCGCGATGATGCGCGACGGCGCCCAGCGTCTGCAGTCGATCCGTGTCGACGGCGGCATGGCGGCGAACGACTGGTTCTGCCAGTTCCTGGCGGATATCCTCGAGGCCCGGGTCGAGCGCCCGGCGGAGCTCGAGACCACCGCGCGCGGCGCGGCGTGGCTCGCCGGGCTCGCGACCGGCGTGTGGACCGATCTTCCGGCGCTGGCTGCGACCTGGGCTCAGGCGGCCACCTTCATCCCCGTCATGACCGCCGAACGGCGTGCCGCGCTCGTCAGCGGCTGGCAGCACTCGCTCGAGCGATGCCTGTTTTAGATGGAGCTATTCCTTTTCTAGGCTTTGACCGGCCACGCAGGCTGAGGAATATCCAACCCATGAGCACCCCCCCTCTGCAACGCGACCGGCCGGCCTGGGAGCGACTGTCGGCCATCCTGAAGGTCGAGGGACGCGCCTTCATCGGCGGCCGCTACGTCCACGCGCTCGACGGCGGGGTATTCGATGATGTCTCGCCGATCGACGGACAGGTCATCTGCCAGGTGACGCGGGGCCGCGCCGCGGATATCGACGCGGCCGTGAAAGCCGCGCGCGCGAGCTTCGAGTCGGGCGTGTGGCGGCGCATGGAGCCGAAGGAGCGCAAGCGGATCCTGCGGCGCTTCGCGGAGCTCATTCGCGCCGACAGCGACCGCCTCGCGCTTCTCGAGACCCGGGACGTCGGCAAGCCGATCGTCAACTCGGTGGGAGTCGATGTCGCCAATTGCGCCGACTGCATCGAGTACTACGCCGAATTCGCCGACAAGCTCTACGATGAGGTAGCGCCGACCGGCCCGAACGACCTCGCGCTCATCCGGCGCGAGCCGCTCGGTGTCGTCGCCGCGATCGTGCCGTGGAACTACCCGCTCATCATCAGCTGCTGGAAGGTCGGACCCGCGCTCCTCACGGGCAACTCGGTGGTGCTCAAGCCCGCCGAGCAGTCACCTCTCACCGGCATCCGCCTCGCCGAGCTCGCCTGCGAGGCCGGAGTGCCTCCCGGCGTTTTCAACGTGGTGCCCGGTTTTGGCGAGGAGGCGGGTAAGGCGCTCGCGCTCCATCCCGAGGTCGATCTCATCACGTTCACCGGCTCGACCGAGGTCGGGCGGCTGATGCTGCGTTACGCCGCCGAATCCAACCTGAAACGCGTCGCGCTCGAGCTCGGGGGCAAGACGCCGCAGGTGGTGTTCGCGGATGCGGACCTCGAGCGGGCCGCCTACGGGATCGCCTGGGGTATCTACTACAACAGCGGCGAGACCTGTCACGCCGGCTCGCGCCTGATCGCGCACACCGCGGTAAAGGACAAGCTCCTCGAGGCGATCGCCCGGGTGGCCGACACCATCACACTCGGCCATCCGCTCGAGCCGACGACCCAGATGGGCGCGCTCATCGATCGTGGCCACATGCAACGGGTGCTCGGCTACATCGACAGCGGCGTGGCCGATGGCGCACAGGTCGTGCACGGCGGCCGGCAGGCTCTCAAGGAGACCGGGGGGTTCTACGTCGAGGCGACGGTTCTCGACCGCGTGCGGCCGGAAATGAAGGTCGCGCGGGAGGAAATCTTTGGCCCGGTGCTCTCGGTCATGACCTTCGGGGAGGAGTCCGAGGCGCTGCGCCTCGCCAACGACACACCCTACGGGCTCGCCGCCGCCGTGTGGACCTCCGACATCAACGTGGCGCATCGGCTGTCCGGTGCGCTGCGTGGCGGCACCGTGTGGGTCAACGCCTTCGACCGCTCCACCATGGCCACCCCCTTCGGCGGCTTCAAGCTCTCAGGCTCGGGACGCGACCGCTCGCCCCACGCCATCGACAAGTACTGCGACCTGAAGACGATCTGGACCGCCTACCGGTGAGGCTCACCTAGTGAAGCTCAAAGACATCACTACGTTCATCGTCGCGAATCCCCCGCCCCACTACGGGGGCCCGTACTTCGTGTTCGTGAAACTGACGACCGACGGCAACGTGCACGGAGTCGGCGAAGCCTACTGCGTGCCGTTTCATCCCGAGCTCGTCACGCGCATGCTGGTCGACGTCTTCGAGCGCTATCTCGCCGGCGAGGACCCGCACAACATCGAGCGAATCTGGCGGCGGGTGTATTCCGCCGGCTATACCCAGCATGCCGACCTCGCGCTCATGGCGGTGCTGTCCGCGCTCGAGATGGCGTGCTGGGACATCGTCGGCAAGAAAGCCAACCAGCCGGTCTACAACCTGCTCGGCGGCCGGGTGCACGAGCGGCTGCGCAGCTACACCTATATTTATGCGCGCCCCGGCGACAAGACCAACGTCTATCAGGATCCGGAGCTCTCGGCCGAGCGCGCCGCGGAATGCCTCGCCCAGGGGTTCACCGCCATCAAGTTCGATCCCGCGGGTCCCTACTCCGCCTTCGATGGCCGGCAGCTGTCGCTGCCTGCGCTCGAGCTGTGCGAGCGCTTCATGAAGCTGCTGCGCGCGGCGGTGGGCAACAAGGCGGACCTGCTCTTCGGCACGCACGGCCAGATGACTGCCGCGGGAGCGCTGCGCCTCGCGCGGCGCCTCGAGCCCTACGATCCGCTCTGGTTCGAGGAGCCCGTGCCGCCCGATGCACCCGAGGAGATGGCGCGCGTGGCGCGCGGCACCCGCATACCGATCGCCGCGGGTGAACGGCTCGCCACCAAGTACGAGTTCGCGCGCCTGCTGCGCGAGGGCGCCGCCGCGATCCTGCAGATGAACTTAGGGAGAGTCGGCGGCATTCTCGAGGCCAAGAAGATCGCCGCGATGGCCGAAGTGCAGCACGTGCAGATCGCCCCGCACCTCTACTGCGGCCCCGTGGTCGGCGCCGCCAACATCCAGCTCGCGACCTGCAGCCCGAACTTCCTCATCCTCGAGAGCATCGAGCGCTGGGACGGCTTCCACGCCGAAGTCCTCAAGAAGCCGATCCGCTGGGAAGCAGGCTATGTCATCCCGCCGACTGAGCCGGGTCTGGGTGTCGAGCTCAACGAGAATGTCATCGCGCGCCACCCCTACAAGGGCAACGCGCTGCACCTCGAAATGGCGCAGAACCCCGTGGTCGGCTGAGGCGCGATGTCCGACTACGACTTCATCGTGATCGGCGCCGGCTCCGCCGGCTGCGTGCTCGCGAATCGTCTGACCGCGAGCGGCAGGGAGCGTGTGCTGCTGCTCGAGGCGGGGGGCTCCGACAGCTCTCCCTGGATCCAGGTGCCGATCGGCTACGGCAGGACTTTCAACGATCCCCGCTTCAACTGGATGTACGAGGCGGAAGCCGATCCTACCCTGGATAACCGCCGGCAATTCTGGCCCCGCGGCAAGGTGCTCGGGGGCTCCTCCTCGATCAACGCCATGGTGTTCGTGCGCGGCCAGCCGGGCGACTTCGACGACTGGGCCGCGGCAGGCAACCCCGGCTGGTCGTGGCGTGAGGTGCTGCCGTACTTCAGAAAGCTCGAGGACCACCCCTTCGGGGAAAAGGAGTACCACGGGGTCGACGGTCCGCTCACGGTGAGCGACGTGTCGGGGAAAGTGCACCCGCTGTGCGAGAGCTTCCTCGCCGCCTGCGACGCGCTGGGGTTCGCGCGCACTCCGGACTTCAACGGCTCGCAGACCGAAGGCACCGGCCACTGGGAAGTCACCATCAAGGACGGCGTTCGAGCCTCGACCGCCAATGCGTACCTCAAGCCCGTGCGACGCCGGACCAACCTCGAGGTGCGCACCCGCGCCCACGCGACGCGGGTGCTCTTCGAAGGCCGGCGCGCGACCGGCGTCGAGTTTCTCGAGTCGGGTACGGCGCGCCGCGCGCAGGCGCGCCGCGAAGTGATCCTCGCGGCAGGATCCATCAATTCACCGCAGCTCCTCGAGCTCTCCGGGGTGGGCGACCCGCGCCTGCTGCGACCGCTCGGCATCGCGATGGTGGCCGATTCGCCCGCCGTCGGCCAGGGACTGCAGGATCATCTGGCCGTCAACTATTACTACCGCTCACGCGTGCCCACCCTCAACAACGAGCTCGCACCCTTTCTCGGCAAGGCGCGGGCGGCGCTGCGCTACGCCTTCGGCAAGGGCGGACCGCTCGCGATGAGCGTCAATCAGGCCGGCGCGTTCCTGCGCAGCCGCGCCGGACTTGCGCGCCCCAACCTGCACATCTATTTCAACCCCGCGAGCTACTCCACGACGACGCTCGGCACGACGCGGCGGCTGCTGAAGCCCGATCCGTATGCGGGATTCCTCATCTCCTTCAACACCTGCCGTCCCGTCAGCCGCGGCAGCATCCACATCCGCTCCGCGGACCCGCTCAAGCCGCCAGGCATCCGCCCCAACGCGCTCTCCGCAGCGGCCGACGTCGCCGACGTGATGGAGGGCTCGCGCATGATCCGGCGCATCGTCGCCGCGCAGCCGCTGGCGGCGCTGGTTGAAGCCGAGCGCGAGCCAGGGAGCGCGGTGACGGGAGAAGCCGAAGTGCTCGCGGACTTCCGCCGACGCTCGGGCTCGGTGTTCCACGCCTGCGGCACCTGTGCGATGGGGCCCGATCCGCGCTCGGCGGTGCTCGATGCACGGCTGCGTGTCCACGGCGTGTCGGGCCTGCGCGTGGTCGATGCGTCGGCATTCCCCAACCTCACCTCCGGCAATACCAACGCGCCCACCATCATGCTCGCCGAGAAGGCCGCCGACCTCATCGTGGAAGACAGCCGCGCGCGGCAGGCGTAACCTGCGGCTGATCATGCAGAGCGCGTTCCCATGAGCGAGCTGCCCACGAGCTTCGCAGCGCCCCCGCCGGCCTTGAGCGCGGCCGAGCCGCAATCGGCGTCCCTCCTCGAGCGCTGGTACGTGCTCATCATGATGTGTCTCGTGTACACCTTGAGCATCGCCGACCGCTACGTCGTCTCGACCGTGCTCGACCCGATTCGTATCGAGCTGCATCTCACGGATAAAGGCGTAGCGCTCCTCACGGGCCTTGCCTTCGGCCTCTTCTACGTGCTGCTGGGCTTCCCCCTCTCCTGGCTCATCGACCGCTACAACCGCCGCAAGATCGTGGGCGCCTGCCTGGTGCTGTGGTCGGCGATGACGGCGGTCTGCGGTCTCGCGCGCACTTCGCTCGGGTTCTTCCTGGCTCGCGTCGGCGTCACCGTCGGCGAAGCCGGAGGAACTCCGGGAGCCAATTCACTCCTCTCGGATTATTTCCCCGCGACGCGCCGTGCCATGGCGCTCACGGTGTTCGCGCTCGGCGCGCCGATCGGTGCATACCTCGGTTACAACGTCGCCGGCACGATCGCCGACCAGTACGGCTGGCGTGCCGCCTTCTACGCGCTCGGGCTTCCGGGCGTCCTGGTAGGCCTCGGCGTCTGGCTCACGGTGCGCGAGCCCAAGCGCGGCTGCCTCGACAGCGGCAAGGAGGCACTCGCGCCCTCGGTGGCCGCGACGCTGCGCTTCATGTGGCAGCAGCGCTCGGCGGTGCACACCATGATGGGAACGGCCGTGTGCGCTCTGTGGGGCTGGGGACTCATGTTCTGGACGCCCGCCTTCCTGCAGCGCACCTACCACATGACCGTCGGACAGGCGAGCGATGTCACGCAGAACATGCACCTCTGGGGAGGCGGCATCGCAACCGTCGCTACGGGCATCCTCATGGCGCGCTCCAGCATGGTCGACGCGCGCCGCATCGTCTGGGTATTGGGCGCCGGTATCGGCGTCGCCACGATCGCCTCGGGCGTGGTCTATTACACGCGCGACCTCGCTCTTGCGAAGGCAATGCTGTGGATCTTCATTCCCTCGATCTACTTCTATATCGGGCCCGGCTTCGGATTGCTGAACAACCTGGCGCCCTGCCGCATGCGCGCCATGTTCTGCGCCATGGTGCTGTTCCTTGCGAACCTGGGGAATCTCGTGATCGCCCCGCCGCTCATCGGCGCCTTGAGCGACTACTTCGCGCCCAACCACATCTCGAACGCCGACTCGCTGCGCCTTGCCATGCTGTGCCTGGTGCCGACGGGACTGTGGGCGACCGCGCATCTGTTCCTCGCGGCGCGCGGCATTCTCAAGGATCAGGAACGGGCGCGGGAATACCCGTAGCGGCGGAGTGTTGCCACTCGACCGGCTCAACGGCCGGTACGACGATCAGCCAGGCGAGGAGTCCGAGCAGCGCCACCGCGCCCGTGACCCAAAGTGCCACGGTGTAGTGGCCACCGTTGATCTTCACCAGGTAGCCGGTGACGCTCGGAGCGAGAATTCCCGCCGTATTGCTCACCGCATTCTGCGTGCCCATCCAGCGTCCGGTGGCGAGGGGTCCGGCGAAGCGTTGCGTCAGGGCGCCCACCGAAGGCGAGTTGAGGCCGTCGGCGACACCGGTCGCGAGCAACAGCGCCGCGCCTGCCGCTGCCCCGGCACCATTCAGGGCCAGGAGACACAGGCCGACGCCCGCCGCGCTCAGGGACAGCGCGGTCTTGTAAGCCAGGCTCGGCGTCGCGCCGCGCCGGATGGAGCGGTCGATGAGCCATCCGGCCGCGAGAATGCTCAGCGAGTCCATCACCCAGATGAATCCGTTCACCGAGGTCATCGCGGCGAGCGACAGGCCGCGCTCCTCCACCAGGTAGAGCGGTACCCAGGCGAAGACGAAGTAGAAGGCGTAATTCGAGCAGAAGTTGCCGAACACCGTGCCCCACAGCGCCCGCTGCCGCACGACGTCGATCCACCTCGGTCCCCCTGCGGCGGGCTTCACCGCCCTCGAGGGCCTGCGCAGCTCACCGGACCACGGAATGAGCCAGGCAAGCGAGGCGACACCGAGCGCAATGAACATGGTCCTCCATCCATAGCGGATCATGATGGCGCCACCGACGAAGGTGCCGAGCGCGGGACCCACGACGCTGCCGACCTGCATGAGCGCGGTGGCGCGCGCGCGGTGCTGATCCGTCACGCGTTGTGAGATCAGTGCGAACCCGCTCGGGTAGCACGCCGACTCCCCGACGCCCATCACCAGGCGCAGCGCCACGAGATTCAGCACGCCGCTCGAGAGGCCCGCCAGGAACGTACTCACCGACCAGAGCGCGAAGCCTGCGGCGAGCACCCGTGCCGCCCCGAGGCGATCGACGAGGATGCCCATGAAGGGCTGCGAAACGACGTAGGTCGTGAAGAAGGCCGAGAGCAGCAGCCCCATCTGGAATGCGTCGAGGTGGAATTCGCTCTTGATGAGGGGCGACGCGGTCGAGATGGTGCCGCGGTCGACATAGTTGATCATGAGCGCGGCTCCGAGGAGCAGCGTCAGACGCAGCGGAAAGCGACTCATCCTGCGGGGATGTTACCTCGGCGCAGCCGGCTTCGCGTCGGGCACCAGCAAGTCAGTGGACAATCGAGTGCCGAGAGCGATCTGGTGGGGTACGCAGTTCGAGGCGAAGTCGACATTGCGCGTCGAAAAGAGCGGCAGGATCTTTTGCCTGACCTGCTCGAGAAGCTCGCAGTCGCCCGCCTCCCAGACCGGGTCCTTCTCGAGGTGCAGGTCGACCCTGTGCCAGTGTGCCGGCACGAGCTGCGCGCCGGTGTCCTTTGGATCGGCGGGCTGCAGCACATTCATCTTGATATTGACGCCCGGAAAGGGATCGGGACTGCCCAGGGGGGCCGAGCATCCCGCGAAGGACACCTCGAAACCGCGCTCGGCACCGAGCTCGGTGAGCACGTGGCGGATCTTGTCCTGCAGCCCGTCGCAGGAATAATGGGCGGTGAAGCCCAGGAATACGAAATGCAGCTGCCGGGGGGCCCAGACGGCGGTGACAGCATCGCCCGAAACCGCAGGCTCTGTGCCCCATGCGGCGCACGCCATCAGCAGCAACCCCGCCGCCGCGGGAGCGCGCCGCAGGCTCTGAGAATTCACGGTCCACATAATCACACCTCGGGGCGAGCCCGCCGGGCGGGCCGATGATTAGAGCCGATTTTCCATTAACCGTTCTAGCAGTCCCCACTGGCCAACGGGTGTTCCCGGTGGCCGTTGACAGGGCCCGGCTTTGGGGCAAACTGGTACTTCATAAGAACCAGCGCGGCCCTGCGCATGGAACCAGGGGGTACGCCTGTCCGGGGAGATTGAAGCCCCTGCAAATTCTCATGCCGGACCGGGCTCCGGCAACGTCTCGCTGTTACTTCCGTCAAGCCTCGGCTGGACACTGCTGCTCTATGCCGCCCTGGTGCTCGCCACCGGCTGGGCCTACTCCGCCCAGCGCATCCGCAACGACCGCGAGCAAACGATCCAATCCGAGAGCGAGCGGCTGCAGTCGGTCGCCGTAGCGCTCAGCACCACCACCTTTGCCATGCTGAGCGATGGTGTGGGCTCGGCGGTGGTGCGCGCCAACGAGATCGAATCCCTCGGGGGCCTGGAGTCCGTCTCGGAACGCGACCTGACTCCGGCACTGGGCACCGCGCTGATGGGTGGCGAGTACGTGCGGTCGGTCTTCATCGCGGACTCCACGCGCTTTGCGCGCGGGGGCCGAGGCGGCGCGTACGATGTAGCTGAGGGGCGGCCCGCCTGGTTCAACCCGACGGTGGCACCGGAGACAGATATCTGGGTGGGACCCCCGGTCGCCGATCCTGATCGCGCCGACGCCGACAGTCTGGTCGTGCCGGTTGCGCAGCGCGTGCGCACCGCCGGTCGGAGCGATGTCTGGGCGGGGGCGCTGTTCGACTTCCGCGCCTTCGACAGCCTGCGCAAACAGCTCGGGAGCCCTGGCGCGATCCTCCTCTTGAGAAGGGACGGGAGCCTGCTCGTCTCCACGCAGGACATCTCTGCGGCGTTGGTTGCGGGCCGAGCGTACGCAAGCGGGCCGCTGTTTCAGCAGGCGGCGCGCGACCTCGGCAACGGCTGGGATCGGGGAGTCGTCCACGGCTTTGCACCGGCGGTCGGAGCGCCGCTGCTCTTCGGCTGGGCGCGCGTGCGGCAATACCCGGTGCTCGTCGCGGCCGGAAGGCCGGTCGCCGCCGTCCTCGCGGCCTGGCAGCGCCGCACCATCACCACGCTGGTCGTGACGGGCGCCTTCTCCGCCCTGGTGCTCGCGATGACGCTGCTGCTCAATCACTCGCTGCGCTCGCTCCGCAGCCGCGAGCTCCATTATCGAACACTCTTCAACAATACCGCCTTCAGCGTCTTCATCAGCGAAGGCGACCGTTTCATCGCTGCCAACGACACGGCGCTTCGCATGTTCGGAATCCGCGATGAGGAGGCGGTGCGGGAGCTGACTCCCGACTCCTTCTCTCCGCCCGAACAGCCCGACGGCCGTCCTTCCAATGCTGCGCGGCGCAGCTACATCGAGCAGGCGATGCGAGCGGGTAATGCGACTTTCGAGTGGCTCCACCGGCGTGTCGACAACGGCGAGACCTTCCCCGCCGAAGTCGACATGAACGTCATTACTCAGGGTAAGACCGTGCTGCGGCTCTCGGTGGTGCACGATCTCACCGAAGCCAAGCGCGCCGAGCGTGAGCGCCGCGAGAGCGAGGGGCGCTACCGCGCCCTCGTCGATGCCATGCCCGAAGCGGTGATCGTGCATCGGGGCGGCGAGATCCTCTTTGGGAATGCGGCCGCCCGGGCCTTGATCGGCGCCAGCCCCGATCAGAGCCTGCAGGGCGTGTCCGTCACCTCATTTGCGCTCGAGCCCGACCGCAAGCTTCTCACGGAGCGCACCCGCGCGATCCTCGAGCACGGCGTCGCCGCCGAGCCGCGCGAAACCCGCATACGCCGGCTCGATGGCACGGTGATCTGGGCCGAGGTGCAGGGGGTGCGCGTTGAATATGATGGCGCACCGGCGGCGCAGACCCTGCTGCGCGATATCACGGCCCGCAAGCAGCAGGAGGAGGCGGAGGCGGCGCGCCTCGTGCGGATGCAGC
>DATGJR010000134.1:0-24949 GCA_035295065.1 Steroidobacteraceae bacterium
CGATGAGATCGACGTCCGGATTTTGAAGTTCGATCGCGAGCGCTCACGCGTGTCGCTCGGGCTCAAGCAGCTCGGAGCCGATCCCTGGGAGAACATCGCCCGGCGTTATCCGCCCAACACCCGCGTGTTTGGCAAGGTCACCAACATCGCCGACTACGGGGCGTTCGTCGAAATCGAGGACGGCGTCGAGGGCCTGGTGCACGTCTCGGAGATGGACTGGACCAACAAGAACGTCAATCCTTCCAAGGTGGTGCATACCGGCCAGGAAGTCGAGGTCATGGTGCTCGACGTCGACGAGGACCGGCGCCGCATCTCCCTCGGCCTCAAGCAGTGCAAGGCGAACCCGTGGAAGGAGTTCGCCGAGAACTACAACCGCGGCGACAAGGTCAGCGGTCAGATCAAGTCGATCACCGACTTCGGCATCTTCATAGGTCTCGCCGGCAACATCGACGGCCTGGTGCACCTCTCGGATATCTCCTGGGACCAGCCCGGGGAGGAGGCGGTGCGCAACTACCAGAAGGCCCAGCAGATCGAGGCCATGGTGCTGTCGATCGATCCGGAGCGCGAGCGCATCTCGCTCGGCATCAAGCAGCTCGCCAAGGACCCGTTCTCGGCCTACATCGCCGACAACCCCAAGGGCACGATCGTCAAGGGCACGGTGAAGGAAGTCGACGCCCGCGGCGCGGTCATCGACCTGGGCAACGGCATCGACGGGCAGCTGCGGGCATCGGAGCTCGGGCGCGACCGCGTGGAGGATGCGCGCGCGGTGCTCAAGGTAGGCGATGAGGTCGAGGCGAAGTTCACGGGTGTCGACCGCAAGTCGCGCACCATCTCGCTGTCGATCAAGGCAAAGGAAGCGCACGACGAGGCCGAGGCGGTGCAGAGCTACCGCTCGGAGGCCGCACCGAGCGGCACCAGCCTCGGGGACCTGCTCAAGGAGCACATCGGCTCGGGCGGCGAGCGCGAAAGCTAAAGGGCCATGACGAAGTCCGAGCTCATCGAGATCATCACCGCCAAGCAGAAGCACCTGCCGGCGAAGGACGTCGAGCTGGCGCTGAAGCAGATTCTCGAGATCATGAGCGATGCGCTCTCGCAGGGGGAGCGCATCGAGATCCGGGGCTTCGGCAGCTTCTCGCTCCACTTCCGTCCGCCGCGCCAGGGGCGCAATCCCAAGACCGGCGAGGCGGTGGCGCTCTCGGGCAAACACGTGCCGCACTTCAAGCCGGGCAAGGACCTGCGCGAGCGTGTCAACGACGGCGCCGGGCGGCCGATCCGCGACTGACGATCCACAGGCTGCGCCCGGACTGCCCGGTTAGGCCCTCGCGCTGACTTATCGCCCGGCACGCGGACCTGTTATCGTCAATCCCGTGTTCGAGCTGCCTCCTCTCTTTCTGGCGCTGGCCTTCATCCTCGTCGGACTGGCGGCCTGGTTTCTCGGGCGGCGCAATGGCGCCGCACGCACCGTGCGGCTGCCGCGCGACTACTACGTCGGGCTCGACCACCTGATCAACGACCGGTTCGATCATGCGGCGGAGATCTTCGCCCGCATGGCCGAGGCGGACGGGGATGCCGCGGAAATCCAGTTCGCGCTCGGCAGTCTCTTCCGGCGCCGTGGCGAGGTCGATCGCGCCATCGCGATCCACTCGCGACTGCGCGAGCAGGGCGGCACGGGTCTGTGCGACAAGGCGGCGTTCGCGCTAGCCCTCGACTACCTGAGCGCGGGCCTCATGGATCGCGCCGAACAGGTGCTGGAGGAGCTGGCCGCTTCGCGCGAGTACCGCAATGCCGCGCTCGATCACCTGGTGCGCATCTACGAGTCGCAGGGCGACTGGGCCAAGGCGCTCAAGATCTTCCACGCGTTGCCGGCCGCCGTGCAGCTCGAGCGCCGCCGCGTGGCGGCGCACTACCTGTGCGAGCTCGCCGAGCACGCGCTGCTGCAGGGCGATACCGAGCGCGCCCGCACGCTGTTGCGCCAGGCGCGCACCCACCAGGCGGAGCTACCGCGGGCCGACATCCTGACGGCGCGGCTTGCGGAGCGCAGCGGTGACAGTGCCGGTGCGCTGCTGCTGTATCTGCAGGCGCTGGAGATGGCGCCGGGGCTGGCGCTCGAGATCATCCCGCCGGTACTGGCCATCGCCGGTGCCGGCGGCAGCGCGGAAGTTCTGCAGGAGCTCGGCAAGCGGCTGCGCCAGAGTGGTCGCGTCTCGCCGAGGCAGCTCGCGTGGCTCCTGGCGACCGCGGCGCCCGGAACCGAGGTGGCGCAGCTCCCCGGCATTGCCGCGGAGCTCGGCTCGGGAGTGCAGTCGCTGGCCGATGCCACTTCCCTCACCCTGATGCTGGCGCGCATCGGGGAAGCCGGGGGGCGTTATCAGTGTGAGGATTGCGGCCTGATCAGCGTCGGCTGGTACTGGCACTGCCCGAAGTGTCGCGCCTGGGACAGCCTGCAGCCCGCCGTGTTCAAGTGGGCCGAGCGCGCCGACCCGCGCGTGCGCCCCTCGTGAGGAGAAGCTTGCGATGCCAGTTTCCAAGCCGGTGATTCGCACCGCGGTGTTTCCGGTCGCTGGACGCGGAACGCGCTTCCTGCCGGCGACCAAGGCGAGTCCCAAAGAGATGCTGCCGGTGGTCGACAAGCCACTCATTCAGTATGCGGTGGAGGAGGCGCTCGCCGCAGGGGCGCGGCGCCTGGTGTTCATCACCGGCGCCTCCAAGCGTGCCATCGAGGACCATTTCGACTCCGACCAGGAGCTCGAGCACCTGCTGACCGCGCAGGGTAAGAGCGATCTGCTGAAAACGCTGCGCAGCGTGCTGCCCTCCTACGCGTCCTGCATCTATATCCGCCAGGCCGCGCCGCTCGGGCTCGGGCACGCGGTGTTGTGCGCCGAACCGGCCGTCGGTCCCGAGCCCTTCTTCGTTCACCTGGCGGATGACCTGATCCGCAGCGAAGTTGCCGTTCTCGAGCAGATGGCGGGAGTTTACGAGGCGAAGCGCGCGAGCATTCTCGGGGTCGAGGCGGTCGCTCGCCGGGATACCGAGAAATACGGGATCGTGGCGGTCGAGGGTGACAAGGCCGACACCAGCCGCGTACGCAGCATCGTCGAGAAACCCAAACCCGCCGTCGCTCCCTCGACTCTCGCCGTAGTCGGCCGCTACGTGCTGACGCCCGCGATCTTCGGACATCTGGAGAGACTCGGCCGGGGCACTGGCGGGGAGATCCAGCTCACCGATGGCATTGCGGCGCTGATGCGCGAGGAGGCGGTGTACGCCTATCGCTTCAGCGGCAAACGCTACGACTGCGGCAATAAGCTCGGTTATCTGCAGGCCACCGTGGAGTACGCGCTCGGGCATCCTGCCCTCGGCAAGCGCTTCCGCAAGTACCTCGAGGACCTCGACCTGGGAGCGGCGGCAGGCGCCTCTCCCCCCGAGGCGGCGGTTACGGCAGCCAGAGCGCGACCAGCGCGCCATCGCCGGCGCGGTTCGCGAGGCTCAGGCGACCGCCGTGCGCCTCGACAATCTCGCGGCACAGCGTGAGACCCAGGCAGGCGCGGGCCTGAGATGTCCGGCCGCGGACAGCGGATACACCGCGGACACTCCCGAAAAACTGCGACTGTCATGCGGGAGCGCTTGCGCCTCACCGGTGTGCGCGCGCAAAGTTCACTCGAACAGCCAAGGAGGAGCCCATGGCCAAATCCCGCACACCTGAGACACCCGGCCGATCGCGCGTCGCGCCCATCGCGGACGCCGCGGTTGCCAGAGCCAAGCGCCCGGGCAGCACGACGAGCGTCGCCGTCACCGAGGAGGCGCGCCGGACGATGATTGCCGAGAACGCTTACCTGCGCGCCGAGAGGCGCGGCTTCACTCCCGGCAACGAAGACGCCGACTGGCTGGCGGCCGAGCAGGAGGTCGATGCGCTGCTGCGCGCCAGGCACGGCGGCGCCGCGCAGTAGCGCAGCCTGAAGGCGTCAGTGCGCCGCGGGCGGCGTAGCCGGTGAGCCCCAAGCCGGCCGCGGCGCCGGCGGGCGCAGTCCCTTCGAGTAGAGCAGCCGCCCGTCGGGGGTCACGAACACCGCATCGAAGTCGGGCATCCGATTGATGATCTCGAGCGCCTTCTCGGGGCCGAGCACAAAGGCGGTCTTCGACAGGCCGTCGGTCTCGGTGGCCGTCGGACCGATGATGGTGGCGCTGCGCACTTTGCTGGCGGAGTGGCCGGTGCGCGGGTCGATGATGTGGTGATAGCGAATGCCGTCCTCATCGAAATAGCGCTCGTAGTCTCCCGAGGTCGAGATCGCGGTATCGCTGAGAGGGATGCGCGTCACCACCTTGTCGGGGTTGTGCGGCTCATCGGGATGAGCGATGGAGACCAGCCACTGGCGGCCGCGGTGGTCGCCGATCAGTCGGCTGTCACCGCCAGCCGTCACGATCGCGTTGCTGATACCGCGTTCCTTGAGGAGCGCCACGCTGCGATCGACGGCGTAGCCCTTGCCGATTCCCCCGAGGTCGATGCGCATACCCGCATGGGCGAAGCGCACGGTGTGGTGTGCGGCATCGAGCGCCAGGTGGCGCCAGTTGACGGCCGGCAGCGCGGCCTTGATCTGCTCCTCGCTCGGGCGCTCGTGCAGAGGATAGTTATAAAGGTATCCCACGCTTGCGTAGGTGATATCGAACGCCCCGTCGGTGATCTGCGAGAAATGGGTCGACAGGCGGATCAGGTCGAAGAGCTCGGGGCTCACCCTCACGGGCTCAGCCGCCGCGTGCGCATTGATCCGGGAGAGCTCACTGTCGGGCCTGTAGTGGCTCATGAGCGCATCGATACGGCGCATTTCGGCCATGACCGCATCGATCGCCGCATTGCCCTGCGCCACATCATCCGCCCACACCTCGACATAGATGCGGGTGCCCATGATCGCCTCGGTCCGATCGACCCACGCCGCGCGCGCACAGGGTGCCACGCCGAGTGTGAGCAGCGCCGTGGCTGCAAGTGCTGCGATGCGTCCCGCCATGCCCTAAGCCTACCTGTGTGTGCCGCGTACCCCAAGCGCCGGGAATCGGGGTATTCTGCCGGCCCGGCCAGGATTCGTCTTCGAGGAGGCGGAACATGAGCGTCAGAAACTTGAGCAGCTTGATCTGCGGCGCGCTGTTGATCGCCGCGCTCGGCACGGCCCCAGGCCTCTCGGGTGCCCAGAGCACGGCGGCAGCCGCCTCGAGCGGGCCCGTGACCTGCAAGGACGGCACCACCTCGCCGCACGGCGGCCGCGGCGCCTGCAGCGGCCATGGAGGAATCAACAAGTCCGCTCCCGCAGGCGCGACGCCTGCGACGCCCGCGGCACCTGCGGCGCCCGCTGCGGCTCCGGCCGCGCCTGCACCCGCAGCTCCTGCGGCTCCGGCCTCGAAGGCCGCTCCCGCCGCACCGGCCACGCAGCCCGCTGCGGGCGGCGGACCCGGCATGGTGTGGGTCAATTCGGCATCGAAGGTCTATCACTGCCAGGGAGACCGCTGGTACGGCAAGACCAAGCAGGGCTCCTACATGACCGAGGCCCAGGCGAAGGCGCAGGGCGCGCGGCCGGATCACGGGAAACCCTGCTCCTGACACGAGGAGCTCTGCATGGCTACGCGCCGTGAGCTGCTGCGGGTTGCTGCCGGTGGCTGGCTGCTCACCGGCGCGCTGCCTGCCGCCGGTGCTGCCGCCACGGGCGGCGCGCCGGAGGATCTGGAAGCGCTGCCCGGCAAGAAGCCGCTGATACGCCGCGCCTGGCGGCCGCCGAATTTCGAGACGCCGCTCGAGAGTCTCGTTCCCGAGTTCACGCGGAACGAGGAGTTCTTCGTTCGCTATCACCTCGCCGTGATACCGGAGATCGATGCCGACACCTGGCGGCTGCAGGTGGGCGGCGCGGGCGCGCAGCGCCCGCTCACACTCACGCTGCGGGATCTGCGCCGTGATTACAAGCGCGTGAAGGTCGCCGCGGTGAATCAGTGCTCCGGGAACCGCCGCGGCCTCTTCAAGCCGCGCGCCGCCGGCGTGCAGTGGGGGAACGGGGCGATGGGGAACGCGGAGTGGGGCGGGGTGCGCCTGCGCGACGTTCTCAATCGTGCCGGGATCGCCGCGGGCGCGGTCGAAGTGGTGTTCAACGGCGCCGACATGCCCGTGCTGGCGGCGACGCCGGACTTCCTCAAGAGTCTGCCGATCGAGCGTGCGCTGGATGAGAACGTCCTCATCGCCACCGAGATGAACGGCCACCCGCTGCCGCATTGGAACGGCGCGCCGGCGCGGCTCGTCGTGCCCGGTTGGACCGGCACCTACTGGGTGAAGCACCTGACCGAAATCCGCATCGAGACCACGCCCTTCGAGGGCTTCTGGATGAAGAGCGCTTACCGGATCCCGACCGGCAAGTTTCCCGGATATCGGTTTCGCACGCAGGAGACCGCCGAGACCACACCGATCACCGAGATCCTGGTGAATTCCCTCATCACGAGCCACGTGTCGGGGGCGCAGTTGAAGCGCGGCGCCCACGTCGAGCTCGCCGGCAAGGCCTGGGACGGGGGTGCCGGGATCGCTGCGGTCGAGATCTCCGCCGACGGCCGGCGCAGCTGGCAGACGGCGGTGCTCGGACGCGATCTCGGACGCTTTGCGTGGCGCGAGTTCCGCTATCGCATCGACACCTCGACGAGTGGAGCGTTGGACTTGAGCGTTCGCGCGCGCAGCCGCGATGGCGCCACCCAGCCCGAGACCCTCACGGTGAACCCCTCCGGCTATCACGACAACATCGTGCAGGCTGTGCGGCTGGAGGTCACATGAAGGGCCGGATGGCCGCGGCGTGTCTGGTGCTGGCGGCCGCGGCGCTTGCGGCGCGCGCGGGCGAGGAGACGCTGCGGCTCAAGGACGCGCCGGGGCGTGACCTGACGCAGGGGCGCTGCGCCGTCTGTCACAGCCTCGACTACATTCCGGCCAACGCGCCTGTCATGGACCGCGCCGGCTGGGGCAAGACGGTGCAGAAGATGCGCGATCGCTTCGGCGCCCCGATGACGGACGCCGAGGCCCAGCAGATCCTCGACTATCTCGCCGCGAACTACGCGGACAAGTCCTGAGGTGAGCGCGGGGTGGGCGCGCCGCAGTTCACCATCGTCGGCCTCGATCATCTCGTGCTGCGGGTGCGCGATCTTGCGGCGGCGCTCGAGTTCTACTGCGGGACGCTCGGTTGCACCGTGGAGCGCGAGCAGGCGGCGCTCGGGCTGACGCAACTGCGCGCGGGGCGCAGTCTCATCGATCTCGTGACCGCCGATGGTCCGCTCGGTGAGCGCACCGCCTCCGGCGGCGGCGGACCTAATCTCGAGCACTTCTGCCTCAGCATCGCGCCCTTCGAGGAGCGCGCCCTGCGCGCGCACCTCGCGGCACGCGGAATCGCGGCCGGCGCAACGGAAGCGCGCTACGGCGCCGAGGGCGAGGGCCCCTCGCTCTATCTCGAGGACCCGGAAGGCAACCGCATCGAGCTCAAGGCGGCGCAGCGCGCGGGGGAAAGGTGAGTCTCAAGGGCAAGACACTCTTCATCACGGGCGCGAGCCGCGGCATCGGGCTGGCGATCGCGCTGCGCGCCGCGCGCGACGGCGCCAACATCGCCGTGGCCGCCAAGACGACCGAGCCGCACCCGAAGCTCGCCGGGACCATCTACAGCGCGGCGGCTGAGATCGAGCGCGCCGGCGGGCAGGCGCTGCCACTCGCGGTGGACGTACGCGAGGAGGCGACGGTCGAGGCGGCCGCGCGCAGCTGCGCCGAGCGCTTCGGGGGCATCGACATCTGCGTCAACAACGCCTCCGCCATCAATCTCAGCTCCACCGAGCGGATCGAGATGCGCCGTTACGATCTCATCCAGCAGATCAACACCCGCGGCACCTTCGTGACCACGCGCGCGTGCCTGCCGTACCTGAAGCGCGCGGCCAACCCGCACGTGCTGACACTGTCTCCGCCGCTCGACCTCAAGCCCCGGTGGTTTGCCCCGCACCTGGCCTATTCGTTGTCCAAGTACGGGATGTCGCTGTGCATGCTGGGTCTGGCCGAGGAGTACGCCGCGGCCGGCATCGCCTGCAACGCGCTCTGGCCGCGCACCACCATTGCGACAGCCGCGGTCGAATTCGCGCTCGGGGGACCTGAGATGATGCGCCGCTCGCGCAAGCCCGAGATCGTCGCGGACGCGGCGCACGCCATCCTCAGCCGGCCGGCGCGCGAGTGCACCGGCCACTTCTTCATCGACGACAGCGTGCTCTACGAGGCGGGCGTGCGCGACTTCGGTCCCTACGCCGTCGAGCCGGGCGCGACGCTGCTCGCGGATCTTTTCATCTCGCCCGAGGCGCAGCCCCCGCCCGGCGTGCAGCTGGAGTTCATGTCGTGAGCGATGCGGTCAACCGCCGGGTCGTGCTGGCGCGCCGCCCGCAGGGTGAGCCGGTGGCGGAGGATTTTCGGCTCGAGGAGGTGCCGCGGCCCTCACCTGCGGCGGGGGAGGTGCTGCTGCGTACCCGCTATCTGTCGCTCGATCCTTACATGCGCGGCCGCATGAGCGATGCACCGTCGTACGCCCCGCCGGTGGCCATCGGGGCGCCGATGGCCGGACAGACCGTGAGCGTTGTGGAGGCCTCCAACCATCCCGCTTTTGCGGTCGGGGAACTGGTGGTGGCCAATGTCGGCTGGCAGGACTACGGGGTCTCGGCCGGACGGGATCTGCTGCGCATCGACCCCTCGCTGAGGCACCCCTCATATGCTCTGGGCGTGCTCGGGATGCCGGGGCTCACCGCCTACGTGGGCCTGCTCGACATCGGCCAGCCGCGCGCGGGCGAGACGGTGGTGGTCGGAGCGGCCACGGGCGCTGTGGGATCGGTCGTGGGGCAGATCGCCAGGCTCAAGGGCTGCCGCGTCGTGGGTGTGGCCGGAGGCGCCGCGAAGTGCGATTACGCGGTCGGCACTCTCGGCTTCGATGCCTGCATCGATCACCGCAGCGCCGAGCTGGCTCAGCAGCTCGCCGCCGCCTGCCCCAAGGGAGTCGACGTCTACTTCGAGAGTGTCGGCGGGGCGGTCCTCTATGCGGTCGCACCGCTCCTCAATGTCGCAGCGCGGGTGCCACTGTGCGGCCTGATCAGCTGGTACAACCTGGAGAAGCTGCCGGCGGGGGTCGATCGGACGCCGGCGCTCCTCAGCAGCGTGCTGCGCCGGCGCATCAGGATCCAGGGATTCATCATCTTCGATCACAACGACCGCTACCCGGCCTTCATCAAGGACATGCGCGGCTGGCTCGAGGCCGGGAGCGTCAGGTATCGCGAAGAGGTGATCGAAGGACTCGAGAACGCACCGCGCGGGCTCATGGGCCTGCTGCACGGCGCGAACTTCGGCAAGCTGATCGTGCACGTCTCGGGGGAGTGAGCGGGTGGCGGAGCGTATCAAGGTCTCGTGGGTGTTCGATGTCATCTCGCCGTTCGCTTATCTGGGCTTTCGCGAGCTCGAACGGCTCCCCGCCGGCGTCGAGGTCGAGTACGTGCCGGTGCTGCTGGCGGCTCTGCTGTCGCATTTCGGGCAGACGGGGCCTGCGGAGATTCCCTCCAAGCGACGTTTTACCTACCGCTTCGTCCTGTGGCGTGCGCGGCGGCTGGGCCTCACCATGCGTTTTCCTCCGGCGCACCCCTTCAACCCGCTGGCGGCGCTGCGGCTGGTGATCGCCGCCGGGAGCGATCGACGCGCGGCGGGCACGGTGCTCGACGCCGTATTTCGCGACGGGCGCGACCTGTCGGACGTCGCGGCGATCGCCGCCGTGGCGCGCGAGCTCGGGGTGGCCGATCCCGAGCGGGCGCTGAGCGATCCCCCGGTCAAGGATCGACTGCGCTCAAACACCGAATGGGCGATCTCGCAGGGGGTCTTCGGCGTGCCGGCGCTGGTCGCGGGCAAGGAGGTCTTCTGGGGTCACGATGCCTTCGACATGGCCCTCGACTACCTGGCCGATCCCGGCGCCTTCGCCGATACGGAGATGCGCCGCGCGGACACCCTGCCGGTGGGCGTGCAGCGCACACGGGCGCCCGCGAGATAGCCCCCCGGGGCGGGGTTGCCGGCTGCCGGGTCGGCGCTATATATTATCGATGTAATAATATTTAACACAGGCCGCTCCTCCGACGCGTGTCATCGTGAATCGCGACGCGACCTCGAGCCCGGAACCGCGCCGCAGGGCGGCGCCGGGCTGGCTGTGCCTGGCCTTCCTCCCGCTGATCGCGGCACACGCCGCGCAGCCCGTCACTCCGGCGCCGCTCGATCTCGACGCCTTCGACGCCCGCAAGCGCACCGTGGCGCTGCCCGACGGTGAGACGCTCGGCTATCTCACCATGGGAAATCCGGCCGGAGCTCCGGTCGTGCTGATCCACGGCTATACCGACAACGCCCGCGACTGGGTGCCGCTCATCCCGTATCTGTCGAAAGACCTGAGGCTCATCGTGGTCGATCTGCGCGGTCACGGGGTCTCGGGCAAACCCGAGTGCTGCTACACCCGGCTCGACTTCGCCTACGACATCAAGCTGCTGCTCGATACGCTGGACGTGAAGCGCGCCGATCTCGTCGGGCATTCGCTCGGCAGCTTCATCGCCCAGACCTTCGCCGAGTTCTGGCCGGAGCGTACCCGGCGCGTGGTGCTCATTTCCTCGAGCGGCGGGGCGCCGGCGGGCGGCCCGCCGCGGCCGCCGAGATTCGATTACGCGGCCGCCATCCGCCAGCTCAAGGAGCCGATCGACCCCGACTCGAAGTTCATGATCGAGTGGTGGTCCTCGCCGACTGCGGTACCGGAGGAATTTCTGCGCCGGCAGCGGCGCGATGCGGCCGCAATTCCGCTGCGCGTGTGGCTGGCGGTGCTCGATGAGGCCCTCATCGAGTCCGACCTGCAGCGCACCCTCCCGCGCCTCAAGGCGCCGACGCTCCTCATATGGGGAAGCGCCGACCCGATCATGGAGGAGGACGTGCGGCAAACGCTGCGTCAGGCGCTGCCCCACGCGCAGGTCAGGATCTTCCCGGGGCTGGGGCACAACCCGTTCTGGGAGGATCCGGCGCTATGCGCCGATGTCATCAATCGTTTTCTGACTGCGCCGCCCGCCGTGGTGGCGCACGCGGGCGCGCCGTGAGGGGGGCTGCTCATTCGTTCACTTGTGGGGGGATTCTGAGATGAAATCACGACGGTCTCGAGGTGTACTGAGGATGGCAGCCGCGGGCGCTGTGCTGCCGGCGTGGGCACTCCTGGCGCCAGGGGTCGGGCAGGCACAGGCACAGGCACAGACACAGGCACAGGAGCAGGCGGCCGCCGAAGCCACCGAGCCGACCACCATCATCGTCAGCGCCCGCAAGCGCGAGGAGTCGATCGCCGAGGTGCCGACCAGCATCACGGCGTTCACCGCCGCGACCATCAAGGACTACAACGTCCAGTCCTTCGCCGACTATGCCACCAAGACGCCGGACCTGTCGTTCACCTACGGCGGCGGTCCGACCGGCATCGCCGACTCGCGCACCGTCGCGATCCGCGGCATCACCGGGCAGAACCTGTTCGGCACGGCGGGCGCCACCGGCTTCTACATCGACGACACGCCGGTGCCCGGATCGCTCGACCCGCGGGTCGTGGACCTGGCGAGCATCGAGGTGCTGAAGGGGCCGCAGGGCACTCTCTACGGCGAGAGCTCCCTCGGCGGCAACGTGCGCCTCATCACCCGCCAGCCCGACCTGAGCAGCAGCGGCTTCGGCTACATGCTCGACGCCGGCCTCACCTCCGGCGGCGGCAGCCCCGACGCCGGCGGCAATTTCATCACCAACCTGGTGCTGGTTCCCGGCAGCGCCGCACTGCGCGTGGTGCTGTTCGCCAACCACGATGCCGGCTACCTGACCCGCACCTGGCCGATCAATCCCCTGAGCCCCGCCAATGACCCGGCCGGCGGCGATCCGTTCGAGACCGTGCCCCGCGGCAGCTCGAGTGATCAGGGCGCGGTCTCCACCGGCGGCGGCTCCATCGCGCTGCTCGTGAAGCCGAGCGATGCGCTCGATATCAAGGTGCGCCTCCTGTACCAGGACTCGAAGGACCACGGATTCCCGGCGACCTTCGCGCCGCTGCCGAATTTCGACCCCGTCTACACCCTCGACCGGGCCTTCGACGTGCAGCCCTACGCGACCGATGTCTGGACGCTGCCCTCGCTCGATATCAAGTACTCGGGGTCGGGCTGGACCTTCGTCTGGGCGAACAGCTACTTCTACCGTCATACCTACGACGTCGAGGACTCGAGCTACGGCACGCAGCAGATTCTCACCAGCCCGATCTACCAGCTGACCGGAGTCGCGCCGCAGCCGTATCTGTGGATCGGCGATCGGCACCACGACCAGTTCTCGAGCGAGGCGCGGCTGTCGTGGGATCCCGTCAACAACGTCAGCGGGACGGTCGGCCTGTTCTATTCCAACACGCACACCCGCTTCACCATTCCGGAGACCGATTCCATCGGTATCGACGCGCCGGGAACTGCCTCCTGCGAGTTCGGCGCGGCGCCGCCGCCCTGCACGCCGGCGTCGCCGACCTACATGTCGCCCGCGTGGCCCAGCGCCGAGATCTGGACGCAGACCAACCCCGGCACCGAGGAGGACAAGTCGATCTTCGGCGAGGTCTACTGGAAGTTCGCGCCGCAATGGACGCTGACCCTCGGCGGACGGCAGTACTGGCTGAATCAGACCACCGACTACACGGCCGACGGCTTCCTCAACGGCGGTCCGAGCCCGAGCGATCCGCAGGCCAACAGCCAGTCGGGCTTCAATCCGAAGGTGGCGCTCGCCTGGCAGGTGACGGAGGCGACCATGGCCTACGCCTCCGCCTCCAAGGGATTCCGCGCCGGCGGCGCGCAGGCGAACTTCCCTGGCTGCGAGCTGCCGAGCCTGTCGGTGGATGCGATCACCCATATCCGCTCGGACACGCTGTGGACGTACGAGGTCGGCGCCAAGTCGCAGCTGCCCGCCATGCTGATCTCGGGCGCGGTCTATGACATCGAGTGGAAGGACGTGCAGCAGCAGGTGGCGCTCGCCTGCGGCTTCTACGCCCAGGTGAACGGCAACGCGGCGCGCATCCGCGGCGCCGAGCTCGAAGCCACCGGGCGCCTCGGTCCGGGGCTGCAGTTCCGTCTGGGCCTCGGCTACGAGGACACCAACATGACCGATCCGGGCAACCTCGCGCTGTTTGGCGTCGCGCCCGGCTCGCGCGTGGCGGGTGTGCCCGAATTCAACGGCTCGGCCGGCCTCGTCTACACGCGTCCGCTGACTTCCGGCACGGAAGGCTTCGTCTCGGCCGACTACAGCTACCAGGGGAATGCCGTGGCGCTGCTCGTGGGCGGAGGCGGCCTCGAGCCGACCCGTCCCGGCTTCTCGCTGGTCAACCTGCGCTTCGGCATCGACCGCGGGGATACCGAGCTCTCGCTGAACGTGCACAACCTGTTCAACGCCAAGCCGAATCTCGGCGACATCGGCTACATCGGCTACGCGCAGCTGAACGCAGCCGGTGGCGTGATCCCGCAGGTGGCGACGATGCTGCCGCTCACCGTGACACTGCAGCTCAGCAAGAGCTTCTGAGACAGGGCCGGATCAGATGGCGGCCGCGAGCCTCACTCGGCCGCCGCCCGGCGGGCGTCAGTCGCCGGCCGCCCGCTTCGCGAGCGGGGCGCCCGCTGAGCCTTCGGCCCAGCGATGCAGCAGATCGAGCTGCAGCCGCAGCTGCCCGATCTGAGTGCGCGCGGGCCAGTCGCCGATGTTGGCGACTGCGCTCGCGGTGAGGCCATTGATGTAGGTGACGAGCGAGCGCAGCACGTGCTCGCGGGTCGGCGCCGGCCACCTCGACCACTCCGGCCAGCAGCGGGCGAGACAGCGCTCGAACAGGCGCATGTACTCGCGGTGCACCCACGCGTTGATGCGCTTGAGGCGCTTGTCCGCCGACACCTGTCCCCAGAAGCTGGTCCAGAAGGCGCATTCGATGCGGCGATGCTCATCGACCGGCAGCGCCTCGGTGAGCAGAGTCAGCAGGTCGGGTGGAGCGGCGGCCGCGTGCCCGGGGCGCAGCAGCCGCTCCTCGATGCGTCGCAGGATCAGCCGCAGGGCTGCGATGATGATGTCCTGCTTGCTGTCGAAGTAATGCGCCAGCATGCCGGTGGTGTAGCCCGACTCGCGGGCGATGCGCACCATGCTCGCTCGCTCGAATCCGTGGGTGGCAACCACCCGACAGGCGACCAGCGCGATCTCATCGCGGCGCTCGGCATGGTCGACGATCTTCGGCATGGCGGTACCTCTCAGTGAGCGGCCGCACCGGCGCGGTCGTCGGGATCGAGCCCGATGTCGGCGGCGGCGGCGCGCCGCCGGTCGTGCTCGAGGTCGATTGAGCGGCAGGCCAGCAGGTATACACCCGCGGCGACCGGGAGCCCCACCAGCATGGCGATGTCGGCATTTCCGAGCGCGCGTGCCACCGGTCCGACGTAGATGTCGGTGCTGAAGAAGGGAATCATCACGAGGAAACCGACGAGGTAGGCCATGAGTCCGCGCCAGTTCCAGCGGCCGTACATGCCGCGGGCGTTGAAGATCTCGCGGATCGAGTAGTGGCCCTTGCGTACCACGTAGAAGTCGACCAGGTTGATCGCGGTCCAGGGGGTGAAGAGGTAGAGCAGCACCGAGAGCAGGTCCTGCCAGCGGCTCACGAAATTGCCCGACGAGTTGAGCGCGAGCAGCGTGCTCGCGATGAAGGCCAGCGCGAGGCTCGCGAGGCGCTTGCCCGCCGTGCAGCGCAGCGGCTTCACCGTGTCAGCGACGCTCAGGAGCGTGAGCGAGGCACCGTAGAAATTGAGCGCCGAGATGGTCGCGAGCCCGAGGAGCGCGGCAGCCAGCAACGTCTTGCCGAGTCCCGGGATGACGAGATCGGCAGCCCCTTCCATGGCGGCGGCGACGTCGAGCCGCGGTGCCGCCGCGGCCGCCACCGTGCCGACGAGCATCATCCACGCGCCGCCGACGAAGGCCCCGAGATAGGTCCACCAGAAGGACTCGCGCACCCCGACGTCGCGGGGCAGATAGCGGGAATAGTCCGATACGTAGATCGACCAGCTGAGCTGATACGAGGCGGCGGCGAAGAGCTGCGCGAGGAAGGGCACGGCACGCAGCCCGCCGAGGTCCCACTGCGCGGCGGGGAAGCGCAGCGTGAGCAGCGCGCCGACGGAGAAGACCGTGAGGATGGCGATCATGAGGTAGGCGAACCAACGCTGGGCGCGATGGATCTGGTCATAGCCGACGGCGGCGAGGCCGAGCGCACTCAGCGCGAACAGCACGATGGCGGCGGGGGAGGTTGCCGACACGCCGGGCGTGATCTGGTGCAGGGCCTGCGCGGCGAGCACCTGGTTGAAGGCGTTGTAGCCGACGTAGGCGACCATGGCGACGACCCACACGAGGAGCGCCCCGGTGTAGCCGAATTGCGGCCGCGACTGGATCATCTGCGGCAGCCCGAGTTGCGGCCCCTGCGTGGAGTGGAAGGCCATGAAGAAGGTGCCGAGGGCGCACCCGAGCAGCACCGCTACCGAGCTCCAGAGGAGATTGCCGCCGAGGCTGATGCCGATCACCCCGACGGCGAGGGTCGCGAGGTGGGCATCGCCGGAGAACCACACCGGCCACAGGTGCCACACCTTGCCATGACGCTCGGCGAGCGGCACGTAGTCGATCGAGCGTATTTCGATCAAGGGCACGGCGTTTTATATCATGCCCCCGACATAAAGGCTCCGCGCTCTCAGGCGTGGGTGGCGCGTGCGCGCGGCAGCACTTCGCTCCCCGCTGCCGGCGGCTCATCGTCGACGATCTGCGCCGGGAAGCCCTCGCCCAACACCCGCACGCCGCAGGCTTCCTCCAGCCGGCGGATGATGTTGGGCGAGTGCTCGCGCGGGCCGTAGCGGCGCGCGCCGTCCTCGAACAGAGCCAGCACCAGCGGTGACAGCTCGAGCGGCACGCCGCGCTCGCGCGCCAGCGCGTCGAAGAGGCCCACGTCCTTGATGACGAGGTCCATGGTGAACTGGATGTCGCGGCTGCCATTCAGGATCACCTGCGACTCGGTCTCGTGCACGAAGGAGTTACCCGAGGAGATGCGGATCCCCTCGTAGGTCATGTTGAGGTCGAGCCCGGCGACCTTGGCGACGGTGAGCGCCTCGGCGAGCGCCGCCAGATGCACGGTGCACAGATAGTTGGTGATCACCTTGAGGACGGATGCCGAGCCCACCGGTCCGGTGTGCAGGATGCGACGTCCGAGGATCCTGAGCACCGGCAGCACACGCTCGAAGGCGGCACGCTCGCCGCCGGCGAAGATCGAGATGTTACCGGTGGCGGCGCGATGGCAGCCGCCGGAGACCGGACAGTCGAGCGCCGTCGCGCCGAGGGCCGCGACGCGCGCGGCCAGCCGCCGTGCCTCGGCGGCATCCGTGGTGCTCATCTCGAGCCAGACCTTTCCCGCGCTGAGGCCGGCGAGCACTCCATCCGGGGCCTCCATGACGTCGGCGGAGACGGCCGGGGAGGGCAGGCAGGTAATGACCAGATCGACTCGCTCTGCCAGCTCGCGAGGCGAGGAGGCGGCTTGCGCGCCACGGGCCATGAAGGCCGCAACCCGCTCGGCATCGAGGTCCCGCACCGTGAGCTCGACCCCATGGTCGAGGAGGTTCCCGGCCAGCGCCCCGCCCACGTGGCCCAGGCCGATGAAGCCGATGCGCAGTTGAGTTGTCTCGGTCATGTCCTTCACGCAGGTCGCGGGTACTGCCTGGAGGTTACACTGATCTTCCGGCGCCCGCGGAGCACCCGCAGCGTTAAGATAGGCGCCCTCGCAAAGAACAAGGGAGCCAGGCCCATGTCCTTCAAGTCCGTGCTCACGCCGCTGGCGCTCGTCGCAGCCGCCTTCCTCGCCCCCTCGAGCCACGCTCAGCAGTCTTCCGCGGCGGCGCCGGCAAGCCCGCTCGACAACGTGCCCGACAGGATGCCTTTCGACATCCCCTATGGCGCGCCGATCCCGCTGGCGCGCGCCGAGGCTCTGATCGCAGTCGCGGTGGCGGAGGCGCGCAAGCACGACTGGAAGCTGGTCGTGGCAGTGGTCGACTCGGGCGGGAACCTGGTTGCACTGCAACGCATGGATGGCGCGCAGCTCGCCTCGATTTCGGTCGCCGAGCACAAGGCACGCGCCTCGGCACAGTACCGTCGCGAGACCAGGGTTTTCGAAAGCGGCATCCAGGAAAAGGGCAATCTCTACGTTATGACGCTGGACGGGATGATCGGCTCGCGCGGCGGCATTCCGCTCGTCGAGAACGGCAAGCTGGTCGGCGCCATCGGTTGCTCGGGCGGCACGGGATCGCAGGATGAGGTCGCCTGCAAGGCGGCCGTCGCGACCATCAAGTGAAGCAGGAGGCTCTATGCAGCAAGCCGTACGCAAATATCTCGCCGCCCTCGAGGCGGGGGATGCGGACCGGGCGGCGGCGCTGTTCATTCCCGAGGGCTGGGTGCGCTCGCCGTTCCTCGGCAAGCTCCCGGTGCGCGAGTTCGTGGCGAAAGTGGCAGCGGCTTCCAGGGGCTCGAAGCTCACGGTGCACGACGTGCTCGTGAGCGCCGAGGGGCATCTGCGCGCCGTTGCCTATTATCTCTACGACTGGACGCTCAGGGATGGCACGCACGTGGCTTTCGAGTGCGCTGACGTATTCAACTTCGATCGCGCCACGGGGCACATCGAGTCGATCGTGCTGGTCTACGACACGCAGCCGGTGCGCGGTGCGGTCGAGCACAAATATCCTTAGTTTATTGGCACGAATCGCAGGAAGCGATTCGTGCGGACATTACTCCGTGGGCCGCCGGCAAAAAGCGTGGTTTTTGCCGGCTGTGCTTAAGAGAGCGATTCGTGCGGACATTACTTCGTGGGCCGCCGGCAAAAGGCGTGACTTTTGCCGGCTGTGCAGCAGATGAGCGAGTCAACTCGCCTTGCGGTCCCAGTAATCCTCCATCCTGCGCCGCAGGGCGGCATCAGGCAGACGGCCGCGCCCGGCCGCCTGGTTGTCCTCGAGGTGCGTGACGCTGGTCGATCCCGGAATCGCGCAGGTCACCGCGGGATGCGAGATGACGTACTTGAGGAAGTACTGCGCCCAGCTCGTGACGTCGATGTCTGCCGCCCACGGCGGGAGCGGCCGCCCGGCCGCCTCCCTGAAGAGCGAGGCACGGCCGAAGGGCAGGTTGACCAGAACCGCGATCCCATGCTCGCGCGCGAGCGGCAGGATGGTCTCGGCCGCCTCGCGGTTGGCGATCGAATAATCCACCTGGATGAAATCGAGCCGATAGGTGCGCATCACCTCGGCGAGCTCGGCGTGCTGGCCGCCGCGCGAAGTGGTGACACCGAAATAGCGGATGCGCCCCGCGCTCTTCCACTCCCGCAGGTGCGGGATGAGCTCGCCGACGCCGTTGAGGTTGTGCACCTGCAACAGGTCGAGGCGCCCCGTCTTCAGCCGCTCGAGCGAGCGCGCCAGGCTCTCCGCGCCCGCGGGCCCGAAAGTACTGCTGCCCACGAGCTTGGTGGCGAGGAACACCTTGTCGCGGATGGCGAGAGTTTCCAGCGCCTCGCCGATCAGCGCCTCGCTGTCGCCGTAGGAGGCAGCGGTGTCGATGACCGCCGCGCCGAGCTCGTGCATGCGCTTGAGCTCCGCGCGTATCTCATCGCGCACTCCATTCCTGAAGGAATCGGTGCCGATGCCGATCGCCGGCAGCCACTCGCCGCTTGCGGGAATCGCTTTCGCGATGAGGCGGGCGGTGGCGGTGGGGGCGGTGACCGTCGGGGCGCTGGGGCTGCCGGCCGGAGCGCTGTGCTGCGGCTCACTGCCGTGCGGCGGCGGGTCGCGACTGCCCGCCGTGCGGCTGAGCAGCGTGCCGATGCTGCCTGCCGCGCCCACGGCGAGGAATCTGCGTCTCGTGAGGTTCGCGCGTCTCCCCATGGTCGGCTCCTTCCTTCGTGGGCATCGATCATGGCACGGTTGGCCCCAGTGTCGTAGCCGCACGCCATGCCATCCCTGAGCCGTCGCCGTTTCTCTGCGCTCGCCGCCGCGTTCGGTGCATTCGCTACGTCACGGGGCACCGTCAAGGACAGCGCCGACGACAGCGCGGCAGGCGCGACATCCGAGGTCGTCCTCGAGAGCAACGTGCGTGTCGCGATGCGCGATGGCGTGCGCCTCGCCACCGACATTTATCGCCCCGCCCGCGGGGGGCAGGCGGTCCCGGGACGCTTTCCCACGATCCTCGAGCGCACCCCCTACGGGCGCAACGTCACCTACTTTCGCGATATCACGGCGAACGATCCCACGCCGAAGACGCGCGCCGCGGTGGCCGCAGGCTACGTGCGCCACGGCTACGTCGTGATCTTCCAGGATTGCCGCGGGCGTCATGACTCCGAGGGCGAGTTCGTCAAGTATCTGAACGAGGGGCCGGACGGGTTCGATACCTGCCGCTGGATCCTCGAGCAGCCCTGGAGCGATGGCCGGATCGGGACCATGGGACTCTCGTACGCGGCGCACACCCAGGTCGCGCTAGCGTGCCTCGATCCGCCGGGCCTCAAGGCGATGTTTGTCGATTGCGGCGGGTTCTCCAATGCCTACCAGGGCGGCATTCGTCAGGGAGGCGCGTTCGAGCTCAAGCAGGTCACCTGGGCCTACAACCTCGGCCTCGAGAGTCCGGACGTGCGGCGCGATCCACGCCGCCTCGCCGCGCTCAAGGCGATCGATCTCAGGGCCTGGTTCGCCCGCATGCCGTGGAAGCGCGGCCACACACCGCTCAGTCTGATTCCCGAATACGAGAGCTACGTCTACGAGCAGTGGGAGCACGGCACCTTCGATTCCTTCTGGAAGCAGCTCGGGCTGTACGCGGCGGGCTACTACGGACAATTTGCCGATGCAGCGATGGTGCACCTCTCTGGGTGGTACGACGCGTACGCCCGCACCGCGACGGAGAACTACCAGGGGCTGACGCGGGCCGGCAGGAGTCCGGTGCGCCTCATCATGGGACCCTGGACCCATGGCGCACGCTCCACTCCCTACGCGGGCGAGGTGGACTTCGGGCCCGACTCGACACTCGACGCCGACGGCGGAGACATCTTCGCGCGGCGGCTCGAGTGGTTCGAGCGCCATCTCAAGGCGAACGGCAGGCGCGAAGTCGCGCAACCTGCGGTCAGGCTGTTCGTGATGGGCGGCGGCAGTGGGCACAAGACCGCTCAGGGGCGGCTCGATCACGGTGGCCGCTGGCGCAGCGAAACCGACTGGCCGATCCCCGATCAGAGGCTGACGCCCTGGTTCCTCAGCGCCGACGGCCGGCTGTCGACCACGCGACCGCCGGCGCAAGGGGAGTCCGTGAGCTACGACTTCAACCCGGATCACCCCGTGCCCACCATGGGTGGCACGGTGACGTCCGGGGAGCCGCTGATGCGCGGCGGCGGCTACGACCAGCGCGAGCGACCGGAGTTTTACGGCTCGCGCGCGCCGTACCTGCCGGTCGCTGCGCGCCCCGACGTACTGGTCTTTCAGACCCAGCCGCTGGAGGAGGAGCTCGAGGTGACGGGCGTCATCGAAGCGAATCTCTGGGTGAGCTCCGATGCCGTGGACACCGACTTCACCATCAAGCTGCTCGATGTCTACCCGCCGGGCGAGGACTATCCGGAGGGCTTCGCGCTGAATCTCACCGACGGGATTCTGCGGTGCCGCTATCGGGACTCCTGGGAGCGCCCGACACTGATGAGACCGGGCGAGGTGTACCGCATCACCGTCGCCGCTTTTCCCACGTCCAACCATTTTGCCCGCGGGCACCGGATCCGGCTCGACGTCTCCTCGAGCAATTTTCCTCACTTCGATGTCAACCCCAACACCGGCGCCCCGGAGGGCAGGGGCCTCACCCGACGCACGGCGCGCAACACCATCCACATGGATGCGCAGCGCCCCTCGCACGTGGTGTTGCCGCTGATACCGCGACGAATCTGACGGAGTGCCCAGTTCTCTTATGTCGTGAGAGAACTGCGTCACGCCGCGGGATTAATTCCTAGCCGGCGCAGCGATTTAGCCTCAAATTTAACCGGGCGCGGCCGACTCTCCGATTGGGAGGCGGTGAGGTCGCGCCCGGTGGATTTGAAACCGCAACACCCAGTGGACACCGTAGCAGCACCCGCACATTCGGCCGGCATCGATTCGAGCGGCGTCGCGACCTCGGCGCGCCGGGTGGGGCGCCTGTTGGCCGTCGTCACGGTGTACGCGGCCGCCGCCTCAACCTGGATGCTCACCGGCCTCGGCGGCCCGAAGATCACTCATTACGTCGGGCTCACTTCCTGGCTGCCGGCGGCCGTCTCCGCGATCGTGGTATGCGCCATCACCGCACGCCGTGCCGAGCGTGGCTCGCTGCGCCGCGCCTGGGCCTGGCTCGCGATCGCAATCGGGCTCTACGCCACCGGCGACGTCATTGGCGCCACTTCCTGGCTCTTCGGGCACGACCCTTTCCCCGGTCCGGCCGACTTCTTCTACTGCAGCTGGTACGTGGCGCTGGCGGCCGGCGCGTTCTACCTGATCCGCGCGGCCGCGGTGCGCGTACCGTGGGTGCAGCTCTCCATGGACGCGACCATCTTCGCGGTGGGCTTCGGCGCCTTCTTCTGGTTCCTGGTGATCCGTCCGTCCGCCTCGAGCGCGGAGATGGACCTCCTCAAGGAGGTGCTGAGCCAGGCGTACGTAACCCTCGACTGCATCATGCTGCTCATGCTCGGCGTGCTGCTGCTCACCGGGTCGGGAAACGCCGGCGGCTGGAGCGTGCCGCTGCTGCTGCTCACCGGTTTCGTCATCCTGTTCGTCGGCGATATTGCCTGGTCGCTCGCCAAGGTACGCGGCTACTATCTTCCGGGCGACTTCCAGGACGTCATGTATCTCACCTGCTACGTGCCGATCGCGGCGGCCGGGTGGCAGCAGTTGCGCTCGATGGCGGCTCCTGCGCAAGTGCGGTCCAACAACCCCGACGCGCTCGCGCGCGCGCTGCCGTACGCGGCGATGCTGGCCGCGTTCCTGGTGCTGGTCTATCTCAGCCGCGGGGACATCAGCGGCGCTGCGAACGTCATGACCATGCTGGTGTTCGCCCTGACGCTGCTGCTGATGGTGCGCCAGAGCGTGGTGCTGCGCGCGGACGCCCTGGTGCGCGAGCGGCTCGCGGCGCGGCGGGTCGAAGACCGCTATGCCTCCCTCATCGCCAACGCCTCCGACGTCATCATGATCGTCGAGCCGGACGGCGTGTTGCGTTTCGCCTCCCCCGCATCCGAGCGCACTCTGGGCCTGAGGCCGGGCGACATCGTCGGCCGGAGCCTGCCGGAGCTGTGGGCGGGGGAGGATGCGGAGAAGCTGCGGGCCTTCCTCGCCGAGGTGGCCGCGACGCGCTCCGGCACCGTCGGTCCGGTGGAGCTGCGCGTCGAGCGCGGCACGACCAGCTACGTGGTCGAGTCGGTGGGGAGCAACCTGACCGATGACCCGGCGGTGAGCGGCCTGGCGCTCAACTTCCGCGACATCAGCGAGCGCAAGGCGCTGGAAGAGCAGCTGCGCCAGCTGGCTTTCCACGACCCCCTCACGCTGCTCGCCAACCGTAACCTCTTCCGCGACCGCGTGCATCACGCGCTCACCCTGGCGCAGTGCGGCCAGAATGCCGTGGCGGTCATGTTTCTCGACCTCGACAACTTCAAGAACATCAACGATTCGCTCGGGCACGATGCCGGCGACCGGCTGTTGCAGGCGGTGGCGCAGCGCATCGTCCAGACGACGCGCGCCTCGGACACGGTGGCTCGGCTCGGGGGCGACGAGTTCGCGGTCCTCATGGAGGGCATCGAGCGGCTGAGCGAGATCGGGCGGGTGGCGGACTCTCTCATCGAGACGCTGAATCACCCCTTCCAGCTCGACGGACGCGAGGTGCGCGTCGGCGCCAGTGTGGGCGTGGCGATCTCAGGGGGCGAGGCAGGGGCCGAGGCGCTGCTCAGCAATGCCGACATTGCGATGTATCACGCCAAGGCCGCCGGCAAGAACCGCCACGTCACTTTTCAGCCGCAGATGCAGGCGATGCTGCACGAGCGGCTGCGTCTCGAGGCGGACATCTCGCGCGCGCTCGCCGAGCAGGAATTCTTCCTCGAGTACCAGCCGATCGTGGACCTCGGCACGCGCAGCCTCCTCGGCGTCGAGGCACTGGTGCGTTGGCGCCACCCGGAGGCGGGTGTGCTGATGCCGGGACGCTTCATCCAGGTGGTCGAGGAGTGCGGGCACATCGCGCGTCTCGGCCGCTGGGTGCTGCGCCAGGCTTGCCGCGATATGTGCATGTGGCGCCGATCGGTCGCGGGCGGCGCCGGGCTGCGCCTGGCGGTCAACATCTCGGGCCGCCATCTGCAGCACGGCGAGCTCTCGCACGACGTGGCGCAGGCGCTGGCCGAGTCGGGCCTCGAGCCCGGAAATCTGGTCATCGAGCTCACCGAGAGCACGATCATGTCCAACACCGATGCGAACCTCGAGCGCTTTCACCGGCTCAAGGCGCTCGGCGTGCGGCTGGCGATCGACGACTTCGGCACCGGTTACTCCTCGCTCTCCTACCTGCATCGCTTTCCGATCGACATCCTCAAGATCGATCGTTCCTTCGTCAGCAGTCTGACCAACTCCGACAACGGGCCCGAGCTGGCCCGCGCCGTGGTCACCCTCGGGGAGACGCTGGGTCTGGAGACCGTCGCCGAGGGCATCGAGCTCGAGCCCCAGGTCGCGGCTCTGCTCGCGCTGGGCTGCGTCGCCGGACAGGGGTTCCTGTTCGCCAGGGCGAGCTCGCTCGAGCAGCTGTCGAAGAGCTCGTTCGTTGCACGCCGCAATGCCCTGTGGACGGCGCAGGCCCGCAGCGAGGAGCTGTCGCCAACCGGGCGCTATCGCGCTCTCAAATCCGTGCCCGGCCGCAGCGCCGGGGCAGCCTGACGCCTCAGTTCCGCCGATCCCGCGGCGCTTTACCGCGGCGGGTGTAAAATCGCGCCCGCACTGCGAAGGAGAACCTACGTGCGGCGATACCATGCTTTTGCGGCGCTAATGCTGCTCACGGGCTGCTACAACATGCCCGGCGATGTCACGGCCGGCGACAGCGGGGCGAACACGGTCAACGGATCGATTCACGTACCTGCCGGCAGCCACAGCGGCAGCGTCGGGACCGTCAACGGCTCCATCCACGTCGATGAAAACGCGGTGGTCGGCAGCGCGAGCACCGTGAACGGCTCCATCACGCTCGGCGCGCACGCTGCGGCCGACACTGCCACGACGGTCAATGGAGCGATCTCCCTGGGTGATGGCGCGCATGTGGCGCACGGAGCCTCCACGGTGAACGGGGCCGTGACGCTCAAGGACGGCGCCGACGTCGGTGGCGCGCTCACCAATGTCAACGGCCGTATCGAGCTCACCGATGCTCACGTGGCGGGCGGCCTGCGCACCGTCGACGGCGACATCGATGTGCGCGGCGGATCCCATGTCGAGGGCGGCATCCTCGTCAAGCACAGCAACCCGGGGCTCTTCAACTGGAGCACCCGCAAGCCCCGCGTGGTGATCGGGCCGGGGGCGGTGATCCAGGGAGAGATGCGCTTCGAGCGTGCCGTCGACCTCTATGTGAGCGACCAGGCGACCACCGGGCCCATCACGGGCGCCACGGCGATTCGCTTCTCCGGCTCAAATCCCCCGGGATAGCCGCAACGCGAGGGGATTCGGAGTCGGCTCGGCGACTCTCACCAGCGTATTGCGATCGCGGTGCTGGAACAGCTCGGCACGGCCGCGCACCTTGAGCATGGTGTCCTGCACGTAGCTCCAGCTGCCGTCCCTGTTGAAGACCACCTCGATCCGATAGGAATCGGTGCGGAAGGCGTACTCC
>DATGJR010000135.1:0-12524 GCA_035295065.1 Steroidobacteraceae bacterium
CGCGTTGATCAGCGCCGGAGGCGAGCCGATGGCTCCCGCCTCGCCGCATCCCTTGACGCCGAGCGGGTTGTGCGTGCACGGCGTCCCCTTGGCGATCTCGACCGCGAAGTGCGGCAGATCGCTCGCGCGCGGCATCGCGTAGTCGCTGTAGCTGCCGGTCACGAGCTGGCCGTCGCTGTTGTAGACGCAACCCTCGAGCAGCGCCTGACCGAGGCCCTGGGCGAGACCCCCGTGCACCTGGCCCTCGACGATCATGGGATTGATGACGTTGCCGAAATCGTCGACCGCCGTGAAGCGCTCGATACGCACCGCGCCGGTGCCGGGATCGATCTCCACCTCGCACAGGTAGGCGCCCGCGGGGAAGGTGAAGTTGCTCGGATCGTAGAAGGCGTTCTCGTTGAGTCCCGGCTCGAGCTTCCCGAGCGGGTAGTTGTGCGGCACGTAGGCGCTGAGGGCGACCTCGGCGAAAGCCTTGGCGCGGTCGGTGCCGACGACGCTGAACTTGCCGTCGCGGAACTCCACGTCCTCATCGCTCGCCTCGAGCAGGTGGGCGGCAATCTTGCGGCCCTTGGCGATCACCTTATCCAGCGCCTTGAGAATCGCCGTGCCGCCGACCGCCAGCGAGCGCGAGCCGTAGGTGCCCATTCCGAAGAGGACCTTGCCGGTGTCGCCGTGCTGGATGTCGACGTCCTCGATGGGGATGCCGAGCTTGTCCGCCACGACCTGCGCGAAGGTGGTCTCGTGCCCCTGGCCGTGACTGTGCGAGCCGGTGAAGACGGTGACCTTGCCGGTCGGATGGACGCGCACCTCGCCGGCCTCGAACAGGCCGGCGCGAGCGCCGAGTGCTCCGGCCACATGGCTCGGCGCGATGCCGCAGGCCTCGATGTAACAGGAGTAACCGAGCCCGCGCCGCAGGCCGCGCGCGGCGCTCGCAGCGCGGCGCGCTTTGAAGCCCGCGACATCGGCGAGCGCCACCGCCCGATCGAGCAGCGGCTGATAGTCGCCCGTGTCGTAGGTCAGACCGACCGGGCTCGCATAGGGGAACTCGCGGATGAAATTGCGGCGGCGCAGCTCCGCCGGATCCATCTTGAGCTCATGGGCGGCCGTCTCCACCAGCCGCTCCACGAGGAAGGTCGCCTCCGGCCGTCCCGCTCCGCGGTAAGCATCGACCGGGGCGGTGTTGGTGAACACCGCCTGCACGCGGCAATAGATGGCCGGAGTCGCATACTGCCCCGCGAGCAGCGTCGCGTGCAGGATGGTCGGAATACAGGAGGCGAAGGTCGACAGATACGCCCCCATGTTGGCGGTGGTATCCGCGCGCAGCGCGAGGAACCTGCCCTGCGCATCGAGGGCCAGCTCCGCCGTGGTGACGTGGTCGCGGCCATGCGCGTCGGTGAGGAAGGACTCACTGCGCTCGGCGGTCCATTTGATGGGTCGGCCGATGCGCTTCGCGGCCCAGACGAGCGCCGTCTCCTCGGCGTAGAGATAGATCTTCGACCCGAAGCCCCCGCCGACATCGGGCGCGATCACCCGCAGCTTGTGCTCGGGCAGGCCCAGCACGAAGGCGGTCATCAGCAGCCGCTCGACGTGCGGGTTCTGGCTGGTCGTATAAAGAGTGTACGAATCGTCGGCGCGCGACCAGGCCGCATTCGCGGCGCGCGGCTCGATGGCGTTCGGAATCAGCCGATTGTTGATGAAGGAAAGACGCGTCACGTGGGCGGCGCGGCCGAATGCGCTGTCGACGGCGGACTTGTCGCCTATCGCCCAGGTGTAGCAGACGTTGTCGGGCGCCTCTTCGTGCACCGCGGTGGATGAGCTCGCCGCGGTGGCGGTGTCGCTGACCGCAGGCAGCACCTCGTAGTCGACCTCGATGAGGGCCGCGGCCGCCCTGGCCTCGGCTGCTGACTCGGCCACCACCAGCGCGACCTGATCGCCGACGTGGCGTACGCGGCTCTCGGCGATGATCGGATGCTTGGGCTCCTTCATCGGCGTGCCGTCGATCGACTTGATCAGCCAGCCACACGGCAGGCCGCCGACGGCCGCCACATCCTTGCCCGTGAACACACCGAGCACACCGGCTGCGGCGCGTGCCGCCTCGGTGTTGATGGCGCGGATACGCGCGTGGGCGTGCGGACTGCGCAGAAAATAGGCGTAGCTCTGCCGCGGCAGCGTGATGTCGTCGGTGTACTGACCCGCGCCGGTCAGGAAGCGGTAGTCCTCGCGCCGCTCGACGCGCTGGCCAATGTAGTGGCTCGGTGCAGCACTCATATGACCCCCTCAGCGTCCCATGGCCCTGGCGCCCTGCGCCACTGCCTGCACGATGTTCTGGTAACCGGTGCAACGGCAGAAATTGCCGTCGAGTCCCCGGCGGATCTCGGCCTCGGTACCGTGCGGGTGATGCATCACCAGGTCGATCGCGCTCATGACCATTCCCGGCGTGCAGAATCCGCACTGCAGGCCATGACAGGTGCGGAACGCCTGCTGCATCGGATGGAGCGAACCATCTGCGGGAGTGATTCCCTCGATAGTGGTGATCTCACGGCCCGCGAGCTGAGCCAGGAGGACGTTGCAGCTCTTCACCGCCCGCCCGTCGAGGAGCACCGTGCAGGCTCCGCAGGCCGCGGTGTCGCAGCCGACGTGTGTGCCGGTGAGTCGCAGCGTCTCACGCAGATAGCTGACGAGGGTGGTGTCGGGAGCGACCGTCGCCTCCTGCCGCCTGCCGTTGATGGAGAGTCCGACCGTGATTGTCATGAGGTACCGCTCCGTGGCGGGAGGGAGTTTTCGGACAATCTAGCGCCAATTTTTTACTTAGGTAAAGTGCTTGAGCTCGTGCGAGAGGCGGACCACCCTGGAGGCAAGCCTGATGAGGCCGGCAGCATCGATCGGATTCCTGAGCGCGGCCCTGCTGCTGCGCACCGTGTGCGCCCCGGCGCAGACGCACGTGGACCCCAATTACCCGATCCATGATCGCAACCGCCCGCAGCCCGCGGTGGTCGATCCGGGAACGGCGAGCACGCAGCAAACGCCCGGCCGCGCGCCCGCGGACGCGGTAGTGCTCTTTGATGGCAAGGATCTCTCACGCTGGCGGCAGCAGGACGGAAGCGTTGCGCGCTGGAAGCTCGGCCCCGGGTACTTCGAGGTGGTCCCCGGGTCCGGCTATTTATATACCCGCGAGGCGTTCGGCGATTGCCAGCTGCACGTCGAGTTCGCCGAGCCCGATCCCGGCACGGGTCAGGATCAGAACCGCGGCAACAGCGGTGTGTTCCTGCATGGCCTCTACGAGGTGCAGGTGCTCGATTCCTATCGCAACCCGACCTATCCCGACGGCCAGGCGGGCGCGGTCTACGGACAGTTTCCGCCGCTGGTCAACGCCTCACGCGCGCCGGGTCTGTGGCAGAGCTATGACATCGTCTTCCACGGTCCGCGCTTCGACAGCTCCGGTCACCTGAGGCGTCCGGCGCGCATGACGGTACTGCACAACGGCGTGCTGGTGCAGGACGATGTCGAGCTCACGGGACCGACCGGGCATCACCAGCGCCCTCCCTACACGGCGGGCCCGGAGAAGCTGCCGCTCGCGCTGCAGGACCACGGCGATGCGGTGCGCTACCGCAATATCTGGATCCGGGCGCTGCGCTAATTAATAGGCCAAAATTGCAGGAAGCAATTTTGGCGGACATTACCGTAGCCCGCCGGCAAAAAGCGGGGCTCGATACTCAGCAGCTGCGATCACCTCTGCCAGCCGAGCACTCCGTAGCCGGCTGAGCGCATGGGTTTTTGCCGGCTAGGCATCAAAGTACGCCCGGTCATTTCGCCGTGAACCTGAACTTCTGACCCGCCAGGGTCGCCTGGTACATGGCGCCGCCCTTAACGATGACGAACACGGCCATCCCCTTGTAATAGCGTCCCGTGGTGACGGCATCCTTCCTGCCGCCGCTCGCCGTGGCGCTCGCGCCGGTGGTGCCGGCGGTCGCGCTCGCCGCGGCCGTGATCGCCACGGCACCCACATCCGCTCCGAACTCGAAGCTGCCGTTGGTGAACTCGTCATACGCGGTCTTGTTCTCGAAGAATACGATCTGGCTGTAGGCCTGCCCGCCCGCCTGGAATCCGACGCTGAGCTGCGTTACCGCAGCATCGCCCGTGTACTTGCCCTGAGCGAAGACATGTCCCGTGCCGTAGGCGCCGCCGACCACCAGGCCGCCCTTGCCGACCGTCGGAAACACCGCGTAGCCGTAGCAGTTATGAAAAAACGCCGCACTCTCGCCGGCGTTCTTGAAGAGCTCCACCGTGTCGCTGTACGGGTCGGCATACGCACCGACGCTCGCGAGGAGCGCCGTGGCCAGGAAGAACGCAACCAATGACTTCATGATTCAACCCCCTTGTGTCGCGTAGCCGAGTGTCTTCAGCGCTGCAGCGATCTCTTCCAGCGCACGCGGATCGTCGATGGTCGCCGGAACGTTGAAGGTCTGCGAATCCGCGATCGCGCGCATCGTCGAGCGCAGCACCTTCCCCGAGCGCGTCTTCGGCAGGCGCGTCACGACCGCAACGTGGCGGAAGGCCGCCACCGCGCCGATCTGCTGCCGCACGCGCTCGATGAGCTGCTGGCGCACCTCCGAGGCGGGGCGTACCACTCCAGCCTTGAGCACCACCAGCCCGAGCGGCAGCTGCCCCTTGAGTGCATCGCCCACACCGATCACCGCACATTCGGCGACGTCCGGATGCCCCGCCAGCACCTCCTCCATCGCACCGGTCGAAAGCCGGTGGCCGGCGACGTTGATGACATCGTCGATGCGCGACATGATCCAGACATAGCCGTCGGCGTCGATGAAGCCCGCATCTCCCGTCAGGTAATACCCCGGATAGCGCTTGAGGTAGCTCTCGCGGTAACCGTCGTCGTTCTGCCACAGGGTCGGCAGTGCGCCGGGAGGTAGCGGCAGGCGGATGACGATGTTGCCGATCTGCCCCGCGGGCACGGTTGCACCTGCCTCATCGAGCACGCCCACGTCGTACCCCGGCACCGGGACGCTGGCGGAGCCCGGTTTGACCGGCAGCGGCGTGAGGCCCCGGCAGTTCGCGGCGACCGGCCAGCCGGTCTCGGTCTGCCACCAGTGATCGATAACCGGCACCCGCAGCTTCTCCGCGGCCCAGTGCACCGTATCGGGGTCGCAGCGCTCACCGGCGAGAAACAACGTGCGCAGGCTCGCGAGGTCGTAACGGGCGATGAGGGCTCCGGCCGGATCCTCCTTCTTGATGGCGCGGAAGGCGGTCGGAGCGGTGAAGAGAGCGTTGACCCGGTGCTGGGCAATGACACGCCAGTAAGCGCCCGCATCGGGCGTACCGACCGGCTTGCCTTCGTAGAGGATGCTGGTGCAGCCGGCCAGGAGCGGGGCATAGACGATGTAGGAGTGTCCGACGACCCAGCCCACATCGGAGGCCGCCCAGAACACATCCCCCGCCTGCATGCCGTAGACCGCATCCATCGACCAGGCGAGCGCCACCGCGTGTCCGCCGTGATCGCGCACCACGCCCTTCGGCTTTCCGGTGGTGCCGGAGGTATAAAGAATATAGAGAGGAGCGGTGGCTTCGACGGCTATGCAGGGAGCGAGCGGAGCGCCCCGCAACGCCTGTGACCACTCGAGATCGCGCCCGGCGGTGAGCGCGGCAGTCGCCTGCGGGCGCTGCAGCACGATACAGCGCGCCACTTTGTGGGCGGCCAGCGCGAGCGCCTCATCGAGCAACGGCTTGTACGCAATGACCCGCTGGCCCTCGATGCCGCAGGACGCCGAGATCACCATCACCGGGCGCGCGTCCTCGATGCGCTTGGCGAGCTCGTGCGGCGCGAAGCCGCCGAAGACCACCGAGTGCACGGCACCGATGCGCGCACAGGCGAGCATCGCCACCACGGCCTCGGGAACCATCGGCATGTAAATGACCACGCGGTCGCCGCGCTTGACGCCCTGCAGAGTGAGCGCGCCGGCAAAGCGCGCCACCTGCTCGGTGAGCTCCTGGTAGCTGAGCCGTGCCACCGTGCCCGTGACCGGGCTGTCGTAGATGAGTGCCGGCTGCGCTCCGCGCCCACGCTCGACGTGGCGGTCGAGCGCGTTGTAGCAGGTGTTGAGGCGGCCGCCGCTGTACCAGCGGTAAAGGGGAGCGCGGCTCGCATCGAGCACACGATCCCAGCGGCGCTCCCAGGTGAGCGCCTCGGCGCGCTCGCCCCAGAAGCCCTCGGGGTCCTCGAGCGAACGCCGATAAGCGTCGCGGTAAGCGTGTGGGCTCGCATTCATGAGCATCCCCCTTGGGTCGAATACCCACCACCGGGAGTTTCCTATAGATTACCCCGGAGCAGGTATCAGGAGTTTCCACGTGGCCCACACCGTCCGCGACAAGCAGAAATTGCTCAACCGGATCCGCCGCATCCGCGGCCAGGTCGAGGCGGTCGAGCGGACGCTGGAGGGCGATGCGGACTGCTCTGACGTCATGCATCTGCTCACCGCCTCGCGCGGCGCCATCAACAGCCTGCTCGCGGAGGTGCTCGAGGATCATCTGCGCGAGCATCTGCTGGCACGCGTCTCGGCCGGCACACGTGCGCAAGCGGCCGACGAGCTGATCGACGTGATCCACGCCTACTTCAAGTGAGGACGAGGTAGCGCATATGGCGGACGCTCAAGGCACCGACCTGGCCCTTCCCGTCACCGCCGCCGATCACACGCTCGGGCCCGAGCACGCGCCGGTCGTGCTGGTCGAGTACGGCGACTTCGAGTGCCCCCTCTGCAAGCAGGCCGCGCCGACGGTTCGCATGCTGCTCGAGCGCTTCGCCGGCCGGGTGCGGCTCGTCTTCCGCCACTTTCCGCTCGAGGAAGCACACCCGCACGCGCTGGCCGCCGCCGAAGCGGCCGAGTGCGCCGGCGAGCAGGGAAAATTCTGGGAAATGCACGACCTGCTGTGGGCCAATCAGGAGCACCTCGCGCTGCGCCATCTGCATGGCTACGCCGGGCGCCTCGGGCTCGATATGGCGCGCTTCACCGCCGAGATGGACGATCACGTCTACCTCCAGCGGGTGCGCGAGCACCAGGAGAGCGGGCGACACAGCCACGTGCGCAGCACGCCCGGTTTCTTCGTCAACGGCACGATTCAGGACGTATCGTTCGGCTTGAGCCGGCTGTTCGATGCCGTTGAGTCCAGCGCCTCAGTCCATCGGCACCGTTAGGGATTTCGGCAGCGCAGCGCCCGCGAGGCTCGGCAGCGTGCGCCGTTCGGGCTGCCCCGTACGCCACCAGGGCTCGACATCTCTCCCCTGCGCGGGCTCGACCGGCTCGCCGAGGCGCGGCATCAGAAGCTGCGCACCGGCCGAGTCGGCGAGCGCCAACAGGGCTTCCGCCGGCTGATCCCACGCGTGCATGCCGAGCGCGAAAGTCCCCCAGTGGATCGGCAGGAAGGGACCACCGCCAAGCAGTGCGTGTGCCCTGAGGGCATTCTCGGGACCCAGATGCATGTCACCCCAGGCCGCATGCCACGCGCCCACCTCGAGCATCGTCAGGTCGAAAGGCCCCAGTCGCTCGCGGATGAGCTGGTACTCGGTGGTCAAACCGGTATCACCGCTGAAGAACACGGTGTGCCGCGCGGAGCGAATCACGAGTGAGGACCACAACGTCGTGTTGCGTGTCTTCATGGTGCGTCCGGAGAAATGCTGGGATGGGGTCGCGGTGACGGTGAGATCGGCGCCCGGGAGCGTATAGGAGTCCCACCAGTCGAGCTCCACGATGCGCTGCGGGTCCACGCCCCACCCTTCCAGATGCGCGCCGACACCGAGCGAAGTCACGAACGGCACGTGGCGCGAGCGCAGCTGTCGGATGGTCGGATAGTCGAGGTGGTCGTAGTGGTCGTGCGACACCAGCACGAGGTCGATCGGGGGGAGCGCCCGCAGCGAAACGGGCACCGGCTGGAAGCGCTTCGGTCCGACGAGGCTCGAGGGCGAGGCGCGCCGGCCCCAGACCGGATCGGTGAGCACCCGCAGTCCCTCGATCTCGATCAGCACCGTCGAGTGCCCGAGCCAGGTGGCGCGCAGCCCGCTTCCCGGCGGCCGCGCCCATCCATCGAGCGGGCTCACGGAAGGCAGCGGGCCCGGAGGCGCGCGCCGCTCTCCGCCGCAGAGAAATTCGCGCAGCGTCGGCAGCGGTACCTCTGGATTGCGCAATCCGGGCATGATCGGGTGCAGATTGCGAAACCGTTCCCCCGCCCAGCGGGGCGAGGCCTTGATGCGCTCGAGGCGGGCACCGTGCGGTTTGCGGCCGAGCGATCTCATTCAAAAAGCGAGATAAAGGCTGTAGCTGGCGACCACCAGCACCAGACAGGCGCACAGGATCAGCTCGGTGCGCACGCTCCCCGCCGGGTGCGCGGCCGGATCCTCGAGCAGGCGCGCCGTGCGCACGAAGCGTGTCGTCGCCAGTATGAGCATCGCGACCCCGCCGAAGATGAGGAGCAAGCCCTCATAGTTGCTGACCCGCTCCCCGAGGTGCCCGACCGCGGCCGCCCGCTCCCCGATGGCCGCACTCGCGATCGTGCGCAGGAACAGATTGAATTTCTCGATGAGGAATCCCAAGGCGATCACGGCGATGCCGGTGCGCACCCAGGCAAGAAAGGTGCGCTCATTGGCGGCGTGGTCGCTGTACCCGGTGATCATCGCGGTTCTCCGTTGCTCGGGTCGATGGGCGCGCAGTTGGTGCGCCCCGACATGGCGCAATCCTGCAGTCGGGCGGAGTCGCCCAGCACTTTCACGAGGATCAGCCCCGTCACGATCAACAGCAGGGCGACCAGTAGTCCCAGCACGGCTGCGCGGCGCGACCCCGGCTCCGGCGGGCGGCCCGGACTCTCAGGCATGGATCCTTTTCATCTGCGGATCATAGAGCGGCCGCGCCGAGACCGCAGCGGGGTAGAGCCTGCCCGCGATGTTCACCTGCCACTCGCCGCTCTTTAAATAGGTGTCATCGACCGGCACCTTGGGCTCGATCATGGCGAGCCCCACCGCGCCGCCCAAGGTGTGGCCATAGGAAGCCGCGCGCACGTAGCCCACCGGAACGCGATCGCGTAGCACCACTTCGGCGTGGAACATGAGGGGCTCGGGGTCCTGCACCAGCACCTGCAGCAGGCGGCGCGTGAGCGGGCCGCGCGCCTGGTGCGCGAGCACGGCCTCCCTGCCGATGAAGCCGTCGCGCTTCTTCAGGTCGACCGCAAAGCCCAGGCCCACCTCGTGCGGCACATCGGTGTTGTCGATGTCGTGGCCGTAGTCGCGGTAGCCCTTCTCCATGCGCAGGCTCCCGAGTGCCCTCAAGCCCGCGTGAGCGAGCCCGAGGTCGCGACCCGCCGTCAGCAACCGCTCGTAGACATGGATCGCCTGCTCCGCCGGAATGTACAGCTCGTAGCCGAGCTCGCCGAGATAAGTGATGCGGATGCAGAGCACGCGAGCGAACCCGATGTCGATCTCGCGCGCGGTGCGAAACGGAAAGGCAGCGTTGGAAAGGTCGACACTGGTCAGGCGCTGCAGCAGCGCGCGCGAGTTGGGTCCCTGCACGTTGAGCTGCCCGTAGGCGGAAGTTGCATCCGTCACGAAGGCCTGAGCGCCGTCGGGTATGTGCCGGCGCATCCAGGTTTCGGCGTGGCGCACCATCGTGTCGGTCACGACGACCAGATAGCGCTCCTCATCCAGCTTGGTGACCGTAAGGTCGGCCTCGAGCCTGCCTGCCTCGTTCAGCCATTGGGTATAGGTGATCACGCCGGGCGCGCCGTCGACCTGGTTCGCCGAGATGCGATTGAGGCACCGCCCCGCATCGCGTCCCTGCACCAGGAATTTCCCCATGAACGACATGTCCATGAGGATCACGTTCTCGCGCGCCGCGCGGTGCTCTTCGCGCCAGCGCCCGAACCAGCCCGGCCGACCCCAGCCGAGCGGCCCCGGGTCGGGACTTGCGCCGGGAGTGCCGTACCAGCCAGGACTTTCCCAGCCGCTCACTTCATTGAAATAAGCGCCCGCCGCCGCGAGCTGCGCGTGGAACGGCGACCTGCGCACGCCGCGGGCGGTCGTGAGCGACAGATACGGGTAGTGGCACCTGTAGACCATGCCGAGCGATTCGACAGTGCGCGCCCGCCGATACTCGGGATTGGTCTGCGTGACGTGCAGCCGGTCGATGTTGAAGCCGGTCACGTCGACGTCGGGATTGCCGGTCACGATCCAGTGCGCCAGGACCCGGCCGAGGCCGCCGCCGGTCAGCACGCCGATGGAGTTGAGTCCCGCCGCGACGAAGTAACCCTGGAGCTCGGGCGCCTCGCCGACGATCGGACGCAGGTCCGGAGTGAAGCTTTCGGGACCACAGAAGAAGCGCTTCATGCCGACTTCGGCGGTGACGGGCACCCGCGACATCGCGCGCTCGAGAAAGGGCGTCATGCGCTCCCAGTCCGGCGGCAGCTCGCCGAAGGAGAAGTCCTGGGGAATTCCCTCCACCTTCCATGGCGCGCACACCGGCTCGAAGAGTCCCACCATCAGCCCCCCGCCCTCCTCGCGGTAGTAGCCGTAGCAGCCCGGGTCCTCCAGCACCGGCATGTTGGGTGGCAGGTCCTTGATGGGCTCGGTGATCAGGTAATAGTGCTCGGCGGCCTGGTTGGCGATGGTGACTCCGGCGAGCTCGCCGAACTGCCGCGCCCACATGCCGGCGCAGTTGACGACGATCTCCGCCTGGATGTCCCCGAGTGCCGTGCGCACCCCGGTCACATGGCCGCGGGCTTTGAGAACGCCCGTGGCCGCAACGCCTTCGATGATCCGCACGCCGCGAAGACGCGCGCCCTTGGCGAGCGCCATGGTGACATCCACCGGATTGACCCGTCCGTCCTCCTTTACGTAGAAGCCGGCCTCGATGTCGTCCACCCGGGCGAGCGGAAAGAGCTCGAGCACCTCACGTGGTGACAGCTCCTCAACATTGACGCCGCAATAACGGTTGAAGGCCGAGACGCGCCGATATTCCTCGAGCCGGTCCTTGTCGGATGCGACCTCGATGAAGCCGATGAGCGACAGTCCCGTCGACTGGCCGGTCTCAGCCTCCAGTCGCCGGTAGAGATCGCGCGAGTACTTGCGCATCTCGGTCGAGGTCTCGGAGGTCGAGCCGAAGGTCACCATGAGACCGGCGGCGTGCCAGGTGGTGCCCGAGGTCAGCCGGTCGCGCTCGAGCAGCACGACGTCCTTCCAGCCCATGGCCGCCAGATGATAGGCGACCGAGGTGCCGATGATGCCGCCGCCCACCACCACCGCGCGCGCGTGGCGGGGGATTTCGACGGCACCCGCTCCCGTCACTCTCCCCCCGACCCCTTGCCGAAGCGCAAGCTCAGGCGCACGCCGTAGACCCGCGGCTCGGTGACGGTCTGGCGCAGATCGAAGTTGCCGGTGTTGGTATAGAGAACCGCGTTCTTGTTGGCGAGATTGGTGACGTAGAACTCCGCCAGCCACGCCCCGCCCGGTGGATTAATGCCGAGCCGCAGATTCATCAGACTATAAGCGGGCTGGAGCATGCGCGGGAAACCGTTCGAGCCGACGACATGCAGGTCGTCCCACATGTCGCCCTTGTGCGCGATGTCGAACTGCCAGTAGCCGTTGACGCTCGTGCTCAGCGGACTCTCGTAGCGCACATTGGCGCTGTAGCTGAAGTAGGGAACGTACGGCAGGCGCTCGCCCACATTGGGCTCGAACGTCGGGTATTGACTCGAGATCAGGTGGGAGTCGGTATAGCTGCCGGAGGCCTGCAGCGACCAGTGCTCGTCCACCTTGTAGTCGGCGTTCGACTCGACGCCGTAGATGCGCGCCTGGCCCACGTTCGCGTTGAAGCTCGCGGACGGACAGATGTTGATGTCGTAGATCAGGGACTGCAGATCCTTCCAGTCCATGTAGTAGGCAGCGCCGTTCCACAGCAGCCGCCCGTTGAGGCTCGTGGTCTTCCAGCCGATCTCGTAGTTGTTGAGCGTGTCCGGCACGTACTGCGGCGGCACCCCGTTGGCATAACACCCGGCGGGATCACCCGAATTCGCGCCGCCGTCGCGAAAGCCCTGCGCCCAGTCGGCGTACAGCATGATCCGGTCGGTGACCTTGTAGTTCATCCCGAGCTTGCTGTCCCACTTGTGCGAGGAGCCCTGCGACAGCGCCGGCGTCGTGGCGTTGTAAGCAAACTGGCCGTAGGGGCTGTAGTAACTGAAATCGGAGTGGAAGTGGACGGTGCCGGCCTCCACGTTCAGCTTGCTGGTGATGTCGTAATTGATGTTCGCGAACTCGGTCGTCTGCAGATAATCGGAGCGGGTCGTATACGCGTACCACTGCCCCGGCGGGAGCGAGGAGCCGGTGGTCCCGTAGTAGTAGTTCTCGTAGGCGAACGCGGTGCCGCTGGTGTTCAGGCCCGGCATGAAGTAAGTGCTGCCGGAGTTGGTGTCGCGGGTCTTCTCCCAGTAGAGCCCGGCCAACCAGTGGAATCTCCCGCCCGCCTTCGACGCCAGGC